>NZ_CP073078.1:3112823-3417904 GCF_018135625.1 Phenylobacterium montanum
CCGGGCCCTGTCCTACGCCATCGACCGCAAGGCGATCATCGCCGGAGCCATGTTCGGCTATGGCCAGCCGATCGGCAGCCACTATCCGCCGCAGGACCCCGGCTATGTCGACCTGACGGGCCTCTATCCGCACGATCCGGCCAAGGCGCGGGCGCTGTTGGCAAAGGCCGGCTATCCAAGCGGCTTTTCCCTGACCCTCAAGCTGCCGCCGCCGGCCTATGCCCGCCGCGCCGGCGAGATCGTGGCGGCCGAGCTGGCCGAGGTCGGGATCAAGGTCCGTATCCAGAACATCGAATGGGCGCAGTGGCTGGCCCAGGTGTTCGGCCGGCGCGACTTCGACATGACCATCGTCGCCCATGTCGAGCCGATGGACTACGACATCTACGCTCGCGACGACTACTATTTCGGCTACCAAAATCCCCGCTACAAACAGCTGCTGACCGAACTGGACGACAGCCTGGACCCGGCCCGCCGCGCGGCCCTCCTGGGCCAGATGCAGCGAACCCTGGCTGGCGACGCGGTCAACCTGTTCCTGTTCGAATATCCGACGCTCGGCGTCTGGAACGCCAAGGTCAAAGGGCTATGGGCGCCAACCCCTGTCAGGACCTTCGACCTCGCCGCCGCCTCCATCGAAGGCGCGCCCGCCGCTGCAGCGGGCCAGCGCGAAGCCCGGCCCGCACCGACCTGGCTGTGGCTGGTCCTGGCTTCGCCCTTCGCCCTGGCCTTCGCCTGGGGCGTCTTGCGGACCGAGCCGGCCTATCTCGCCCGGCGCCTGGCTACCCTGGCGGCGACCCTCGTCGTCACCAGCCTGGTGGTCTTCGCCCTGCTGCAGATCGCGCCGGGCGATCCGGCCCGCTACATGATGGGCCTTTCGGCCGATCCCGAAGCCCTGGCGGCCCTGCGCCAGCAGCTCGGCCTCGACGCCCCCGCGGCGCAGCGCTACCTCGCCTGGATCGCCGGCCTGGCGCATGGGGATTTCGGGATCAGCTACACCTATCGCGTCCCGGTCGGCGGGCTGATCGCCGAGCGGCTGGCCGTGTCCCTGCCCCTGACCCTCTACGCCCTCCTGCTCTCGACCCTCGGCGCCTTCACAGCCGCACTCGCTGCTGCGGCCAAGCCTGGCGGGATCGCCGACCGCCTGTTCGGCGCTCTGACGCCGCTCGGCGTAGCTGTGCCCAATTTCTGGATCGGCATGCTGCTGGTGGTGGTGTTCGCCTCGGGCCTGAAGTGGTTCGACGCCGGCGGCTTCCCCGGCTGGGACAGCGGCGTGCTGCCGGCGCTGAAGGCCCTGACCCTGCCGGCCGTCGCCCTGGCCCTGCCCCAGGGCGCGATCCTGGCCCGGGTGCTGCGCGCCGAGCTGAAGGGCCAACTGGTCCAGGACTATGTGCGCACCGCCCGCGCCAAGGGCCTCACTGCGCGCCAGGTCCTGCTGCGCCACGCCCTGCCCAACGCCCTGATCCCGGCCCTGACCATCCTCGGCCTGCAGGTCTCGTTCCTGCTGGCCGGCGCGGTGATCATCGAGAATGTGTTCTTCCTGCCCGGCCTCGGCCGGCTAGTGTTCCAGGCCATAGCCCAGCGCGACCTGATGGTGGTGCAGAGCGTGGTGCTGCTCTTGGTCTTCGCCGTGGTCAGCATCAACTTCCTGGTCGACCTCGCCTACGCAGCCGCCGACCCGCGGCTGAGGCGGCGCGGATGAAGGCGCCCAGCAACACAGCCCTTTTCACAGGCGCCGCCATCACCCTGCTGGTGATCGTCACGGCTCTCTTGTCCCTGGCCTGGACGCCCTACGCCCCGCAGGACATGGCCGCCGCCGCGCGCCTCGCTCCGCCCAGCCTGGCCCATCCGTTCGGAAGCGACGCCTATGGCCGGGACGTGCTCTCGATGGTGCTGGCGGGGTCGCGCACCGCCCTGGCCGTAGCCCTGTCGGCCGCAGGGCTGGGGCTGGGCGCCGGCTCGGCCCTCGGCCTGCTGGCGGCGGCGCGGGGCGGCTGGATCGACGAGGCGGTGATGCGCGCCAGCGACCTGGTGTTCGCCTTCCCGGCCCTGCTGGTCGCGGTGCTGCTGTCGGCCACCCTGGGCCCCGGCGCGATCGATGCGGTGATCGCCATCGGCCTCTTCAACATCCCCGTCTTCGCCCGGGTGGCGCGCGGCTCGGCGCTGAGCCTCTGGGCGCGCGACTACGTGCTGGCGGCGCGCCTCGCCGGCAAGGGCGCCTGGCGCATCAGCCTGGAGCACATCGCCCCGAACCTGATGGGCGGGCTGATCGTGCAGGCGGCGATCCAGCTGTCGCTGGCCGTGGTCGCCGAGGCGGGCCTTTCCTATGTCGGCCTGGGCGTGCAGCCGCCCGACCCCAGCTGGGGCCGCATGCTGGCCGACGCCCAGACCCTGTTCGCCCAGGCGCCCTGGCTGGCCCTGTTCCCCGGGGCGGCGGTGGCGCTGACGGCCCTGGGTTTCTCCCTGCTGGGCGAAGGGCTGCGTGCGCGCCTCGACCCACGATCGGTGGGGCGCTGATATGCCCCTCCTGGAGCTCGACCGCCTGTCCCTGCGCCTCGACGGGCCGCCGCTGTTGGACGAGGTCAGCCTCACCCTAGAGCGGGGAGAGATCCTGGGCCTGGCCGGCGAGTCCGGCTCCGGCAAGTCGCTGACCGCCCTGTCGATCCTGGGCCTGCCGCCGGCGGGGGCGCAGGTTTCCGGCGCCGTGAAACTCGACGGGACCGACCTCCTGGACCTCGGCGAAGCCGCCATGACCAAGATCCGCGGGCGCGACATCGGCATGGTGTTCCAGGAGCCCATGACCGCCCTGAACCCGGTGCTGACCATCGGCGAGCAGGTGGCCGAGACCTTCCGCGTGCATCAGAACGCCGGCCGACGGGAGGCGCTCCGGGCCGCTGCATCTGTCCTCACCCGCGTCGGCCTGCCGCCGGATCGCTTCCCACTGGGCCGCTATCCGCACCAGCTCTCCGGCGGCCAGCGCCAGCGGGTGGCCATCGCCATGGCCGTGGCCCTGTCGCCCAAACTGATCCTGGCCGACGAGCCGACCACCGCCCTCGACGTCACCACCCAGGCCCAGGTGATCCGGCTCTTGGTGCAGTTGGCGCGCGAGGACGGCGCGGGCCTAGTCCTGATCAGCCACGACCTCGCCCTGATCGCCGAGTCCTGCGACCGGGTGGCGGTGATGCAGGCCGGCCGCATCGTCGAACAGGGCGAGACCGGCGCCTTCTTCCGCGCGCTGACCCATCCCTATTCCCGCGCCCTGGCCGCGGCGGCCGAACCCTCCATTCCAGCGCCGCGACAGCCGCACAGCGGGGCTCCGGTTCTGGAAGCGCGTGAGGTGGCGCGCGACTACCCCGGGCCGCGCACCGGCCTGTTCCGCCGGGCGCCGGCGCACCGGGCGGTGGATCGGGTCTCCTTCGCCATCGCCCCCGGCGAGCGGCTGGGCCTGGTCGGCGAATCCGGCAGCGGCAAGACCAGCCTGGCGCGGGCCGTGCTCGGCCTGGACCCCGAGGCGCAGGGCGAGGTGTGCATCGGCGGCGAACCTTTCGGCCGCGCCGACCAGCGGCGCCTGCGCCGCCAGGTGCAGGCGGTGTTCCAGGACCCCTGGTCCAGCTTCGATCCCCGCTGGCGCGCGGGCCGTATCATCGCCGAGCCCCTGGCCCTGTTCGACCCGCCCCCGACGCCGGAACAGCGCCGGCGCCGGGTCGCGGCGCTCCTAGAGCAGGTGGGCCTCAGCCCAGCAGACGCCGAGCGCTACCCGCACCAGTTCTCCGGCGGCCAGCGCCAGCGGATCGCCATCGCCCGGGCGCTGATCGCCGAGCCCAAGATCGTGGTGCTGGACGAGGCGACCTCGGCCCTGGACGTCACCGTCCGCGCCCAGGTCCTGGCCCTGCTGGACGCGCTTTCGCGAGCGCACAACCTCGCCCTTCTGTTCATCACCCACGACCTCGGCGTGGTGCGGGCCGCAACTGACCGGGTGATGGTCATGCAGGCCGGCCGCATCGTCGAGACAGGCCCGACCGCCGAGGTGTTCGCCCGACCGACCCATCCCTACACGCAGAGTCTCCTGGCCGCTTCGCCCAGCCTGGCGCGCGCCCTCGCTCGCCATGAACAGAGATCGATCCAGGAGGACCCGAAAGCGCTATAGTCCCATGCGTCACGCGAAAGCACGGCCATGAACCACGCCTTGCACAGCCCGGCGCCCAACCAGCGCATCGTCTCCGGCCGCCCGGTCGAGCTGCGGCCGGGGCGCAGCGTGAACCTCGTGGTGCACGAGGGCGACGAGCGGGCTGACGTGACGGTGTTCCTCTGTCACGGCGCCGGGGGCAACAAGAACCAGTGGCGCAACCAGTGGCGGCTCCTGACCGGCCTGGGCTATCGGGTGGTGGCCTGGGACTTCGCCGGCCATGGCGAGACCAGGTCGCCGCGCCACGCGCCGCACTATGCCGGGGCCGAACTGGTCGAGGACTATCTGGCCATCATCGAGCGCTATGGGGCGCGACGGAACATTCTGATCGGCCATTCCTACGGCTCGCGCCTGACCCTGTGCGTACTTTTGGCCCTCAGCGCCGCCGGGCGGTTGCACAAGATCGACCGGGTGATGCTCCTGGGCGCGCCGCCGCCGATCCGCAGCATGGCCGCCGGGCCGATCGCCACCTGGCCCTTGCCGCTGTTGGCCCTGATCCGGCCGCTGCTCAGCCGCAGCTTCAAACGCCTGGCCTGGCATCCTAGCGCCGACCCGGCCCTGGTGGCCTATGAGGAGCGCCAGGCGCGGAGCAATTCGCTTTTCATGATGAAGGCGCTGATGAACCAGACGGCGCCGCTTGAGGCTTCGCGCCTGGCAGAACTGGACCTGCCGATCCTGCTCCTGACAGGCGCCGCCGACGCCCTGACCCCGCCCGCCGGGGCCGAGGCGCTGGCCCGCTTCCTGCCCCAGGCGCGGCTTCACGTGCTGGAGGAGTGCGGCCACCAGGTGATGCTGGAAAAGCCCGGCGAGACCAACGCCCTGATCCGCGGGTTTATAGGGGGTTAGGAAGGCCGATCAGGCCGCCGCGTTGACCCGGCGGCTGGTCCAGTGGGCCACGCGGTTGACCAGCTTCACCGGGTCGAACGGCTTGACGATGAAGTCGTTGCCGCCCACCGCGATGCCGGTGCGTACGTCCTCGACCTCCTTGCGGGCGGTCAGGAAGGCCACGGGGATCGAGCGATATTCGGGAATCCGGCGCAGGCGCCGGCAGGTCTCGTAGCCATCCATCAGCGGCATCTGCACGTCGAGCAGGATCAGCCGCGGATTGACCCGCTGGACCAGGCTCAGGCATTCCATGCCGCTGGAGGCGCCGAAGAAGGTGAAGCCCTGCGACTCCAGGATCGACTCCAGCATCATGATGTTCTCGGGCTGGTCATCCACGCCCAGAACGACCTTACCCCGCCCGGCGGCGGCATCTGCGAACGACATTTGCGACCTCCTTGCTGGACGGCGCCGACCCGCGCTGGCGGCTCGCCGCGCAGGGCCTGCATCGTCAGTTTTCATGAGGCGTCATCGCCGGACCGGTATTCGGTTCGGGATGGGCGCCCTTGGGGAATACTCTAGGGGGCGGGTGGTTAAGTTAGGGTGAGCCGCCTGCGGTATCCGGGGCCTGATCGGGCGGTGCGAAAGCGTCCTTACCCAGATTGAGCGCCTGACCAGCGGGGCGCCTCCATCTGGGATTTGCGCCAGGCTGCGCGCAGGGCTTCGCGCCGCGCGGGGTAGCGTTCGTCGACGAAATCGGCCGCCACCACCCGGTCGGTGCGGAAGTGGCGGAAGTCCTGGCGCAGCTCGCACCAGGCGGCGATCACCCGAGAGGTCTCGTAGTAGCCGATGGCGATCGGCCAGACGGTGCGCTCGGAGGTCGCGCCGCCCTCGTCGCGATAGGTCAGGGTCAGCTTCTTCTGCGCCCGGATCCAGGCGCGCAGGCGGCTAAGGTCGAGGGCGTCGGCCACCAGCCGGGGCCGCCCGGCCGCGGTGCCGGTGGCTTCCAGAAGGAACGGGCGCAGGTGACCCGGGATCACCGCGCCGATCTTGGCCACCAGGTCGCGGGCCGCCCTGGCCAGCTCCGGGTCCGCCCGGCCGGCGACCCATTGGGCGCCCAGCACCGCCGCCTCGATCTCGTCCGGCGTCAGCATCAGGGGCGGCAGGTCGAAGCCCTTGTCCATCAGATAGCCGATGCCCGCCTCGCCTCGCACCGGCACCCGTTGGGCCAGCAACTCGGCGATGTCGCGATAGATGGTGCGGACCGAAGTCTCCAGCTCCTCGGCTATCGCCTGCGCAGTCACCGGCGCGTGTGCCCGGCGCAGGATCTGGATGATCTGGAACAGCCGCTCGGCGCGTCTCAATGCCGGAATCCTTCCTGACCAATCGATGTCGGCAGCATGTCAGCACGCTCCTGACACCATGCTGTCAGGAGCGACGGACTAGGGTCGAAGTCAAGACAACGGAGACGCGCCATGATCACGCTCTACACCTTCGGCACGAATTTCGGCCTGCCCGATCCGAGCCCCTTCGTCCTGAAGACCGAGGTGCAGCTGAAGATGGCCGGCCTGGACTATCGCAGCCAACTGGGCGGCCTGCCGACCGCGCCCAAGGGCAAGCTGCCCTATATCGACGACGACGGGGTGGTGGTGGCCGATTCCGTGTTCATCCGCGCCTATCTGGAAAAGACCTACGGGATCGACTTTGACGCCGGCGTCAGCCCTGGCCGCCGCGCCCTGGCCTGGACGGTGGAGCGGATGGTCGAGGACCATCTCTATTTCGTCATGCTGCACGCCCGCTGGACCGACGACGAGAATTTCGCCAAGGGGCCGGCGCATTTCTTCGACGCCGTGCCTGAGCCTATGCGCGAAGAGGTGCGCCGTCAGGCCCGCGAGCGGGTGGCGCAGAACCTGCACGGCCAGGGCTTGGGACGGCACTCGCCGGAGGAGATCGGCGACGTGGCGGCGCGCTCGATCGCGGCCCTGTCCGAACTGCTGGGCGGTCTGCCTTATCTGGGCGGGGAGAAGCCCTGCGGCGCCGACGCCAGCCTGTTCGGCCTTTTGGCCGGAGTGATGACGCCCCTGTTCGACACCAGCATCCGCCGGGCGGCGTTGTCGCACGACAACCTCGTGGCCTACGAGCGGCGGATGATGGCGCAGTACTATCCGGAGTTTGCCTGACAGGACACGGGGCGTGGGCGGCCTGAGCCGCCACGCCGCGCGCCCTTGCCACATCTCCTGGCTGTGCTTTGTTGCGGGCGATCCGAAGGCGCCGCCAGGAGGCCGCATGCTCGACCGCCGCGAATTTCTGCTTTCCTCCGCAGCGTCGGCGCTGCTGCCGGCCGCCGCACGGGCGGCCGGCGACGCGGACGGGCGGCTGAACAGCCTGTTCGACGCCCTCTTCCAGGCCGAGTTGCGGCGCAATCCCGAGATGGCCACCCAGCTGGGCCTCGACAAAGGCGCCAACTACGACCTCAAGAGCAGGCTCCGGGACGAGTCCCTAGGCGCGGTGGCGACGCACAAGGCCGAGACCCTGGCCGACCTGAAGCAGCTGAAGGCGATCGACCGCGGCGCCCTCGGCCCCGCCGCCAGGGTCAATTACGACACCGTCCTCTATCAGCTCGAGGCCCGCGCCGCAGTGCAGCGCTTCGACTTCGGCGGCTCCAGCTATGGCCCTTCACCCTATGTGATCAGCCAGCAGTCGGGCGCCTATCAGAGCGTGCCGGAGTTCCTGGACACCAAACACGCGATCGTCCAGCAGAGCGACGCCGAGGCCTATCTGAACCGCATCTCGGGCCTGGCGCTGGAGCTGGACAAGGAGACCGACCGCCTGCGCCACGACAGCGGCGAGGGGATCGTCCCGCCAGACTTCATCCTCGACCTGACCCTGGCGCAGATGCAGGCCCTGGATATTCCCGGCGAGCAGTCGGTAATCGCGACCTCGATCGCCCGCCGGGCCAAGGCCGCCGGCCTCGGCGACGCCTATGGCCACAACGCCGCCCGCCTCTTTGACCAGCGGGTCCGCCCGGCGTTGCAGCGGCAGATGACGGCGGTCAAGACGCTAAGGACCAAGGCCAGGCACGACGCGGGCATCGGCCATCTGAAACAGGGGCCGGAATTCTACGCCGCGGCCCTGAAGTCGACGACCACCACCTCGCTGTCTCCGGACGATATCCACAAGCTGGGCCTGGACCAGGCGACCGAGATCGGGGCCCGGATCGACGAACTGCTCAAGGCCCAGGGCCTGACCCAGGGAACCTTGGCCCAGCGGATCAAAGGCCTCTACGCTGACCCGGCCTCGTTCTTTCCGAATACGGACGAAGGCAAGGCCCTGGCGATCGCCTATTGCAATGGCCGCCTCGACGCCATCCGCCCCAAGCTGCCGACCCTGTTCAAGCGTCTGCCGCCCTACAAGTTCGAAGTCCGGCGCGTGCCGCCGCAAACCGAGGCGGGCGCCGCCTCGGCCTTCAGCCAGGGGCCGGCCCTGGACGGTTCGCGGCCGGGCCTGGTCTATATCAACCTGCGCGACACGGCCGAGTGGCCCAAGTGGTCCCTGCCCAGCGTCACCTTCCACGAGGGCCTGCCGGGGCACCAGCTGGAGGGCGGCCTGGCGCTCTCAAACACAGACCTGCCGATGATTCGAAAGGCCAGCGGCTTTTCCGGCTATGCCGAGGGCTGGGCGCTCTATGCCGAGCAGTTGGCCGACGAGATCGGCATGTATGCGGACGATCCCCTGGGACGGATCGGTTATCTGCGCTTCCAACTGTTCCGCGCCGGGCGCTGCGTGGTCGACACCGGCCTGCATCACCTGGGCTGGAGCCGCGAGCAGGCCATCCAGTATTTCGTCGACCTGGAGGCCGACGCCCCCGGCTTCGCGGCCCGCGAGGTCGAACGCTACTGCGTCAACCCCGGCCAGGCCTGCAGCTACAAGCTGGGGCACACGGTCTGGACCCAGCAACGGGCCAAGGCCCAGGCCGCGCTGGGCCCGCGTTACGACATCAAGAACTTCCATGAAGCCGGCCTCGGCTGCGGCCGCGTGCCTCTGGAGGTGTTGGAAGGCGTGATCGGCGACTGGATTGGCCGGACGAAGGCGGCCTAGAACCGCGACGCCGTCAGCTTAACGTCGGCGAATTTCCAGCTCTGCTCGAAAGCTTTGCGCGCCTCGGCCGCGTCGGCGGTCCTGCCCTGAGCCTCCAGCGCCTGGGTGAGGCCGTAGAGCGCCCAGCCGTCGCCGCGATAGGTCTTCAGGCTCTCACGATAGACCGCCTCCGCCTCGGCCGGGCGATGCGCTTCCATCAGGGCCGCGCCCAGCAGGTGGCTGGTCGGCTGATGCCAGTAGGGCGGCTCGGAATAGGGCAGCTTGGCCTCGATGTCGGCGGCCAGCCGGAACCAGCGGATGGCGCCGGGCAGGTCGCCCGAGCGGCGGGCGATCTCGCCGTCCAGCGCCGCCAGGGCCAGGTCGGCCATGTCATGCGCCGGCACACCGGCCTGGGTCCAGCGGGAGAAGTCGGCGCCGGCCAGGGCGGTCAGGGCCTGCTGATCCTTCTGAGCCGCGGCAAGGTCGCCGGTGTTGGCGTGGGCGAAGCCGCGCGCCTCCAGCCAGACGGCGTTGGCCAGCTTGAGGTCGGCCGGCGGCGCCGGCTCGGCCAGGATCTCCTGCCAGCGGCCGAAGCGCAGCAGGCTGGCGGCGGGTGTGAACACATAGAGGTCGGCCTGGGGCATGTCCTTGGCCAGGCTGACCGGATCCACCGCCGTGATCAGCCGCCGCGCCGCGTCCAGCGAGGCCTGGCTGCGGCCCTCCATCTCGGACGAGGTCCACAGGAAGTGGATGTTGTGGCCGTAATAACCGGCCGGATAGTAGCCCTGCGCCTTGCACGAGGCGATGTAGGCCTCGTCCACCTTGGCCGCCAGTTCGTTGACCCTGACCGCGTCGGCATAGCGGCCGACCCGGTAGTAGATGTGCCCCGGCATGTGCACGATGTGCCCGGCGCCCGGCATCAGGGTGAACAGCCTGTCGGCCGCCGCCTCGCCGCGCTCGGGCGTGGTCGAAGCCTCGACCGCGTGGATGTAGAGGTGCAGGGCGCCCGGGTGGTCCGGCGCCTGCTTGATGATGCTCTCCAGGGTAGAGACGATCTCGGCCCCATGGCCCTTGGGCGTCGTCCCATCCGCCTGCCAGTAGTCCCAGGGCTGGGTGTCCATCATGGCCTCGGCATAGAAGGTCCCGGCGTCGAGATCGTCGGGATGCGCCTTCCACAGCCGGCCCATGGCCTGGGCGAAGGCCTCGTCCATGGCCTTGCGATCGGCCTTGGGATCGGCGGAATAGCGCGCCGCCAGGGCCTCGATCCACTCGCGCTCTTCCGGCGAGGCGTTGGGCTCCAGCGCCTTGGCCTTCATGAGCGCCTGCCAGGCGGGCGCCACCGCATCGTCCGGCATGGGCAGGTTGATGTTGGGGCCGAGGGCCATGGCCACGCCCCACCAGCACATGGCGCACGCGGGATCCAGCCGCGCCCCCTCGCGGAACGAGCGGATCGCCTCGGCGTGGTTGAAGCCGAACATCAGCTTGATCCCCTGGTCGAAGAACAGCTGCGTCCGGGCATTCCTGGTCGAAATGGCGTGATGGTGGGCGCCGAGGTTGTCGAACACCGGCGCGCCGGGCTTGTCCGCCTGGCCGGCATAGACGGCGGGCATGGGGGCCAGGCCCATGTTCATCGGCCCGGACATGCTCATGCCCGGCATGTCCATGCCCGCGGGCTTGGCCGCAGGATCGGCGGCGAGGGCGGCGGCCGGCGCGGCCAGCAGAGCCAGGGCGACGGCGCGCCCCACGGTTTTGGCGATCATGGTCGGTCCCCCCGGATGATGACCAGCGCAGGATAACGCCGATATGCGCTTGAAGTCATACGCCGATCCCTCTTTTCCCGATCAGCTCCGCCTGAAACAGTGCGACTCACTGTTGTCGGGAGTTGTCCATGTTTCATCGCGCCGCCGCGGGCCTTTTGCTGGCCGGGCTGATGTCGTCCACCGCCCTCGCCCGGGATGTCGTCGTCCATGCGGGCGCGCTTCTCGACGGGGTTTCGCCGACCCCACTCAAACAGGTCTCAATCCTGATCCACGACGATCGCGTCACCGGCGTCCAGCCCGGTTTCGTCAGCCCAGCGGGCGCCGAGGTGGTGGATCTGTCGAGCGAGACGGTGATGCCGGGCTTCATCGACTGCCACGTGCACATCTCGGCCCGTCTGCCGTCCAAGGCCAACGCCACCGAATACGCCCTGACCCACAACGACATCGACCGCGCCTTCGACGCCGCCGTCTTCACCCGCGCCATGCTGCAGCAGGGCTTCACCAGCGCCCGCGACGTGGGCGGCGGGGACGAGACGGTGTCGGTGCGCGACGCCATCGCTGACGGCAAGATCCCGGGCCCGCGCCTCTGGGTCTCGCTGGAGCCTCTAGGCCCCACCGCCGGCCACGGCGACGCCAAGAGCGGCCTCGACCAGGGGCTGGAGCATCCCGGCTGGGCCAACGGCATCGTCGACACGCCGGAACAGGCGCGCATCCGCGTGCGTGAGCACAAGCGGCGCGGCGCCAACCTGATCAAGATGATGCCTTCGGGCGGCATCGCCTCCACCGGCGACGATCCGCGCCAGCAGCTGATGACCGACGAGGAGATGAAGACGGTGGTCGACACCGCCCACTCGCTCGGCATGAAGGTCGCCGCCCACATCTATCCCGCCGGCGCGATCGAGGCGGCGGTGCGGGCGGGCGTGGATTCGGTGGAACACGGCTCCTTCGCCACCGCCGACACCTTCGCCCTGATGAAGGCGCACGGGACCTACCTGGTGCCGACCCTGACGGTGTTCGAGACCTTCTACGTCGCAGCCCGCGACCAGCCCGAACTGCTCACGCCCGGCACCGCGCCCAAGGAACTGGCCAACGACCAGCTGCCCAAGCGCAACCTGCCGCTGGCGATCAAGTCCGGGGTCAAGATCGCCCTCGGCAGCGACATCGGCGAGGGCGACCACGCCCAGGAGTTCACCTTGATGATCGCCAATGGCATGGCGCCGGCCGACGCCCTCTTCGCCGGCACCCGCAACGCGGCCGACCTGATCGGCGCCTCCGACCGCATCGGCTCGGTCCAGCCGGGCCGCTTCGCCGACCTGGTGGCGGTCAAGGGCGATCCTCTGTCCGACCCCAGCCAGTTCGAGAAGGTCGACTTCGTGATGAAGGGCGGGACGGTCTATCGCCGGAACGGCGCCCCGACGGCGGCGGGGGCTGGGGAATAGAGCCATGGCAGGCGCCGCCCCGCTGCTGATCGCCGGCGCCACGGGGTACGGGGCCTGGCCGGCCAACAGCCTCGAGGGGGCGCAGGCTTGTCTGCTGGCGCCAGTCGACGGGATCGAGATCGACGTTCAGCTCACCGCCGACGGTCATGTGGTGGCCCATCATGACTATCGGCTCAGCCCAAAGGCGGTCCGGCTGAATGGAGAATGGCTGGCGCAGCCCAGCCCGCCGCTCAAGGCCATGAGCCTCGCCGACCTGCGCCGCTTTGATATCGGCCGGCTGCATCCGGAGTCTGACGAGGCGCGGCGCCACCCGCACCTGGTCGGCATGGACGGGGTACGCATCCCGACGCTTGGCGAATTGCTGCAATTGCTGAAGGCCGCCGAGGGGCCGCGCCGCCTGATCTATGTGGAGATCAAGACCGATCCCCAGGACCCTAGCCATGCGCCGGACCCCAGGGCCATCACCGAGGCGGTGCTCGATGAGCTGGAGGCTCACGACTACGTCGCCCACGCCAAGATTATCGCCTTTGACTGGCAGGTGCTGCGCCTGGCCCGGGCGCGTCGCCCGGATATAGCCACTGCGCACCTTACCATCCCCGCCATGCTCAAGAGCCAGGTGAGACTGGACGCCGGCGGCCGCTCGCCCTGGACCGACGGGTGCGATCCCCTGGATCACGGCGGCTCGGACCTGGCGGCGATCAAGGCCCATGGCGGCCTGGAATGGTCGCCCTATTTCACCGAGGTCACCGCCGAGACCATGGCCGAGGCGCACGCCCTGGGCCTGCGGGTCGGCCCGTGGGGCTTGTCGAAAGGTCCGGACATCCGGCGCATGCGGGCTCTCGGCGTGTTCAGCTCGACGGTCTCGGGACCCGATTGGGGTTAGAGCCTTCTCACGCCTTCCCAACCCGCCCCAGATGGGTGTCGCCGAAGGCGGTGGCGTACTTCAGGCCATAGCCCAGCAGACGGTCGAAGGCGATGTGGGCGGTCCAGATCAGCATCAACGGCAAGGCCGCCGGGACGTGCGCCGCAATCCCGATCCCGCCCAGGAGCAGCGGCGTCGCGTAGCTGTGGGCCAGGTTGTAGCAGACGGCGCCGATCCGGCGGCCGGCGAAATAGCCGAGCATAGAGAGGTCGGGGGCCAGGAACAGGACCGCGAACCAGAGCCAGCCGAACTCGGTGCGGCCATAGGCGACCAGAGAGGCGGTCAGGATCGCGGCGGCCTCGATCTTCAGCGTGGTGCGCACGCCGCCGACAGCGCCGCGGGTAAAGGGCTCGGCGGTCTGGGATTGGGCGGCGGCGGCGATGGCGGTGTGGGCGAGGCTGGTCATGGCGGATCTCCCTGTTGGCGAGGATGATCCTGCGCGCGAGGTCTCCAGAACGGAATTCGATGGTTTCCTGCACTGGCTATTCAAATTTGAATATCTTGCCGCGCCGGCGCCGACCGAGGCCTATTTCTGCAAGTGCCCTGTCGGCGCCCACCGCGCCGGATCGTCCTAGGGCCAAGGGATCAGGAGCCCGCCCCATGCTCTACGCCATACTCTGCTACAATAACGAAGACGCCGTATTCACCTGGTCCAAAGAGGAGGATGAGGCGGTAATGGCGCGGCTGGACGCCGTGCATCAGAAATTGACGGCGCAGGGACGCATGGGTCCCTCCTTGCGGCTCCTGCCCACCACCGCCGCCACATCCCTGCGCAAGGGCGACGAGCCTCTGATCCTTGACGGCCCGTTCGTCGAGACCAAGGAGCAACTGCTGGGGTTCTACGTCATCGATTGCGCCAACCTCGAAGAGGCGCTGGAGACCGCGCGCGAGCTGGCCAGGGCCAATCCCGGCGAGGGTGGCTATGAGATCCGGCCGATCCGCCTGTTCCTGCCCGGCGGCGACGTCAGCGGCGCTGTGACTGGATGAGCGACCTGGCCTGGATCGACGCGGCCCTGACCGCGGCCCGGCCCCAGGCCATGGGCGCCCTTCTCCGCTATTTCCGCGACCTGGACGTGGCTGAAGAGGCGTTCCAGAACGCCTGCCTGCGGGCGCTCAGCCACTGGCCGCGCAACGGCCCGCCGCGCGATCCGGCCGCCTGGCTGATCCTGGTGGGGCGCAACGCCGGGGTGGACGGGGTGCGGCGCGAGAGCCGCCTGACCGCCCTGCCGCCCGAGGACCAGCTGTCGGACCTCAGCGACGCCGAGGCGGCCGAGGCCGAGCGGCTGGATGGCGAGCACTATCGCGACGACATCCTGCGCCTGCTGTTCATCTGCTGTCATCCGGACTTGCCGGCGACACAGCAGGTGGCGCTGGCCCTGCGCATCGTCTCGGGCCTGTCGGTGAAGCAGATCGCCCGCGCCTTCCTGGTCGGCGAGAGCGCCATGGAGCAGCGGATCACCCGGGCAAAGGCCAGGATCGGCGCCGGCGACGCCCCCTTCGAGGCGCCGGGGCCGGCCGAGCGGGCCGAGCGGCTCGCTGCAGTGATGGTGATGGTCTACCTGGTGTTCAACGAGGGCTATTCAGCCGGCGCGACCCAGGCCAGGGCGCGAGAGCCCCTGTGCGACGAAGCCATCCGCCTGGCGCGGCTGCTGCTGCGCCTGTTTCCGGCCGAGCCGGAGGTGATGGGCCTGTTGGCCCTGTTCCTGCTGCAGCACGCCCGCGCGGCGGCCCGGTTCGACGCCGACGGCGGCTTGATCCTGTTGGAAGACCAGGATCGCGGCCTCTGGCGGCGGCCGATGATCCTCGAGGGCCTGGCCCTGGTGGACAAGGCCCTCCGTCACCGCCGCCCCGGCCCCTATCAGGTGCAGGCGGCGATCGCGGCCCTGCATGGGCGCGCCGCCCGGCCGGAGGACACCGATTGGGCCGAGATCGACCAGCTCTATCAGGTGCTGGAGCGTATGCAGCCCTCGCCGGTGATCACCCTGAACCGGGCGGTGGCGGTGGCCAAGCTGTCAGGACCCGAGGCGGCGCTGGCCCTGATCGAGCCCCTGGCGCCGCGCCTCTCGGCCTATTTCCATTTCCACGGCGCGCGCGGGCTGTTCCTGATGCAGCTCGGTCGCGGCCTGGAGGCCCGCGGCGCCTTCGACCGCGCCATAGCCCTGGCCAACACCCCGGCCGAGGCGGCCCATATCCGCATGCATCTGGACCGGCTGGAGGCGGAGGGGCGAGAAACGGGCTGACCGCCCCTTACATGCAGCGCTGCAGCCCGCCGATCAGCTCGGCCGGAGACACGGGCTTGCGCACCACCCCGTCGAACAGGAAGCCGTCCTCATCGTCCGTCAGTTCGGAATCGGCGGAGAAGGCCAGGATCGGCGCGTCGCGGCTCGGCCCCTCCTCGGCGCGGATGCGGGCCGCCGCGGCGGGGCCATCCAGCCTCGGCATGCGAATGTCCATCAATATGGCGTCGAAGATGTCGGACTGGGCGGCGGCGACCGCGTCCAGCCCGTCGGCGGCCTCGGTGATCTCGACCCCGAACGGGGTCAGAATCGCCCGCGCCAGCTCGCGATTGGCGGCATTGTCGTCGACCAGCAGCAGCCTCATCCCCTCGATCGAAGCCGGCGATGCATCCTCGACTGCAATGTCGTCGCCGATCGCCGTCGCCTTGATCTGTACACGGAATTCTGTGCCGAACCCCGGCTGGCTGACCACCGATATCCCCCCGCCCATGGCCTCGGCCAGGCCCTTGCAGATGGCCAGGCCCAGCCCCGTGCCGCCCGTCTTCCCGGCCGTCGAGGCGTCGACCTGGGAGAAACGCTGGAACAGCTTTCGCTGCTGGGCCCGGTTCATCCCCCGGCCGGTATCCTTGACCCGGATGTCCAGGGTCTCGGTCTCAGTCTCGTAGGCGGCCAGCAGGGTGACCGAACCCGCGTCGGTGAACTTTACCGCATTGCTGATCAGGTTGAGCAGGATCTGCCGCGTGCGGTCGGGGTCGAAACGCAGCCGCTCGGGCAGGCCCGGTTGGGGCTCGAAGGCGAGGCCAAGGCTTTTGGCGTCGGCCTGAGGCGTGAACATCAGAAGCGCTTCGCGCATCAGTTCGGCGGGGCTTGCGGCGCGCGGGCGGATCTCGAACTGGCCGGCCTCGAGCTTGGAGAAGTCCAGCACGTCATTGACGATGGTCAGCAGCGTCCGGCCGGCGACATCTATGCGCCCGACATAGCTCCGTTCCTTCTCGGCCAGGTCCGGCCGCTCCGCCAGGAGCTTGGTGAAGCCCAGGATCGCGGTGAGCGGCGTCCTGATCTCGTGGCTCATATTGGCGACGAAGGCGGCCTTCACCGCCGCCGCCTTTTCGGCCGCGTCCCGGGCGGCCATCAGCTCGGCCTCCAGCCTGACGCTTCGGGTGATGTCGCGGGTGACGTCGATATATTCGCGCGATTTGCCGGCGGCGTCGCGCAGCAGGGTCGGATTGCACTCCAGCCAGATCCAGCGGCCATCCTTGTGCCGCGCGCGATAGCGCAGCGGCCGGCCCAGGCGCCCGCCGCTCTCGTTCAGGCGCCGATAGTAGTCGCCCACGCCCTCGACGTCGTCGGGGTGCATATAGGGGATGAAGGTGTCGCCCAGGAGTTCCTCGGCCGCATAGCCGGTCACGTCGGCGATCGAGGGCGAGAGGTAGAGGAAGCGTCCCTGGCTGTCGGTCCGGCTGACCACGTCGGTGGTGTTCTCGGCGACGACGCGGTGGCGCAGTTCGCTCTCGGCCAGCGCCGCCATGGCCGCCACCCGCTCGGAGACGTCGCGCAGCTGCGAGACCACCGCGACCGGCGTCCCGGCTTCGTCTCGAATAATGCTGGGGTTACCCTCCACCCAGACAAAGTCGCCGTTGGCGATGCGCAGGCGATGGGTCCGGTCTCGGGCGGGATCGACGACCCCGCTCTCGAATAGTTCCTGAATGATGCCCTGCAGCTTGGGCAGGTCCTCCGGGTGGACAAGGCTGAAACCGGAGACCCCGATCAACGTCTCCGGATCGTAGCCGTAGCGGCGGACCGAGGGCGAAATGTATTCGACGCGATCCTCTCGATCGACCTTGACCACGATGTCGGTCGAAGAGTCGGCCAGGAGGCGATAGCGCGCCTCGCTGACCGCCAGGGCCTCGATGGCGGCGTGGCGTTCGGAAACGTCGCGCAGTTGGGAGACCACCGAGACGAAACCGCCCTCTTCGTCGCGGATCACGCTGGCGGCGCCCTCGACCCAGACATAGTCGCCGTCGCCGGTCCTGAAGCGATAGGTGCGGTCCCACATGGGATCGAAGTCTTCGCCGTTCATCTGGGCGATGACGCTGAGCAACACCCTCTTGTAGTCGTCGGGATGGATGACGTCGCTGGCGCGCTGGCCGACCAGGGCGTCCGGGTCATGGCCATAGCGGCGCACCGACGGCGAGGCGTAGCGGATCACCCCGCCCTCGTCATTGGTCAGCACGATGTCGGTGGAGGCGTCGGCCAGAAGGCGGTAGCGCGCCTCGCTCTCCGCCAGGGCCTCGGCTGCGGCATGGCGCTCGGAGATGTCGCGCACCTGGGAGGTGAAGGCGGTCAGGCCCCCCGACTCGTCGCGAACCGGGGAAAAGGCGCTCTCGACCCAAACATAGTCGCCATCGGCCTTGCGGAATCGGTAGGCGCATTCCTTCGCCAGACCGCCCGGCTCGTCGATCTGGGCCAGTATGCCGGCGCGGACATGGTCCAGGTCGTCGGGATGGACGAGGTCGCCCCCGTTGAGCCCGATCAGCGCCTCCGGCCCATAGCCGAACCGGCGGATCGAGGGGGAGATGTAGCGAATCGTCCCGTCGGGCGCGCTGCTGACCACAACGTCGCTGGAGGTATCGGCCAGGAGGCGATAGCGGGCCTCGCTCTCGGCCAGGGCCTCGGTCGCCGCCACCCGCTCGGAAACGTCCCTGATCTGGGAGATCACCGAACGCGGCGTGCCGTCCGCCTCATAGACGGGCGTCGGCACGCCCTCGATCCAGACGTAGTCGCCGTCGGCCTTGCGCAGGCGATAGGTGCGGTCGTGCAGGGCGCCGATCTTGCCAGTGGTGAACAGCTCCTTGGATATGGCGTTGAGCTTCTTCACATCGTCAGGGTGCAACAGCGTCGCCAGCTTGACGCCAACCAGGGCGGCAGGGTCGTAGCCGAACTGGCGGATCGACGGCGAGATATAGCGAATGGCGCCGTCCAGCCCGGCCTTGACCACCACGTCCGCCGAAGAGTCGGCCAGGAGGCGATAGCGGGCCTCGCTCTCCTCCAAGCGCTGACGGGATGTCTCCTCCTCGGTGATGTCGCGGGTGACGCCGAATATGGCGCGGGCCACCCCGGCCTCGTCCCGCTCCACGCCGCAGCGGTAGGCGACGGTGCGCACCGCAGCGTCGTTGGCCCGGCTCAGCTGGACCTTGAGATCGAAGGGCTGGCCGGTCTCGATCGCCGTAGCGACCGCCTCGCGGATCAGCCGCTGGTCTTCGGGACGGTAGAGCGCGATCTCCTCGCCGATGTGGCCGGCGTGAGCGGCCTTGGAGAGGCCGTGGATCGAAAACATCTCGTCCGACCAGACGATCTCGCCCGTGACGAGGTCTCGCCGCCAGTGGCCGACGCCTGCCAACTCCTCCGCGAGCAAGGAATAGGCGTAGGCCTTGGCCGTCTCGGCCCGGGCGGCTTCGACCTGTAGCAGGCCGGCCTGCTGTTCCTCTTCCAGACGGCGGCGACGAGCGATGGCCGAGGCTACAGGGAGGATGGACACCGTCAGGGTCAGGAGGAAGCACTGCAGCAGCAGGACGCGCAGGTCGAGATCGCCGCGAACCAGCAGAGTCGGGCCGAACCCCGCAGCCGAGGCGGCGACCGAGACGCCGGCGGTGATCATCAGCGCCAGGGCTGTTCCGGACAGCTCCAGTTCGAAGGCGACCAGCACCAGCGTAGCCGGGACCACGAACAGCAACGGCATCCCGTTCTGCAGATTGACGCTGGCCAGGGAGAGCGCCCAGACGAACGCGGCCATGCTTCCGCGCGGGGTCGCCAGCCTCTCCCGCAGCGCGCGGAGCCCATCGCGGTTCAAGGTCAGAAGACAGGGCGTGACGATCATCAGGCCCAGGGTGTGGGGCGCCCACCAGCGGGTGGCGTCGACAGGAACGCCGTGCGGCAGCAGCGCCGGCGCGTAAGACGACAGCAGGCTGGACAGGGCCGGGACCAGCGCGGCCGTCCCCAGGAAGAGCGCGAGATGCTTCTGTCGCGCCAGGTCCAGCGGGCCGCCGGCCCATCGCCAGAGCACCGCGGCGGCGGTCAGCGTCTCGACGAGATTGCAGCCGGCGCGCGACGCCGCCAGCGCGACCGGATCGCCGATGACGAGACGGGCCAGGAGCTCGCCCAGCCCCGCGAACGCCAGGGGCCGCCACCAGGTCTCAGGGCGGGTGCGCAGCAGGATCGCCAGCACGATGGCGTTGGTCGCCCAGGCGGCGGCCGACTTGCCGCCTTCGCGCAGGAAAGCCAGGCTGAGCGCGGCCAGGACGAAGACCAGCAAGCCGACGCCCATGGCGCCGGCGAACCTCGCCACGGCCGGCCGATCGGCCGCTGGCCCGAGAAAATTGCCGCCCGACATGACACCTGATCTATGACGGCGAGTCGCCAATTTGGTTAAATCAAGGCTGCGGCGAGTTCACGCAGCCGCGAGTTGCAATAGGCCAAGGTGGACAGTAGAGCGTCGGATTTTCAAGCACTTGTGCTCGAGGCGCATGCCGCCGCATCGGCCAGATGTCCCGTGAAGCAAACTGTCAGGACCGGGGCTCTTTCGGCCGCGGTCATGATGCGCCGATAACTTTTTCGCCTCTTTGTCGGCCTCCGCCAGCGACACTCGCCCTCAGCGGGAACCGGCGGCAGAAACCAGGGACAGCACAACGCCCGCAACCCAAAACGAGGCGCTGCAGATCGCAGAAACTGGATAGCGCGGCCTATCCGAGCCGGCGCAGGATCGCCCCGGCCGCCCAGGCGCCGGTAGCGAACGAGGCCTGCAGTAGGTAGCCGCCGGTCGGCGCCTCCCAGTCCAGCATCTCGCCGGCGGCGAACACGCCCGGCAGGGCCTTGAGCCCCAGGTCGTCGTCCAGCGCCGCCCAGGCGATCCCGCCGGCGCTGGAGATGGCGCGTGCGATCGGCGCCGGGGCGGTCAAGGTGACGCGAACCTGCTTGATCGCCGCGGCCAGGGCGGCGGGGTCACGCGGCAGGGCGGCGGCGGGTGCCTCCCGCAGCAGGCCGACAGCGATGGGCGCCAGGTTCAGGGTGCGGCGCAGCCGGTTCGACAGGCTGTCGCCGGGCCGGCCGCGGGCCAGCCGAGCGGCGAGGCGCTCCAGAGGTTCATCCGGCCGAAGATCGATCGTCAGTATCGTCGATCCGTGTTCGGCGATCGCATCGCGCAACGGCGCCGAGAGGGCGTAGATCGCGCCGCCCTCCAGGCCTCGCGCCGTGACCAGGGCCTCGCCGCGGACCGCATGGCCGGCGGCCGCCAGCGCCACGCCCTTCAGCGCCTGGCCCTGGAAGCGCTGGGCGAAGTGCGGGCTGAAATCGGCGAGAAAGCCGCAATTGGCCGGCAGCAGCGGCGCGACTTCGACGCCGCGGCGCGCAAGCAACTCCGCCCAAGCCGAATTGCCCCCGAGCCGCGGCCAGCTCGCGCCGCCCAAGGCCAGCAGGGTCGCATCGGATCGGGTCGCGATCGCGGCGCCGCCGGGTCCCTCGAAGCTGAGCGCGCCTGCATCATCCCAGCCGATCCAGCGATGGCGCAGGCGCAGCCTCACGCCCTGCCCGGCCAGCCGCGCCAGCCAGGCGCGCAACAGGGGTGAGGCCTTCAGCGCCTTGGGGAACACCCGCCCGCTGGTGCCGACAAAGGTCGGCTGGCCCAGGCCCTCGGCCCAGGCGATCAGGTCCGCCGGCGCAAAGGCCCGCAGCATGGGCTCCAACCGCCCGGCCGCGGCGCCGTAGCGGCCGAGGAAGCGGTCGAAAGGTTCGGAATGGGTCAGGTTCAGCCCGCCGCGCCCAGCCATCAGCAGGCGCCGGCCAAGGCTTGGCATCTGCTCGTAGATCGTGACTTGGGCTCCAGCCGCACTCAGCCGTTCGGCGGCGATCAGGCCGGCAGGCCCGCCGCCGACGACGGCGATCTGGGGAGATTTATTTCGCGACCGTGCAGCCATAGCCGTCGGCATAGGTCGCCCGGCCCTGGAACATCAAGAGCCGCGCAGTCACCGCCGCCGACGCCGGCATGCGCGAGCGGTCGACCGCGACCTTGAACTTGCCGATGTCGGGCTGGAATTCGGCGCGGCAGGAGGCTTCGGAGCGGCCGGTGACGAACAGGCAGGAGCAGTACTGCTTGGCGACATAGGTCCCGCCGATACCGGCATAGGCTGCGAGCTGCCGTCCGCCCCAGACCGCGAGCGCCAGCATCGCCAGCAGCACGACCCCGCCGATCGCCTTCGTCCGTGTGGTCATGCCAGCCCTCGACGCATCGACCCGCTGTCCCTGGCCGCCGTTTATGGTCTAGCCTCGATGCGGTTCGTCGGAGGGAAGCTTGGCATGAAGCGGCGCGATTTCGCCATAGGCCTTGGCGGCCTGAGCGTGCTGGGCGGCGTTCGGACGGGCGCGGCGACGCCGGTCGACTGGCCGACCGGATCTCTGGCCGGGGACAAGGCGGCGATCGACAAGGCCTGGGCGGCCGGCTCGACCGGCGCCGCCTCGCCGATCGGCCGTTCCGACGCCCTGGTCGTCGCCCAGAACGGCCGGCTGGTCTACGAGCGCTACGGCCCCGACCATGGTCCGGCGACCCGGCACGTCTCGTGGTCGATGGCCAAGTCCTTCACCCAGGCCCTGGCCGGGATCGCGGTGCTGGACGGCAAGATCGACATCGACGCGCCGCTGAAATCGGTCGCCCATCCCGACCCCGGCCTGACCCTGCGCCGCCTCTTGACCCTGACCGACGGGCTGAAGTGGGACGAGAACGACTATAGCCCCGTCAGTTCGGACGCGACGCGGATGCTGTACGGCGCGGGCCGGCTGAACGGTGCGGCCTATACGGCGAAAAAGCCGCAGGCCTACCGGCCGGGCGAGCACTGGAACTATTCCACCGGCGCCTACCAGCTGGCGGCGGCGGAACTGCAGCTGAACCTGTTCCCCACCGCCCGCGCGCCGGACCAGCGCCGCGCGGCCATGGCCGGCTGGATCCGGCAGCGCCTGTTCCAGCCCTTGGGGATGACCACGGGCCTGGCCGAATTCGACCCCGCCGGCGGCTTCTACGGCGGCTCGCTGATCTACGCCTCGGCGCGCGACTACGCCCGCTTCGGCGAGCTCTACCGCCTGAACGGGGTTTGGGGCGGACAGCGCATCCTGCCAGAAGGCTGGGTCCGCTTCGCCCGCACCCCGACCCTGAACCCGACCTACGGCGCCGGGTTCTGGCTGGAGACCAAGGCCGGGGTCACGCCCGCCGGCATGATGGCCGGCCAGGGGCCGCTGGACGCCTTCTGCGCCCAGGGCCATGCCGGCCAGGTGATCATGGTGATCCCGTCCAAGGCGGCGGTGATCGTTCGCCTGGGCCTGATGCCGGACGACGACGCCGCCTGGCGGCGGCTCGGCCAATGGTTCGCGCCGGTGGCCAACGCCCTGGCGGACGCCTGAGGGCCTCTATTTGTCGGGCTGGGGCGTGGTCCCGACCCAGGTCCAGCCGGCGATCTTCCAGCCGGATTTCATCCGCGTCAGGGCGTAGGTCATCTGGGCCGGCTCCTTCATGGCCGAGCCCTTTTCCTTGTAGGAGAAGGTCGCCGGGATCACGACGTAGCCATGAGAGCCGTTGATGTCGGCGCGGGTCGGCTCGCCCAGGGTGACCTTCTCGTCGGTCTGACCGGCGGCCTTGGACGCGGCCATCAGCGATTTGGCCCAGGCCTGGACCGATCCAGGCCCGGCCCAATGGTGCGGCGGGACCTCGTCGATGATCGAGGCGCCGCTCAAATGCGCAGCGGCGGCGCCCTTGACGTCGCCCTTGTTGAAGTCGTCGATGAATTGGTGGATCGGAACCATCAGTTGAGCGTCGGCCGCGAGTGTTGCGGAAGCAGACAAGAACGCCAGCACAAGCACGGCGCCGAAAAGCTTGGACTTCATGAACGCCTCCCTTTGTTGTGGCGAAACCAGACGCCCGATCGGCGATTTCCACAAGGGTGAAGTTCTGAACTTTTCTCAACTCGAGGAGCCGCGCTCCCCGGCCCTTCACCTCGCCGATGCGGCTTGACCCGCCTGTCTTCGGCGCGTCATCGTATGGGTGAACGCTGGCAATCCAGCCGTCCGCGCCTATCTGGAAAAGATCGGAACATGTGAGGCGGCGAAGGTGGGCGCAAAGCCGCGCCACCACAGGCCTGCGCGAGGAGGACGCGTGTTGCAACTGGACTATGTCGCGCCGACCACCGCCGACGAAGCGGTCAGGGCGCTGGGCGGCGGTCAGGCCAAGGTCCTGGCCGGCGGCACCGACCTTCTGGTGCAGATGCGCTCGGGCCGGGTGCGGCCTCAGCGGATCGTCGACCTGAAGCGCATCCCCGGCCTGATCGGCGTGCGCGAGGAGGCCGGCGGCTTCGTCATCGGCGCAGCGACGCCGGGCGCGGTGCTCGGCGAGCACAAGGCCCTGGTCAAGGCCTGGCCGGGGGTGGTGGAGGCGGCCAATCTTATCGGCTCGACCCAGGTGCAGGGCCGCGCCAGCATCGCCGGCAACCTCTGCAACGCCTCGCCAGCCGCCGACAGCGTGCCGGCGATCATCGCCGCGCGGGCCGTGGCCGTGGTGATCGGCGCCAAGGGCCGGCGCGAGGTTCCGGTCGAGGCGATCGCGGTCGCGCCTGGCAAGACCAGCCTGGCGCCCGACGAGTTCGTGCTGGAGATCCGCCTGCCGGCGCGGCCGGCCCGCGCCGGCGACGCCTATCTGCGCTCGATCCCGCGCACCGAGATGGACATCGCCGTGGTCGGGGCGGGCGTGAACCTGATCCTGAACCCCGACGGCGGCGTCGCCGAGGCGCATGTGGCCCTGGGCGCGGTGGCGCCCACCGCCCTGCTGGTCCCGGAGGCCGGGGCGGCGATCATTGGATCGAAACTGGACGAGGCGGCGCTGGAGCGGCTGGACGCGGCCGCCCGGGCCGCCTGCCGGCCGATCAGCGACAAGCGCGGCACGGCGGACTATCGGATCAAGATCGCCGGCGTGCTGGCCAGGCGCGCGGCGAAGATCGCCTATCAGCGGGCGAGCGAGGCTTGAGAGGCGAATGAGCAAGCGAACCCACATTTCAACGACAGTGAACGGCGACCCTGTCGAGTTCCTGTCCGATCCCGGCGTGACCCTCCTGGACGCCCTGCGCGACGAGCTGCAACTGACTGGGGCCAAGGAAGGCTGCGGCTCCGGCGACTGCGGCGCCTGTTCGGTGATGCTGGACGGGCGGCTGGTCTGCTCGTGCCTGGTGCTGGCGGTGGAGGCCGAGGACCGGCGAATCGAGACCATCGAGGGCATGGCCCAGGGCGGCGAGTTGCACCCGCTGCAGCAGAAGTTCCTGGAGCACGCGGCCCTGCAGTGCGGCTTCTGCACCCCGGGCCTGCTGGTCGCGTCCAAGGCCCTCTTGGACCAGAACCCGGACCCGACCGAGACCGAGGTCCGCTACTGGTTGGCCGGCAACCTCTGCCGCTGCACCGGCTACGACAAGATCATCCGCGCCGTGATGGATGCGGCGGCGGAACTCAGGCAAGCGCGGAGGGTCGCATGACCGACGTGATGGACAAACCGGCCCTGAAGGTGGTCGGCACCCGGCCGATCCGCCCCGACGGCGTCGACAAGGTCACCGGCCGCGCGGCCTATGGCGCCGACTTCGCCATGCCGGGCATGATCTGGGGCAAGATCAAGCGCAGCCCGCACGCCCACGCGCGGATCGTCTCGATCGATACGAAGAAGGCCCGCGCCCTGCCGGGGGTGAAGGCGGTGGTGACCGCCGCCGACTTCCCCGACCTGGCCTCGCAGGAGTTCGAGGCGGGGGAGAGCGCGTCGAACCTGCGCGACATGTCGCTGAACGTGATGGCCCGGGGTAAGGCGCTCTACAAGGGCCACGCCGTAGCCGCCGTCGCAGCCGCCTCGCCTCAGATCGCCCAGGCGGCTCTGGAGCTGATCGAGGTGACCTACGAGGTCCTGCCGCATGTGATCGACGTCGAAGCGGCCATGGCCCCGGGGGCGCCGCTGCTGCACGATCATCTTTATACGGAAGGCCTGGACGAACATCCTGCCGCGCCCTCCAACATCGCCAAGCGCAACCGGCTGGAGCGCGGCGACCTCGCCGCCGGCTTCGCCGCCGCGGAGGTGATCGTCGAGGGGCGCTACGTCACCCAGGCCGTTCACCAGGGCTATATCGAGCCGCACGCCTGCGTCTGCGCCATGAGCCAGGACGGCCAGGCCCAGGTCTGGTCCTCCAGCCAGGGCCAGTTCATGGTCCGCACCTACAGCGCCAAGATCTTAGGGATCGACGCGGCCAATATCCGCGTCACCCCGGCCGAGATCGGCGGCGGCTTCGGCGGCAAGACCGTGGTCTATCTGGAGCCGGTGGCCCTGGCCCTGTCGCGCCAGTCCGGCCTGCCGGTGAAGATGGTGATGACCCGCGAAGAGGTATTCGAGGCCACCGGCCCGACCTCGGGCGCCGTGGTCGAAGTCAAGCTGGGCGCGAAAAAGGACGGCCGCATTGTCGCCGCCGAGGTCGAGCTGAAATACCAGGCCGGCGCCTTCCCCGGCTCGCCGGTCGGGGCCGGTTCGATGACGGCGCTGGCGGTCTACGACATCGAGAACTTCCGCATCACCGGCTGGGACGTGGTCACCAACACGCCCAAGGTCGCCGCCTATCGTGCGCCAGGCGCGCCGATCTCGGCCTTCGGGGTCGAAAGTGCGGTGGACGATCTGGCGCTGAAGCTCGGCATGGACCCGATCGCCATCCGTGAGTTGAACGGGGTCCGCAACGGGGTCAAGGCCTCCTACGGCCCGACCTTCCGCGACATCGGCTTCCAGGAGACCCTGGCCGCCGCCAAGGCCCATCCGCACTGGTCGGCGCCGCTGGGCCCGAACCAGGGCCGGGGCGTCGCGGCCGGCTTCTGGTTCAATATCGGCGGGGAATCCACCGCCGCGGTCCACATCAATGAGGACGGCGGGGCGGTGGTTGCCACCGGCAATCCCGACATCGGCGGCAGCCGCGCATCCATGGCCATGATGGCGGCCGAGGTCCTCGGCCTGCCGGTCGAAAAGGTCCGCCCCATCGTCGCCGACACCGCCTCGATCGGCTTTTCCATGCTGACCGGCGGCAGCCGCACCACCTTCGCCACCGGCATGGCGGTGACCCAGGCAGCGGAAAAGATCGTCGCCGACCTGAAGCGCCGCGCCGGCCTGCTCTGGGACGTGCCCGTCGACCAGATTGCCTGGGAAGGCGGCGCGGCCCACTGCCTGGACCCGCGCAAGGATGTGAAACCCCTGACCCTGGCCGCCCTCGCCGCCCAGTCGGGCAAGACCGGCGGGCCGATCTCGGCCGAGGTGGCGATCAACGCCCAGGGCGCCGGCCCCGGCTTTGGCGTGCACATCTGCGATGTCGAGATCGACCGCGAGACCGGCCACGTAT
The DNA here is from genome assembly GCF_018135625.1 of Phenylobacterium montanum. Classification (NCBI taxonomy): domain Bacteria; kingdom Pseudomonadati; phylum Pseudomonadota; class Alphaproteobacteria; order Caulobacterales; family Caulobacteraceae; genus Poindextera; species Poindextera montana. The sequence goes on from NZ_CP073078.1 coordinate 3,139,696, forward strand.
CGGTGGTGCGCTATACGGCGGTGCAGGATGTCGGCAAGGCGATCCATCCGGCTTACGTCGAGGGCCAGATCCAGGGCGGCGCAGTCCAGGGCATCGGCTGGGCGCTGAACGAGGAATATGTGTTCGACCGCGAAGGCCGGATGGAGAACCCCGGCTTCCTCGACTACCGCGTGCCCGTCGCCTCGGACCTGCCGATGATCGATGCGGTGATGGTCGAAGTGCCCAATCCGCGCCATCCCTTTGGCGCCAAGGGCGTGGGCGAGGTTCCTATCGTGCCGCCCCTGGCCGCAGTGGCCAACGCCGTGCGCGGGGCCCTGGGCGTGCGCATGAGCGAGTTGCCGATGTCGCCGCCCAAGGTGCGGGCGGTGCTGGATAGTCTGTAGACGGAGCATCAGGCTTTGGCGCGGGTCAGCATCAGCTCGGACGGTCGCGGCTTCACCGGCGGCATGGGCGAACTGGAGCTGGCCGCGACGGACGTGCGTGGCCTGATCCATGCGCTGGACGCCCGCTTCCCCGGCCTGGGCGACTATGTCCAGCGGCGCATGGCCATCGCCATCGACGGCGAGATCCACCAGGACGCCTGGGCCGAGCCCCTGCGCCCCGACGCCGAGGTGTTCCTGATCCCCAGGATCGGGGGCGGATAAGGAAAAGCTCCATGCTGACGCTCTACGACCATCCGTTCTCGCCCTATGGCCAGAAGGTCAAAATAGCTCTGCGCGAGAAGGGGGTCGCCTTCGAGGCGCGAGTTCCGACGGATCTCGGTCCCGGCGGGGCCGCTGGAGATTTCGTGCGCGGCAATCCCCGCGCCGAAGTGCCGATGCTGGTGGATGACGAGGTGCGGATCTTCGATTCGACCGTGATCGTCGAATACGTCGAGGACAAGTGGCCAGAGCCGCCGTTGCTACCCAAGACCCCGGCCGAACGAGCCCGGGCGCGGCTCCTGGAAGAGGTGATGGACACCCATTACGAGGCGATCAACTGGGGTCTGGGCGAGTTGAACTGGTTCCGGCGGGCCGAGGGCGACCTGGCTGAAACCCTGCGCGCCGCCGCGGCCCGGCACACGGCCAGCTTCCAGGCCTGGCTGGAGGGTGAGCTTGGCGACCGCGACTGGTTCAACGGCGAGGCCTTCGGCTGGGGCGACATGGCCGTTGTCCCGCACCTCGCCAGTTCCGCCACCTTGGGCCTGGCGCCCGCGGCGGGCACGCGGCTCGCCGCTTGGCTCGGCCGCGCCCTCGATCGGCCCTCGGTCGCAGGGACCCTGGCCGAGGCCAGGGCCTTCGCCGCCACGGCGGGAATGAGCGATGTGGCCGAACTGGTGCGTACCGGCGGCTTCAAGCGAGAATATCGCGACCACCGGCTGGAATGGATGATCAAGGCCGGCGGCCTGGAGGTGGTGGCAAAGGGTATCGCCGCCGACAATATCCGCTTCACGCCGGGTTTCGCCTAAGGCGGCGCCGGAGATTGCCGGCCTAGGCCATCCCGGCCTAAACTCGGCCCTTCGGTTCTGGCGCAGAGGATGCACCGCCATGCGCACCATTGCGGTGATCGGGCTCAAGGGCGGCTCGGGCAAGACCACCATCGCCACCCACATGGCCCTGGGCGGGCACATCCGCGGTCTGACCACCCTGCTGGCGGACGTCGACCCGCAGGGTTCGGCGCGCGAGGTGCTACGGGCTAGAGGCGGCGAGGGGCCGGAGGTGGTCGACGCCACGGGCTCGCACCTGCTGTCGGCCCAGATGACTGCGGTCAATGCGGGAGTCCAGCTGATGGTGATCGACACCGCAGCGGGCGCCGTCGAGGAGGTTGGCCAGGCCATCGTGCTGGCTGACCTGTCGCTCCTGGTCGTGCGCCCGACCCTGCTCGACCTCGCAGCCATGGTGCGCACGGTCGAGGTGGTGCGGCGGCTGAAGAAGGCGGCCCTGGTGGTGGTCAACCAGGCCGCGCCGGCCCGCGACGGGGTCGAGCCGCCCATGGTCAAGCGGGCTCTGAGGGCGCTGGAGTTCATGCGCCTGCCGGTGGCCCCGGTGATCATCCGCTCGCGCGCCGTCTATCAGACCGCCCTGGAGACCGGCCGTTCGGCCGAAGAGGCCTGGGACGACACCGCCGCCGAGGAGATGGGCGAACTGTGGACCTTCATCGAGCGCTTCGCCCTCGGCCCTCGCGAGATCCCCGCGGCGATGGCCGCGGAGCGCTAGCTTTCCTCACGCCGCCGCGGTCGAGCTCGGCGCCTGCAGGGCGAAGCCGGCCAGGAAGCCGGCCACGTCCTGCGCCGGCATGGGCCTGGCGAAATAGTAGCCCTGGGCCTGGTCGCAACCCAGGAATTCCAGACGCTGCAGCTGGTCGTTGGTCTCCACGCCTTCGGCCACCACCTTCATGCCCAGGCTGGACCCTAAGGACAGCACCGCCTTGACGATCGGCTCGTCGTCGCGGCTCTGCACGAAGGAGCGGTCGATCTTCAGCCGGTCGATCGGGAACTGCTTCAGGTTGGCCAGCGAGGCGTAGCCGGTGCCGAAGTCGTCCAGGGCGATCATCACCCCCAGCTGGTGCAGGGCCCGCACCGTGTCGCTGACCGACTCCGAGCCCCAGCCCATATAGACGTTCTCGGTCACCTCCACCGTCAGGCGGTTGGCCGGCACGCGCCAGTGTTCCAGCTTTTTCATGATCAGCTCGGCGATCCCGCCGGTCCGGAACTGCGACGCCGAGAGGTTCACCGCCACCCGGCCGAAGGGCACATCCTGGTCGATCCATTCGCGCATCTGCTTCATGGCGCTGTCCAGCGCCACCTCGCCCAGCGCCAGGGAGCATTCCGGATCCTCGAAGGCGGCCAGGAAGGCGCCGGGCAGGAGCAGGCCCCGCGTCGGGTGACGCCAGCGCATCAGCCCCTCCAGCCCGGTCACTCGCCGCGGCTCGGCGATGTCCACCAGGGGCTGGTAGTAGAGGGTGAACTCGTCGCCCTGGATGCCGGCCCGCACCTCGCGCAGCAGGCGGATGCGCTTTTCCACCTCGCTGCGCATTTCGGGACGGAAGGAGACGATCTTGTTCCGGCCGGTGTCCTTGGCCTTGTACATGGCGATGTCGGCGTTCTTGAGCAGCTGGCCGGCGTCCTCGTCATCCTGGGGATAGAGGGCGGCGCCGACGCTGACGCTGATGGTCAGGCTGGCGCCCCCGTGCTGCATGGGGTTGCGCAACAGTTCCATCAAAAGCCGGGTCGGCCGCTCCATGTCCTCCGGCCCGCGCACGCCGGGCAGGATCACCGCGAACTCGTCGCCGCCCAGGCGGGCCACGGTGTCGGTGCGGCGGAAGGTCGAGACCAGCCGGTCGGCCACCGATAGCAACAGGGCGTCGCCGGCGTCGTGGCCCAGGGTGTCGTTGACGTCCTTGAAGTGGTCCAGGTCCAGCATGATCAGCCCGACCTTCTCCCCCAGCCGCCGGGCGCGGTCGACCGCGGCGGCGAAGCGCTCCTGGAACAGGGCGCGATTGGGTAAGCCGGTCAGGGGATCGCGGAACGCGAGGTCCTCCATCTGGGCGGTGTGGCGGCGCTGATTGGTCACGTCCTGCAGGGTGCCGGTGATGCGGGCGATCCGATCGCCCTCGATCGCCGCCTCGGCCTGGCAACGGATCCAGCGCGGTCCGGTCTCGCTGGGAAACTCGAACTCGCGGTCCAGCGGCGTCCCCTCCTGCACCAGCCGCTCGATCCCCCGCAGCACGTCTTCGCGCGCCTCTGGGCCGAACAGGCCGCGCATCAGCTCGCGCGCCGGCGCAGCCTCCGGATCGACGCCGAAGATGCGATAGGTCTCAGGCGACCAGCGCATGGCTTGGCTGACAAGGTCCAACTCCCAGGCGCCAAGGCCGGCGATGCGCAGGGCGGTGGCGAACAGCTCCGGCTGAGTCGGGGCGGCGTATCTCTTCTGGGGCATGGCGCCTCGCGGGGATTGATCCGCGGAAAAGGCTGTCAGGCTTGGGTTAAGCGGCGTTGAGAGAAGAAGATTGAGCCGCGATTAACGCTGCCGTGGCCCTCGCCATTGCCCCGGGGCGCGGCCGAGCCCCTTCCCTCGCGCGGAGAGAAGGGGCGGCGACGCGATCTAGTGAGGCTTGCCGGCCGGCTTGGCGGCAGGCTTGGCTGCAGGCTTCGCAGCCGGTTTGGCGGAAGAGGCCGGAGCCGGCTTGGCCGCCGCCTTGCCATGGTGATGGTGGTGATGGCCGTGATGGTGGGCCGAACCCTTGGCCGCCGCGGCGTGATGTCTGTGATGACCGCCGGAGGCCTTCTTGTGGTGATGGCCGCCGCCGGAGGCGTGGTGATGCCGGTGATGGCCGCTGGCCTTGGGCGCCTCGCCCGCAGAGTGCCAATGCTTGTGGTGGTGCATCGGCTCGGCCGCGGCGGGCATGGCGATGGCGAGGGCCCCCGTGGCCGCCAGCGCCAGCAGAATTCGCTTCATGGGTCACTTCCTAGAGAGAGCTTTCGGCCGAATCGCCGGGCCGAAACCGGCCGCCACAGCGCCCGGCCCGCGCATCAAGCCTCGGCTCGCTCGATTTGTCACACCCCATTTTTCGCGGCGTTTGACGGGGCTCGCCAGAATTAACTGGCGCTGCACGAAGTTTCCTGTATTCGACGCGGCGGGCCACACCCTCCCAACGGGGTGCTGCTCATCTGCAAGGATGGGAGACATCATGACGACTACCCCCGCCAAGCCGGCGATGCGTCCGGCTCGTCCCGAGTTTTCGTCCGGACCGTGCGCCAAGCACCCGGGCTGGAACGTGGCCAATCTGCAGGGGGCGGCCGTCGGCCGGTCCCACCGCAGCAAGATCGGCAAGGCTCGCCTGAAAGAGGCGATCGACCGCACCCGCGAAATTCTCGAGGTTCCCGCCGACTACCTGATCGGCATCGTCCCTGCGTCCGACACCGGCGCGGTGGAGATGGCCCTGTGGTCGCTGCTGGGTCCGCGCAAGGTCCAGCTGCTGGCCTGGGAATCCTTCTCCAAAGACTGGGTCACGGACGTCACCAAGCAGCTGAAGCTGGACGCCGAGGCGCTCAATGCGCCCTATGGCCAGCTGCCCGACACCTCGAAGGTTCGCCCCGACTGCGATCTGGTGTTCGCCTGGAATGGCACCACCTCGGGCGTGCGCGTGCCCAATGCCGACTTCATCGCCGCCGACCGCGAGGGCGTGGTGATCTGCGACGCGACCAGCGCCGTGTTCGCGCAGGCGCTCGACTGGGACAAGCTCGATGTGGTCACCTTCTCCTGGCAGAAGGTGCTGGGCGGCGAGGGCGCGCACGGCGTCCTGATCCTGTCGCCCCGCGCGGTGGCCCGGCTGGAAAGCTACCGCCCGCCCTGGCCCATGCCCAAGCTGTTCCGCATGACCAAGAACGGCAAGGTCAATCTCGAGATCTTCGAGGGCTCGACCATCAACACCCCATCCATGCTGTGCGTCGAGGACTATCTCGACGCCCTGAAGTGGGCGGCGCAGGTCGGCGGCCTCCAGGGCCTGCACGCCCGCGCCGACGCCAATTTCGACGCGCTGGACCAGTGGGTGGCCAAGACCCCCTGGATCGACTTCCTGGCCGAGGTTCCGGCCACCCGGTCGAACACCAGCGTCTGCCTCAAGATCGTCGATCCGCGCGTCACCGCCCTTCCTGCCGACGGCCAGGCCGACTTCGCCAAGAAGCTGACCAGCCTCTTGGAAAAGGAAGGCGTGGCCCTGGACGCCGGCGCCTATCGCGATGCGCCTCCCGGCCTTCGCATCTGGTGCGGCGCCACGGTCGACACCGCCGATCTCGAGGCCCTGACGCCCTGGCTCGACTGGGCCTTCGCCACCGTCGCGGCCGAGCTTCTCTCGGCCTGAAACCATCCGCTCATCCCGGCGAATGCCGGGACCCAGATCATAGGGCGCGCGTGGCCGGCCTTGGATCTCCAAGATCCTGATCAAAGGCTACAGCCATACGATCTGGGTCCCGGCATTCGCCGGGATGAGCGGGATTGCTTGCACCCAATTTCCCGAAATTCCGTACAGCGAGACTCCACCATGGCTCCCCGCGTTCTCATCGCCGACAAGCTGTCCCCCGCCGCCATCGAGATCTTCAAGGCCCGCGGCGTCCAGGCGGACGTCAAGACCGGCCTGTCGAAAGACGAACTGCTCCAGATCATCGGCGACTATGACGGCCTGGCCGTCCGCTCCGCCACCAAGGCCGACAAGGATGTCCTGGCCGCCGCCAAGAACATGAAGGTGATCGGCCGCGCCGGCATCGGGGTCGACAATGTCGACATCCCCGCCGCCACCGCCGCCGGCATCGTGGTGATGAACACCCCGTTCGGCAACTCGATCACCACCGCCGAGCACGCCATCGCCATGATGTTCGCCCTGGCCCGCCAGCTGCCCCAGGCGGACCTGTCGACCCAGGCCGGCAAGTGGGAGAAGAACCGCTTCATGGGGGTCGAGCTCTACGCCAAGACCCTGGGCCTGATCGGCGCCGGCAATATCGGCTCCATCGTCGCCGACCGCGCCAACGGCCTGAAGATGAAGGTGATCGCCTACGACCCCTTCCTGTCGCCCGAGCGCGCGGTCGAGATCGGCGTCGAGAAGGTCGAGCTCGACGAGCTTCTGGCCCGGGCCGAGATCATCACCCTGCACACTCCCCTGACCGACAAGACCCGCAACATTCTCAGCCGCGAGAACCTGGCCAAGACCAAGAAGGGCGTCCTGATCATCAACTGCGCCCGCGGCGGCCTGGTCGACGAGCAGGCCCTGCGCGAGGGCCTCGACTCGGGCGCCATCGGCGGGGCGGCCTTCGACGTGTTCGTCGAGGAGCCGGCGAAGCAAAACGTCCTCTTTGGCGCGCCCAACTTCATCGCCACCCCGCACCTCGGCGCCTCGACCAACGAGGCCCAGGAGAACGTGGCCCTGCAGGTGGCCGAGCAGATGAGCGACTATCTCCTGACCGGCGCAGTCACCAACGCCCTCAACAGCCCCTCGGTCACCGCCGACGAGGCGCCCAAGCTGAAGCCGTTCGTGGTGTTGGCCGCCGACCTCGGAGCCTTCGCCGGCCAGATGGTCGATTTTGGCATCAAGTCGATCGACCTCGCCTATGAGGGCGAGGTCGCGGGCCTGAACGTCAAGCCGCTGACCGCCGCGGCTCTGGCGGGCGTGCTCAAGCCCATGCTGGCCACGGTCAATATGGTCTCGGCCCCCGCCATGGCCAAGGAGCGCGGCATCGTGCTCAGCGAGAGCCGCCAGGACAACTCGCCCATCTATGACAGCCTGATCCGCATCACCATCACCACCGAGCTCGGCAAGCGCAGCTTCGCCGGGACCCTGATCGGCGGCGCCCCCCGCGTGGTCGAGGTCAAGGGCATGGAGCTGGAGACCCCGATCATGCCGGCCATGCTCTACGTCAACAACGAGGACAAGCCAGGCTTCATCGGCGCCCTGGGCGTGCTCCTGGCCGAGGCGGGGATCAACATCGCCACCTTCAACCTCGGCCGCGTTTCCGCCGGCGAGGACGCCATCGCCATGGTCGGCGTGGACCAGGCCCCCAGCGAGGCGGTGCTCGCCAAGGTCAAAGCCCTGCCGCATGTGAAGGAAGCCCGCGCCCTGGTGTTCTGAGCGGCCCCGGCCCCGGCGCGCTCGCTCAAGCCGCTATCCGCGGCTCCGGGCCGACATAGCGCGACTGGGGCCGGATCAGGCGGCCGCCGGCCAGCTGCTCGCGGGCGTGGGCGATCCAGCCCGCGACCCGGCCCATGGCGAAGACGCAGGTGAAAGCCTCGGGCGGGAAGGCCAGGGCCTCGAGCAGCAGCGCGGTGTAGAACTCGACATTGGTCTGCAGCGAGCGGTCGGGCTTGCGTTCCTTCAGGATCGCCAGGGCCGCGCTCTCCACCGCCTCGGCGAAGGCCAGCCGGCCCGGCAGGGCGTTGGAGCCCTCGCCCATCACCCTGACCGCCTGCTTCAGCGCATCGGCCCTGGGGTCGCGCACGCGATAGACCCGGTGGCCGAAGCCCATCAGCCGATCGCCGCGGTCCAGCGCCGCCTCGATCCAGGCGCGGGCGTTCTGCGGCTCGCCGATCTGGTCCAGCATCTCGATCACCGGCCCGGGCGCGCCGCCGTGCAGCGGCCCCTTCAGCGCGCTGATCCCGCCCAGCACCGCCGAGGTCAGGCCGGCGCGGGTGGAGGCGATCACCCGGGCGGCGAAGGTCGAGGCATTGAGGCCGTGGTCCGAAACTGTGACCAGATAGGCGTCCAGGCCCGCCGCCTCGGCCGCGCTCGCCGGCCGCCCCTTGACCATGCGCAGGATGTCGGCGGCGTGGCTCAGCGAGGGATCGGGGGCGATGGGCGCCAGGCCCTGTCGGGCGCGAACCACGGCGGGGGTGAACACCGCCGGCGCGGCCACCAGCCGCAAGGCTACAGCCAGGTCGTCGCCATCGTGCAGCCGGGCAGTCAGGGCGCGTACCGCCTCGATCGGGCCGAGCGCCTTAAGCCCCGCGTCAAGGGCGGCGGTTTCGCGGAACACCTCGGCGCGAGCACGGCCCAAAGCCTCGCTCAGGCCCGCCTCGTCGGGCAAGCCGTCGAAGAAGCCGGCGAAAAGCAGCGCCATCACCTCTTCGAACCGGGCCTGGCCCGACAGGTCGTCGAGCGAGCGGCCGCGGATCACCAGACGGCCAGCCTCGCCGTCGACTTCGGACAGGATGGTGTCGGCGGCGATCACGCCTTCAAGGCCATCGGACATGGAACAGCTCCTTGCATATTTCGCAGCTGTTCTCTCGCCAGAACCGTGATACCGTCAATCTTGATCAATATAATCAACGTTGATGATAATGCTTGAATGGTTGACCTCGACGGAAGCTCAGGAGCGTCTCGGCGTGCGCGCCCAGACCCTCTACGCCTATGTCAGCCGTGGCCGCATCGAGGCGCGCACGGACGAGGACGACCCCCGCAAGAGCCTCTACCGGGCCGAGGACATCGACCGCCTGTCCCGCAGCAAGGCCAAGAGCCGCAAGGCCGAGCAGGTCGCTCAGGACGCTATCGCCTGGGGCGAGCCGGTGCTGCCCTCGGCCATCACCACCATCCACCGCGGCCGGCTGTTCTATCGCGGCCGCGACGCCGCCCTCTTGGCTGAGCATGAGACGCTCGAGGCCGTGGCGCGCCTGCTGCGTGGCGGCGACGGCGTGGCGCTGAAACGCCGTCAGGCCGATCCGCCGCCGCCAGGAACCACAGGCACGGCGCGGGCTTTCGCAGCCCTAGCGGCGCGCGCAGGCGCGGACGCTCCGGCGCGCGGCCGCGCGCCCTTGGCCCTGGCGGCCGAGGCGGTCAGCCTGCTGCACCTCTTCGCCGATGCGGTGGCCGGCGAGACCGGCGAAGGCCTGATCCACGAGCGACTCGCCGCAGCCTGGGGGCAGGATACCGCCGGCGCGGACCTGATCCGCCGCGCCCTGGTGCTGCTGGCCGACCACGAACTCAACCCCTCGACCTTCGCCGCGCGGGTGACGGCGTCCACCGGCGCCTCTCTGGCGGCCGCGGCCCTGGCCGGCCTCGCCGCCCTGTCGGGGCCGCTGCATGGCGGCATGGCGCCGAGGGTCCAGGCCTTCCTGCTGGAGGCGGAGCGACTGGGGCCAGGCGCAGCGGTGGCCGGCCGCCTCTCCCTCGGCCAGCCGATCCCGGGCTTCGGCCACCCGCTCTATCCAGCCGGAGACCCAAGGGCGCGCTGCCTGCTCGAAGCCTTCGAGCCCCCGCCCCTGTTCGACGAGGTGCGCCGCACGGCCGAAGCCGCCACCGGCCATCTGGCCAATGTCGACTTTGCCCTGACCGGCCTCGCGGTCACGCGCAAGCTGCCGGCTGACGCCGCCTTCCTGCTCTTCGCCACCGCCCGCTGCGCCGGCTGGCTGGCCCACGCCCTGGAGCAGGTCCAGACCGGCCACCTCATCCGCCCGCGGGCGCGCTATGTGGGGCCGGCGCTGGACTGAGCGGAAGCCGGATCAGACGCTTCCGGACGTGCCCCCGCTGGGGACTAGGGCGCTGGTGACTGCGGCTCCCCAGTTGGAGGTCGTGGAGTTGGTGGGCGCAAAGCCGCCGCCATGCCCGCCCATCGCCGCCGCGTTCTGGGCGAACAGGGTCGTCGTGGCCGCCCCGCCCACCGGCGGATCGTGGATCGCCGTGCCGCCGGCGCCGTCGTTGGCCAGCTTGAAGTTGCTGGTGACGTAGGTCCCGATCAGGGTCAGTTGCTCGACCAGCGCGCCGTCGGTGATCGTCAGCGTTCCGCTGGTCCCGTTCTGGGTCCAGCTCGCCGTCTCGCTGGCGTTGTAGGCGAAGGTGTCCAGATCGATGGTGTCGCCGAGGACGAAGCCGGAGATCTTCGCCGCGAACCCGCCGGTGTTGAAGATCTTGATGTCGCCGCCGGTACCCAAGAAGCCGACCGTCTGGCCCGCGCCGATGATCCCGGAATCGATGACCAGGCCGCCGTTGATGGTCAGGCCGGCGGCGATATTGCCGCCGGACGAGACGGTGACGATGCCGCCGCTGTTGACCGTCGTGCCGCTGGCGACGCCGCCGGAGAACACGTACTGGTGCCCGCCCGAGAGCACCAGGGTATTGACCGCGACTGAGCCGGACTCGACGTTCTCGGCCCCGCCGCTGGAGAGGGTGGTGTTCACCGCCTTGCCGCTGAGCAGCAGGCTGTCATGGCCGCCGCTGAGCACGATCGTCGAACTCGCCACCCCGCCGGAGATCGCATAGAGCACCCCGCCGGACGACACCACATTGGCGATGCCGACCCCGCCGGACAGGCTCTGGAAGCCGCCGCTGGAGATCTGGGTGCCGCTGGCCACCCCCCCACCGCTGATGTGGGTGTGGGCGCCGGCCAGGATGATGGTGCCGTTGGCCGTGGCCCCCGGCCCGACATACTGCACCGCGCCGGCGGTCAGGGTCGTGCCGCTGGCGATGCCGGTCGAGCTGACCACCTCGAAGGCGCCCGTCCCGCTGACGACCGTCCCGAACGCCTTGCCATAGATCGTGTCATGGCCGCCGGCGCTCACCTGAGCGTTGCTGACCACGCCGCCGGACGAGACGTATTCGAAGCCGCCGCTGGAGATGAACGGGTTGTAGGCGATCGCGCCTGAACTGGTGGTCTCGAAACCGCCGGCAGAGATGATCGTATCGGTCGAGGCCCCGCCCGCAAGGACCGAGTCATGGCCGCCATTGCGAATGGTCGCCGAGAGCAGGTCCGCCCCCGAATGGACATAGGCGACGCCGCCGCTGCTGACCACGGCGTTGTAGTCGATACCGCCGGACAGGGTCTGCAGCACCCCGCCGCTCAGCACCGTGGCGCTGACAATGTCGACAATCCCGCCCGCCTTGACCGCGACGCCGCTGACCGTCTTCGCCGCCGTATAGAGGCCGGCCGACAGGGTGACACCCGCCGAGAGTACGGGAATGAGGAGTTCGAGCACGCCGCCGCTGTTGACATTAGCCCCGACGGCGAGGGCGCCAGGATACAAGGCCAGTACGCCGCCGCTCTGGACCGATGTCCCGCTGACCTTGCCGCCAGCATAGACAAACTCGACCCCGCCGCTGCCGACGGTGGCGCTGGTGTCGACGCCGCCGCTCGATACGTAGGTGTAGCCTGCGCCGCTGATCAGGTCGCCGAACGCGGCGCCGCCGCTCTCGATGTACTGATAGGAATAGGCGCCGACGATAGTGTCGAACTGCGCCGACCCGTAGTCGTATTGCGTGCCCGATATCAGGCTGTATTCATCCAGGCCGCCCGCCAGGATCGTCTGCGAGCCCACGCCCGCCACGGTTTGGGAGAAGGTCAGGCCGCCGGATTGGACGGTCTCGACCCCGCCCGAGGCGATGATGTCGTACTCGGCGAGGCCGTAGACGGTCTGAGCGCCGCCGGACGAGATGGTCGAATATTCGTCCTGGCCGCCGAGGTAGACGACTTGGGAGCCCGACGCCAACACGGTCGTGCTGATCGCGAGGCCGCCCTGCTCTACGTTCTGGATGCCCCCGCTGCCGACCGTCGCCGCGGCGGCTTCCCCGCCGACGAGAATGAACTCGACCCCGCCGCTGCCGATGGCGGCGCCGCTGTCCAGCCCCCCGCTCATAACCGAGACGTAGCCCTGGTTGCTGATGGCGTCGCCGAAGGCCACGCCGCCGCTCTCTATATACTGGTAGGCGTAGAAGCCCTCGATCGTGTCGTAGTTGACCGTGCCGTAGTTGGATTGCGTGCCGGAGATGAGGCTGTATTGGTCCAGCCCGCCGGTGAAGATCGTCTGGATCGCGGAAGCCGAGACGGTTTCCGATTCGGACTCGCCCGACGAAAAGACGTACAGATTGCCGCCCGAGCCGACGCTGCCGTAGGCGGTGACGCCGCCGCTCTCGACGAAGTCGACACCGGCGTTCGAGGCGCCGAATTCAAGGCCGTAGTTGTCGACGAACCCGCCCGACGAGACGGTGGCGTAGTCGGCCTCGCCCCCGCTGTAGACGAATTGCTCGCCCCCGCTCAGCACGGTGGTGCTTTGAATGACTTGGCCGGATAGCACGTACTGAATCTGGCCCGAACTGACGATGGTCATCGTGGTGTCCCCAGGAATGTCGGATACGCCAAAAACGCGCACTCGTGCGAGCGCCGCCACCCCGGAGCATCGCAGCGCGAGTTCGCCTTTGGGGACAGCGTGGCTTTACCACGACCTTCTAATACCGCCCCAAGCGTAGCGGAAGACCTGAAATCGAAAAAAGAGAACAACGTTACATCTTTTTAAGCCGGGTAACGCAGGCGCGAACCCAGAGTGACGAAGGTCACTAGTCTCTAATCTGACGAATTAGACCTTGATCGACACGGGCCTTCGGGAGCAGCGCCGATGCGCGACCTGTGCGGCTGCTGCAATCTATTGCGTTTTCCGTCGCACCCCCTCCCCCCAACGCCTCCGTTGGCGAAGCGGCGAGACGCGCTGTGGTATTGCGAAAATCTGACGACAACGCCCTTTGGTTGAATGACGCCCGCACAGCTCGCCTCCGGGCCGTCAGGTCCCGGTCAGCCGAGCGTGGCCATGCTCCCTTGCGACGAATTGTTGAGACCGGCCGAGCCCGCCCGGCTATATGCGAATCGATCACGACCTTGGCCCTGGGGGTTTCATGACGCACGACGGCTTGACCGCAATCCTGCTCGGACTTGTGGAGGGGATCACCGAATTCATCCCTGTCTCGTCGACCGCCCACCTGCTCCTGACCAAGATGCTGATGGGCCTGCCCGACGGCTTCTGGGACACCTTCATCGTGCTGATCCAGATGGGCGCGATCCTGGCGGTGGTGGCGCTCTACTTCAACCGGCTGCTGCACGTGGCCCTGCGGCTGCCCTCCGATCCGGCGGCTCGGCGGTTCGTGGCCAGCCTGGCCATAGCCCTGGTCCCGGCCTTCATCCTGGGCTTCGGCCTGCACGACGTGATCAAGAAGGTGCTGTTCGAGAGCCCCCGGCTGATCTGCTGGTCGCTCTTGATCGGCGGGATCGTGCTGTGGCTGCTGGACCATTTCCGCCCGGCGCCGGTGATCGACAGCTCGGAGAAGATTCCGTTCGTAAAGTCGCTGCTGATCGGCGTCTCCCAGTGCCTGGCCCTGATCCCTGGCGTGTCGCGCTCGGGCGCCACCATCGCCGGCTCGCTGCTCCTGGGCGTCGAGCGGCGCGCGGCGGCCGAGTTCTCGTTCTTCCTGGCCATACCGACCATGGCCGGCGCCTTCGCCCTCGACGCCTGGAAGAGCCGCCACGACATCGACATGAGCCACGCCGGCATCATCGCCATCGGCTTCGTGGTCTCGTTCGCCGCCGGCCTCCTGGCGATCAAGACCTTCATCGACTTCCTGGCGCGGCACGGCTTCGCCGTCTTCGCCATCTGGCGGATTCTGGTCGGCGGCGGCGGCCTGATCTGGCTCTACTTCTTCGCCCACGCGGCGGCGGGATAGGCCGTCGCAGGAGGCCTTACGCCCCGCTGGCCAGGGCCTCGGCGTACTGGCCGCCCTTGCGGTAGCGGAACAGGTAGGCGGGGATCACCACCTCGACCGCGGTCGGGCTGATCCCCAGGTCGCCGAGGCCCAGGGCGCCCTTGGCCACCACATTGTCGACCTTCAGCAGTTCGACCTGGTCGGCGGTCAGCGGCGGCGGGAAGGGCGAGACGGCGGCCACGGCGTCGCCGACCGTCCCGATCAGCTTGGCCAGCGGGAAGGGAATCGGCGCCAGGAACGGATGGCGGCCGATCACCTGCAGCATCAGCTGCATCAGCGCCTTGAAGCTGTAGGTGGCGGGGCCGCCTAGCTCATAGGTTTTGCCCGCGGTCGACGGGTCAGCGACGCAGGCGGCGACCGCCGAGGCCACATCGCCCACGAACACCGGCTGGAACAGGGTCTCGCCGCCGCCGATCAGCGGCAGCACCGGCGACAGGGCGGCCATCTGGCCGAAGCGGTTAAAGAAGTGGTCGCCCGGGCCGAACACGATCGAGGGGCGCAGGATCACCGCCCCTGGGAAGGCCTTGCGCGCCTCGGCCTCGCCCAGCGCCTTGGTGCGGGCATATTTGGCCGGGCTCGACGCATCGGCGCCGATGGCCGAGACCTGCACCAGGCTGGCCACCCCCGCCGCGGCGGCGGCCTCGGCGATGTTGTGCGCGCCCATGGCGTGCAGGCTCTGGAACTTCTGCCGGCCGGCCTCGTACAGGACGCCCACGAGGTTGACGCAAGCCTGGGCGCCCTCGAGGGCGCGCGCCACCGACGCCGGGGCGCGGACATTGGCCTGCACCACCTCGATCTGGCCGACGTCGCCCAGCATGCGCATCTTGTAGGCCAGGCCCGGCCGGCGCACGGCCACCCGCACGCGATAGCCGCGCTTGGCCAGGGCGCGAACCACCTGCGCGCCGATGAAGCCCGAGCCGCCGAAAACCGTCACCAGTCCTTGCATTCGTCCCGCCTCGAAAGTCGCGGCCTGAGCCGTCCGGCAGGGGATAGCGGAGCGGCCCGCCGCACGCAATGCACGGTGTTCGGCCGCATTTGACGAAATGTCGCCGACTTGGCCATTGACTGTCGATTTCTCCCCGTCTATCCGTCGCGCCCTTCGATCGGTCTTGCGATCGGGCCCAGGTGGCGGAATTGGTAGACGCGCTGGCTTCAGGTGCCAGTGGCTTAACGGCCGTGGAGGTTCGAGTCCTCTCCTGGGCACCACCCCTTCTCAAGGGGTTGATGCTGTTGGTTTTCTTCAGGTTTTAGGCGTCCCTGGGACACAAAACCGGGACACACGGACCTGAGGGACCATGAGAAACACACAGTATCTGCACCAGCGGAATGGTCGCTGGTATTGCCGCATCCGCTGGCCAAAAGAGGTCTGGAGCACGCTCGGCAACGGCTCCTTCAAGAAGGCGCTCGGCACCAGTTCGCGGGAAGAGGCGGTAATTCTCCTCACCGCCGCCCAGCAAGAGTTTCACGCGGCCGTCGCCCAGGCGAAGGGCAAACAACTTGAGGGCAAACCCCGACCCCTGGGCGAAGGCGAGATTACCTTGGTGGTCGCCCGGTGGTTCCGCGACGCGCAGGGCGCGTTCAAGGTGGATGCGCGGCCCAAGCAGTTCGACCCACAAGCCATCGCGCAGCGGCGGGACCATCTGGCCCGAGTTGAGCAGAGGCTGGCGGCCCAGCGCGAACGTCTGGGCCTAGGCGACTACACGACGCTCTACCCCATCGTTGAGGGCGTTCTCGAACGCGCCGGCCTCAATGTTGACCGCGACGACCCGAGCTTCGGGCTCCTCTGCCAGACCCTGATGCGCGCCTGGATCGCCATGGAGGAACGCGCGCTGGCCCACATGCGCGGCGAGTTCGGTTTCAAGCCGGCTGATACGGTCCTCGACGATCTGGCGAGCTATGAGCCCCCGACCGGCGGCGCGAAGATCAGGACCCTCGACGAGTTGATCACCGCCAGCACGGCCGATAGGTCCGACAAGCTGTCGCTTTCGACAAAGCAGGCCCAGAAGCCGGTCTACAAGCTCCTGCGCGACTGCATAGGGTCAAACCGCGACGTGCGCTCGGTAGACCGAGAGGAAGCCCGCAAGTTGCTCGACGTGGTCAAGCAGTTGCCGAAGGGGCTCGGCAACGATCCCGAGCTGTCGAAGCTGCCGATACCGGCCGCCATCGCCACGGCGCAGTCTCTGGGTCGGCCGACGATCTCGGCGAAAACCATGAACGACAGCTACATGGCGCACACGAAGGCGCTGTTCGAATGGGCTAAGGACGAGCAGTGGATCACGTCGAACCCGTTCATCGGCCTCCGCGTGGTCGATGACGTCGCGCCGGAGGACAAGCGGGACCCATTCACCGACGACCAACTGGCCCTGATCTTCAATGGCGCGCCTTGGTCGACGCGAGAGACGGCCCCGAACGACAAGCCGTCGCTCTACTGGGGGCCGCTCATTTGCCTTTATCACGGCCTCCGCATCGGCGAGCCATGCGGGCTGCTTACAAGTGAGGTCGAGGAACGTGACGGCGTCCCGGTGATCAACCTCCGGCCCAACAAGCTTCGGCCACTGAAAAACGGGCCTAGCAAGCGCTACCTGCCGATCCACCCTGAACTGATCCAGCTCGGCTTTCTCGACTACGTCGCCGAGCGCAGGGCCAGCGGCGACGAGCAGTTGTTCCCCGAGGCGCAGGCGAACGCGAAGGGCCACTTCGGCGACCATGTTTCCGACTGGTTCGGCCGGCTGCTCGACAAGCGCGGTCTCACGGACAGCAAGCTGACGCTGCACTCCTTCCGACACACCTTCGAAGACGCCCTTCGCGACGCGGAGATCTTCGGCACACTGGAGGGTGCCGTCCTGTCGGGCCGCAAGCGCGGCAATGACGCTTCAGCCGCCGCATACGGCAACGGCTACAAGATGAAGAAGCTGCTGGGGAAGTTGGAACTGGTGCGCTTCGACACGGTGAGAGTGCCCGGCGGCAAGGACGGCGACGGCGCGCGTGCTGCATAGAGCGCGTGCTGGCGGCCAACGGCCTAAGCCGTAGTTGCTCTCAGCCAGGTTCGCAGGCCATAGTTGTTTTCGATGGCCACGCCAGAGGAAAGAGCACGCCAGCTCATTGACGCCCAGCTACAGGCCGCTGGGTGGGTCATACAGGACCGCGCCGAAATGAACATCGGTGCGGGGCTGGGCGTCGCTGTGCGGGAATACCCGCTCTCGACGGGTCCTTGCGACTACCTGCTCATCGTTGACCGCAAAGCCTGCGGCGTCATTGAGGCGAAGCCCGAGGGCACGACCTTGTCCGGCGTGGCGGAGCAGGCGAAGGGCTACCAGCAGCAGCTTCCCGGCCACCTCGCCAACTGGGGCGATCCCCTGCGCTTCGACTACGAGGCCAGCGGCTCGGAAATCCTGTTCAGCGACCGCGCCGATCCCGAGCAGCGGTCACGCAAGGTCTTCAGCTTCCATCGGCCGGAAACGCTGTTGGAGCGCCTTCTGGACGGCTCGTCGCTGCGTCGGCGGCTGACCCACATGCCCGCCCTGGTGACCGAGGGTCTGCGCGACTGCCAGATCGAAGCCATCACCGGCCTGGAGACCTCGCTCGCCCAGGGCAGGCCCAAGGCGCTCATCCAGATGACCATGGGGGCGGGCAAGACCTTCACCGCCGCCACCACCGCCTATCGCCTGCTGGCCCATGCCAACGCCAAGCGCGTCCTGTTCCTGGTGGATCGCAATAACCTGGG
Source organism: Phenylobacterium montanum (assembly GCF_018135625.1). Taxonomy (NCBI): domain Bacteria; kingdom Pseudomonadati; phylum Pseudomonadota; class Alphaproteobacteria; order Caulobacterales; family Caulobacteraceae; genus Poindextera; species Poindextera montana. Next base: position 3,157,400 of record NZ_CP073078.1, read on the forward strand.
CCGACAGACACTCAAGGAGTTCCAGGCCTATCGTCCGCCGGGCACGGGGCGGCTGTTCACCGAACTCTACAACGTCCAGCGGCTCGGGCTGGCGGGGCTCGACCCGGACGCCAAGGTCGTCATCTCCACCATCCAGCGGGTCTATTCGCAACTGGTTGGCTCCGAGCTGTCGGAGGAGGATGAGGAAGCCAGCGCCTTCGAAGCCGATGACCGCGCGCCGGCCCAAGAGGTTGCCTACAGCCAAAACATGCCGCCCGAGACCTTCGACGTGGTGGTGATCGACGAGTGCCACCGCTCGATCTATGGCCGCTGGCGGCAGGTGCTGGATTACTTCGACGCCTTCCAGATCGGCCTGACCGCCACTCCATCGGTCCACACCCTGGGCTACTTCCAGAAGAACCTGGTGGCCGAGTATCCCTACGAGCGCTCGGTGATCGACGGCGTCAACGTGCCGTTCGAGGTGTTCCGCATCCGCACCGAGATCGGCGAGCGCGGCGGCAAGGTGCCGTCTGGCTTCACCGTGCCCAAACGAGATCGCCACACCCGCCGGCAGCGCTATGAGGAACTGGCCGACGATCTGGTCTATTCGCCGACCGAGCTGGACCGGTCGGTGATCGCGCCGAACCAGATCCGCACGGTGCTGGAGACCTACCGCGACACCCTGCCGACCGAGCTGTTCCCCGGCCGCACCGAGGTCCCCAAGACCCTGATCTTCGCCAAGGATGACCATCACGCCGAGGAGATCGTCCACATCGCCCGCGAGGTTTTCGGCAAGGGCAACGAGTTCGCCAAGAAGATCACCTACCGGGTGACCGGCGTGTCGCCTGAGGAGCTGATCGCCGCCTTCCGCAACCAATACAATCCGCGCATCGCCGTGACGGTCGACATGATCGCCACCGGCACCGATATCAAGCCGGTCGAGGTGCTGATCTTCATGCGCGACGTGAAGTCAGCCCTTTATTTCGAGCAGATGAAGGGGCGGGGCGTCCGCACGATCAACACGGCGGACCTGATCAACGTCACCCCCGACGCAAAGGGCAAGGACCGCTTCATCCTGATCGACGCGGTGGGCGTCAGCGAGAGCGCCAAAACCATCTCGCCGCCCCTGGAGCAGAAGCCGAAGGTCAGCTTCGACAAGTTGCTGGAGCATGTCGCCAGTGGCCGCAATGATCCCGAGGTGGTCTCGTCCCTGGCCGTGCGGCTGGCGGCGCTGGCCAGAAAGCTCGCGTCCCAGGACCAGGATCTCGTCGCCGAGCGGGCAGGCGGGCGGAGCCTGACCGAGATCGCTGCCGGGCTGATGGACAGCATGGACAACGACCGCATCACCGAGGCTGCCGAGCGGGAACACGCGCCGCCCATCAGCGACGCCAAGTTCGACGCCACGGCCAAGCGGCTGCGCGACGAGGCCCTGCGCCCGCTCAGCGACAATCCCGCCCTGCGCAAGCTGCTGGTGGAACTGAAGACCCAGAGCGAGGTCGTGATCGACGTCTTCAGCCCGGACGCGGTGGTCTCCACCGGGTTCGACGAGAAGGCGGCGCGCGAGCTGACACTGAAGTTCGAGGCGTTCCTGGAAGAAAACCAGGACGAGCTGGCCGCCTTGTCGATCCTCTATGGCAAGCCCTACGCCCAGAAGCGGCTGACCTATGAGAGCCTGGAGGACCTGCGAAGGGCGCTCGCTCGGCCGCCCTGGCTGCTGGAGCCAATGGGCGTCTGGTCAGCCTACAAGCGGCTGTCCAAGGGGGCGATCAAAAGCGATCCGGCCAGGGTGCTCACCGACATGGTCGCCCTGGTTCGCTTCGCCCTGCATCAACAGGACACGCTCGCGCCGCTGTCGGTGGACATGGTCGCGAGGTTCAATCTCTGGCTCGGCCGCGAGGCCAAGGCGGGGCGAACCTATACCGCTGAGCAGGCGTCCTGGCTGGAAGCGATCCGTGATCACCTCGCCGCCAACATTGACCTTTCCCTCCGCGACCTTCAGGACCAGCCCACGTTTTCCAGCAAGGGCGGCGTCGTCGCGGCCAGGGCCGCGTTCGGGACGCGGTTGCCTGAGCTGATTGAAGATCTGACCGGCGCGCTGGTGGCTTGAGGGGGTAGTGGGTGGCTAGGGGTAAGCGCGCGGTTCAGGCGTCGGCGGAGCCTGTCGAACCCCTGTGGGACATACCCGTGGGATGGCGATGGGAGCGTTTGGGTGATGTCGCCGAGATCAATCCACGAACCGACTTCACCCACCTCGATGCGGACCAGCCAATCACGTTCCTGCCGATGGCGGCCGTTGCGGAGGAAAGCGGCGCAATCCGGCTAACCGAAACGCGCACGGCGTCTGATGTGTCGAAAGGCTTCACTCGGTTCCAGACCGGCGATGTCCTCTTCGCGAAGATCACGCCGTGCATGGAAAACGGCAAGATCGCGATTGTCCCGGCGGTGCCCGGCGGCGTTGCTGCGGGATCAACCGAGTTCCACGTCATTCGACCTGACGTGCTCCGCCCACACTTTGTCTTTTTCTATCTCGTGCGCCGCGCGCTACGTGAGGACGCCCGCAGGAACATGTCGGGGAGCGCCGGTCAGCTTCGCGTTCCAACTGATTATCTCAGAACGCTACCGATCCCCGTTCCGCCGCTGGAGGTGCAGGATCAGTTAGTGGGTCGCGTTGAAGAGCTGTTCGTCGAGATTGATGACGGCGAAGCGGCTCTGGCAGACGCCCGCGCCGGCGTCGAGACCTACCGAAAAGCGCTCCTGAAGTCGGCCGTCACTGGCGAACTGACCGCCGATTGGCGGCGCGAAAACCCACCAACGGAAACCGGCGGAGACCTCCTCCACCGCATCCTAACTGACCGGCGCGCGACGTGGAGTCGCGATCCACAGCGAAGGGGGAAGGCCTACGTTGAGCCGAAACGCCCCACAATTGATCAACCCCCAGACCTTCCTGAAGGTTGGGCGTGGTTAAGCTTGGCTGAGATTGTGTCGACGCAGGAGCGTTCCTTCCAAAGCGGGCCATTCGGAAGCAGCTTGCTGCACTCCGAGTTCCAGGCCTCCGGGAAGCTGGTTATCGGTATCGACAACGTGCGGGACGGTTTCTTTTCGCTTGGGTCAAACCATCGCATTAGTCCAGAAAAATTTGACCAATTGATCAAGTATAAAGCAAGGCCGAGGGATATTGTTATAACAGTAATGGCGACAATTGGCAGGACCTGCGTCATTCCGGATGATATAGAAGACGCAATAATAACGAAACATCTATATAGAATGTCCCCTTCGACGAACGTGGTACTGCCGATGTTCGTTAACTTGTGCCTGCGCGGGCACCCCGTAACGCTCGCCGAAATATTTGGAAACACCCAAGGCCAAACCCGCCCCGGGCTCAACAAGGAAATCCTTGAAGGCATCCCGATACCAGTGCCGCCGCTCCTCGAACAGGAGATGATCATTAGACGGCACCAATTGTCAGCGCAGGACGCTGACGAGGGAACTGCGATCATTGAAAGCCAATCTGCAGCTACAGCTGCGCTTCGCCAATCCATCCTTTCCGCCGCCTTCCGAGGTGAACTCGTATGAACGAAGCCACCCTCATCTCGAAGGTTTGGAACTATGCCCATGTCCTGCGCGACCAGGGCATCAGCTACGGCGACTATGTCGGCCAGATCAGCTTCCTACTGTTCCTGAAGATGGACGAGGAGCGCACCACGCTCCTGGGTGAGCCTTCGATGATCCCGGCGGAATACCAGTGGTCGACCCTGCGCACGCGCTCAGGAGAGGCGCTGGAAGCCCACTACAAGGCCGCCCTGGTCGCGCTTTCGAAGCGCACCGACATCGTCGGCACCCTGTTCCTGAAGGCCGAGAGCAAGATCAACGACCCGGCCAAGCTGCAGCGGCTGGTCAGCCTGATCGACGGCGAGACCTGGATGGGGATCAACGTCGACACCAAGGGGGCCATCTATGAAGGCCTGCTGGAGCGCAACGCGGGCGAGGTGAAGAGCGGGGCCGGCCAGTATTTCACCCCGCGCGTCCTGATCCACGCCATGGTGGAAGTTGTAGATCCCGAGCCCGGCGAGACCGTGTGCGATCCCGCCTGCGGCACGGGCGGGTTCCTGCTGGCGGCCTATGAGCACATGAAGGCCAAGCCCGCCGCCCAGGACCGGCGTGTCTCCCAGAAGATGCGCGACGGGGCCTTCAAGGGCTATGACATCGTCGCCGAGGTCGTGCGGCTGTGCGCCATGAACCTCTATCTGCATGGTATCGGCGGCGCGGCCTCACCTGTCGAGAACCGCGACGCCCTCCTCTCCGACACGGGGGAGCGCTTTGACCTGGTGCTGGCCAATCCGCCGTTCGGCAAACGCCAGTCGTTCCGCATCGTCAACCAGGAAGGGGACATCGAGACCGAGCGGGAGGACTACGTCCGCGAGGACTTCACCGTCACCACCGGCAACAAGCAGCTCAATTTCCTGCAGCACATCATGACCATCCTGAAGCCCGGCGGGACGGCTGCGGTGGTGCTGCCCGACAATGTGCTGTTCGAGGGCGGCGCGGGCGAGGTGTTGCGTCGGCGGCTGCTGCGCGACTTCAACTTCCACACCCTGCTGCGCCTGCCGACAGGGATTTTCTACAAGCAGGGCGTCAAGGCGAACGCGCTGTTCTTCGAAAAGGTGGCCGGTGGAGAGCGGATCGCCACCCAGGCGCTATGGGTCTACGACCTGCGCACCAATCAGCGCTTTACCCTGCGCGAGCGGCCGCTGACGCGCGCCGACCTCGACGACTTCGTCGCCTGCTACCAGCCCCACCACCGCCGCCACCTGCGCGAGGAGACCGAGCGGTTCCGCCGGTTCGCTTACGAGGAGCTGGACGCCCGCGACAAGCTGAACCTGGATATCTTCTGGCTGAAGGACGACGGCCACATCGACCCCGACAGCCTGCCGCCGCCGGACGAGGTCGCGGCCGAGATCGTGGAGAACTTGGAAACGGCGCTGGAGAAGTTCCGCAAGGTGGCGCTGGAGCTGGCCAAGGTGACCGAGGGCGTTTGATGGCGGACACAATCAGACGACGGCCGAGGCAGAACTTCTTCGAGATGGGCCTCAAGCCGGGTGACAGGGTCGTCCTCGAACAACATCCCGACGAGTTGGTAGTCGTCGAGAACGACCGGCAGCTGCGTTGGCGGGGCCGATTGATCTCCCTAACAGCACTTCGTCAGGCGATTGGCCAGCGGCGCGGGCTGACAACGTACAGCGGGCGGATCACGGCGAACGGGATCGACCTCGATCAGCTCTATGACGAAACATATGGTCCCGCGCGCATTGCGGAGGATCTCCCTGAGGAACTTCGTCCGAAGGGGGCTTGGCTGACCTTTGCTGAGGTCGTCGGCTCGCCTGATAATCTGATGGGAGTCAAGGCTGTCTGGGGGAAATCCAGCGCGCCCGTCATGTGCTTCGGGTCCAGAGGCGACCCGTCGGCCAAAGACACGCTTCATTTTTCGCTCGCCCACAACGTAGCCAAGAAGTCGATCTCCCAGCCTTTCATGGTGACGATAGGTGGAGGCGAACAAGTTACAGCGGACCTCAGAGGCCGAGTGCTGGAGTTGGTCCGGGTCTCTGGCGCGTATGGCGAGACGGCGGCGTTCGTGTCCGATCCGGAGCTTTCTGAGCGACTAGCGCAATGGCCGGTCGCGGTCGTGCTCACAGAGGTTTACGCCATAGAGGACGATCCAGACCTCATTGAAGACCTCGGCTTCCCGGACCGGCGCATTTTGGCGAACGCCTACGATGGCGTGAAGCGCAACGACGCGGACATAGATCGACTGTGGGCGGCGTTGAAGGACAGGAGGCTTGCCCTCCGACACGATGTGCCGGCACTTCCAGGGTTTGCCGATCCGGGAAAGGTCGTCCAAGTCAGCACCTTGTTCCCCAAGGTGAAGGCCACTGAAGGTGAACGTCGTTATAAAGCGGCGCTACAAATTGAACGCAGCGGAGACCTAGCTCGCGAGGCCAAGAGGGCGAACCGCGAGCGCAACGGCGGTGTTCTGGTCTGCGAAGCGTGCGATTTTTCAGACGAGAAAAGCGCTCTATTTGATGCCCACCACGTCGAGCCGCTGGCGCTGGGGGTGCGCGAAACAACCATTTCTCACTTGGCGATCCTGTGCCCGACCTGTCATCGCTGGGCTCACCACAAAGCACTGCATGTGACCGCGCCACTCACCGTGAGCGAGGTACGGGCGGCGCGGTTCCTTGAGCCGACCTCTGCCGCAGGCGACCAGTAGATTTCATGGCAGATGATGCACCCAAGCGCCCGGCGGAGGGCGTAGCCGAGGCCTTTCCGGATCGTCCTCACCTTCGCGACAGCCGCCAGCTGAATTGGTGCCGCATCACGCGGTCTCTAGCGGCCGCCAGGGTGATCGACGGGCTTGTCGCCGAGGTCGACGCCCAGGCCACTCGCCAGCGCGCCCGCAAGGCCGACGATCAGCGGCGATTGGCGGAAACGCTCGCGGCCATGGTCCTGGACCTTTTCGTGGCCGCCGAGAGTCCGCGCAGCCCCTGGCTGGCCTATTCCCGCCGCCGTGAGGACTACAGCACGGCCCTGACGCGCTACATGCGCCCTGAGGTGACCTATACGGCTGCCGTCGAGGTGGCCGACTTCCTGGCCGCCAACGGCTACGCCGAGGCCAAGCTGGGCAGCTACTCAAGGTTCAGCGCGGAGGACTGGACAGGGGGCCGGGGATATCGCTCGCGGCTTCGGGCGACTGAAAAGCTTGTCGACCGCTTCCGCCGCGATGGCGTCACCAGGGCGGACATCGAGGACTCTGACACAACCGAACTCATCCGGCTGAAGGGTGCGCCTGAAGGCAACCGAGGCCGAAAGCCGCTGATCCCCTACGAGGACACCAGCGAAACCCGCCGGATGCGCGATGGCCTGCGCGCCTGGGCCAAGCTGGTGAACCAGTTCGAGATCAAGGCGGCCGACTTCGATCCTATGGCCCCTGCAGAAGACGATGACCTGGATAACGAAGAGGCCGGTGAGTACGTCGATCCGACGGAGGCTGCGCTCTATCGGGTCTTCAATGACGGCGAATGGAGCCGAGGCGGCCGGTTTTACGGGGGCTGGTGGCAATCAATGCCCAAGCTCGCGCGCGCGACCATCACCATCGACGGTGAGGCCACGGTCGAGCTGGACTTCAAGTCCTTCCATCCCAGGATGCTCTACCATCTCTGTTCTCGGCCGCTCGATCCTGACAACGACCCCTATCGCCTCGGCGGTCTCTGGCGTGACGTCGACCGTGACGTCGTCAAGGTCGCCTTCAATCAACTGCTCGCCATCAACGGCGACGGCCGGCCGAAGAAGCCCGCGAAGGCCAAGCTGCCGCCAGGGGTCAGCTACAAGTCGCTCGTCGAGGGGCTGGAGACACGCCATCTGGCCATAGCGGGATGGCTCCGTCAGGGCCTCGCGGTTCGGCTGCAGAACATCGACAGCATGATCGCCGAGGCCGTGCTGGAAAGGTTCACCCGGTCCCTGCGACGCCCTGTTTTGCCGGTCCATGACTCGTTTATCGTCGCCTCCCGCGATGAGTTCGACCTGGGCTATGCCATGAGCGTGGCTTATCGCGCGGTGCTCACGAAGCTGACAGGGATCGACGCCTACCCCGTCATTGCCGGGTGGACATCGCCCGAGGTCGAACGCGCGGTACAGGCGGCCCTGGCTGACGACGACGACCTCTGAGGGGTCACTGCTCCCTATCCTCACAGGCCATATCCATGGGGATATAGGACCATAGGAGGAGGGACCTGGTGGCCCACTTGCTGTGCATACTGGGCTTCATAAGAAGGGTTCAGCGCAGAGCCATCAGCGCGTCGTTCAACTCGGCCCGTTCCTCGTCCCTGAGCCGGCGCTCTTCCTCCTCCAGCCGAGCCAGTCGGTGGCCGAGGACGCCGAGGGTTTCGCGTAGCCAGTCGCTCATCACGGTGGCGGCCCTGGGCGGCAGCTCGTGATAGGTGCGCCGGGTTCTGCCCGTCTTGGGATCGATGTAGCTGGTGGAGTTCGCAGCGGCGAGCCCGCGCACCCGCCGGACAAGCTGGACGTCGAAGGCGCGGTCCGACTTGAACCTGTGCGGCTCCGCCGTCAGCATCATGAACATCGCGGAAACGGCCACGACCACGCGCCGGGGATCGACCTCGCCGGCCAGCGTTACGATTTCCCTGGCCGCCTGGACGTTCTGGCGCGGGCTTGCGAAGCCGCCCTCGTAGTTGGCGATCCGACTCCGAGCATCGCGCACGAGCGCCGCCCATCGCGCGTCCATCTTCTCCCAGACCGGGCTGTCTGCGTTCTGGACGATCCGCCGCTCGACCATATCGACGTAGGGCTTCAGGTCGGCCTTGGTGATGCCCCGCTGGTTGGCGTCGCCGTTCCGCCGCATCCGGGAACGATGGTGATTGCAGTGACGGGAATAGGTCGAACTGGTTGGCCGGCCACATCCGGCGACTTGGCAAGTCTGCATCAACACCAATCCTGACGGTCGTCATTTTCGCACCCGTGGGTGCGCGGACGAGCGCGAGAAACAACAGGGCGCTGGACATAGCAGGCAGGCACCGGCCGGCAAGGCCCTGGCAGGCAAACAAGCGCGGCCACGTAGCGGCCTTCAGAGCACCCGAGGGGCGCGGGGCGGGCGCGCTGCACCCACCAGCCGGAAAGCCCTGCATTAGCCTGTGGCGAGTCCCCAAGCGCCGTCCCGAGCTATGCCATAGTGGCGGTTTCGCCGATGGCGCGGTAGACGCTGGCCCGGCCGATCCCCAACCGCTTCGCGATCTCGGTAGGGCTGACACCTTCACCATGGAGAGCCCGGACCGCGTCCACCGGCACGCTCGGCTTGCGGCCCTTGTAAACGCCCTCGGCCTTGGCCTTGGCTATCCCTTCGAGCTGACGCTCCTTACGGATGGCGGTTTCGAACTGAGCGAACACGCCCAGCATCTGCAGGAAGGCCGTCCCGGCCGCTGTGGAGGTGTCGATGGGCTGCTCTGTCGCCCGGAGGCTCGCGCCCTTGGCGGTGATCTCCTGGACGATCTTTTCCAGGTCCATCAGCGAGCGCGCCAACCGGTCGATCCGTGTGACCACCAGGGTGTCGCCGGGGCGCAGGAACTCCAACACCGTGGCCAGCTCGGCCCGCCCCTTGGTGGTTGTGCCGCTCTTCCGCTCCGACCTGATCACATCGCACCCGGCGGCGCGCAGCGTCTCCTCCTGGATGGCGCAGTCCTGGTCTGTGGTGCTGACGCGGGCGTAACCGATGGCCGTCATGGCATGTCCTCAAGTGTCCAATAGGGTCTAGAGGTTAGACGGGTAGTGTCCCAGAAATCAGAAGTCAACCCTATTGGGCGGCCAAGACTGTCTCATGACGGTGTTCCGCTGGCGTATACCCTTGTGGACATGCAGCTTGGCGAGGCGCTGGCCCGCACTCCGGCACACCGAGGCGACCGCTCTCTTCGATCCGAGTGCTGGCCCATCTCTACGGTCAAATTGTTGGCTCGACCCCCTATGGGGGGAGCGTCGAAAACAGCACAGTGCGCCAGGCGCTTCGCGCGGCTGACCCCAAAAACGATCAGTCCATTGACGATGTCGTTAACTGACGAGCGCCGCGTTCAGGACGAAGGCCGCCCATCGTCAAACGAAGTCTTCAGCCTCAAGCGTGCGCCCACGGGTCCCCATGTGAACGTAGGGGTCGAGGTGGGCGATCCGATACCCGTTGGCGACGGCGTATTCATTTTCGGCGCTGGGGATGCGCTCAACGTGAACTAGGCCGGCGACGGCCAGGATGGTCAGCGCCTGCTTGATCCGATTTCGCTCGACCCCGGTCTGCTCAGCGATCTTGTCATAGCTGATGTTAGCCATGTTGGTGTCACGTCCGCGCCCGGCAACGAACAACAGATACAGCTTGAGAGCGTTCAGCTCGGCTGGCCGGCGCAACTTGAAGTCCCGAAACGCAGTGATTGAGTCAGACTGATAAAGGAGTCGCGCTGGAAGTTTTGCCCAGCCGCGCGTGAGGTCGAAGCCGTTGAGTGCATATGTGCTGCGCCCTTCGACGCCGCGCGCGATGACGCGATGATCCTCTAGCACCGACAAACCTGCCGACACTTTGGCCCGGCTAAGTTGGGTGGCGCAGGTGAGGGTGTCGTAGGTCACCATCGAGACGCCGTGTTGCTGATCTGCTCGATGAGCGAGCGCAACTAGGGTCATGAGTGCGGCGGCGTTGTCTGAGCCGAAGCCGCCCGCCCAACGGAACTCGGCGAGTCCGCGGTTTTGGATCCAATCTGTTGGCAGGCGAACCCAGTCCTGCATCCGCGCAGTCATTTGCGAAGCCGCTCCTTCGCAATGGAATGGACGACATGGATCGTGAAGCCGGCGAGTGCGAACGCAGCAAGCGCCAGCCCAACCAACAATCCGTCGGTGGGCATATGAGCCAACACCTCCGCAAAACTCGAAACGTCACGCATCGGCAAACTCCTCAATTCGGCCGGTTAGTCGACAAAAAACCTAGCCGACTTAAAAACCTTTCTCTAGAGACAGTTGCCAGGCGTTTCGAGACCGCGTGTTCATTATCCCCTTATAAAACAAGTAGTTATATGTGACAGTGGCCGTTCATATAAGGTTCTAAAACAGTTCACGAACGGGCCATTCATGAACCAACCGCTTCTGTGGCCACTGAACGGCGGCAGCGTCCGATCTCCGACGAACCTGCATCCGGCCGTTCGATCCACGTTCAGCCGATACAAGCTGCTCACGCCGGCGGTGGTCAATGCCTCAGCAAATTTCCCAGAGTTGAGGCGCTCGGCAGCTTCGGTTTGTATGCTGAGAGTGTCCCTCGTGGGCAGCAGCCCTGGTCACAGATGCAATGACTTCCGCCGAGCGCGTCGCCCTATCTCGGGCCTTGGATCGCCACCCCGACATACGCAAGCACGTCGGTCAGCCGTGGCGGATGAAGCGCATGAGCGTCAAGGAACTGCTCCAGCTCGCGAGAACGCTCGGGATCGACTCGCAGCGCATCCAGGGTGAGGTTCAAAAGCAGCTGACACCCGGCCCAATGGTTGCCATCGCACCCGCACCGGCCAGGACGGCAGAGCCTGAGTTTTCATTCGAGGGCACGCTGAAATTCCCGATGCAGTTTGAGCTGCTTGGGCGGCGCGTCAGTCGGAAGGCGAGGATCCGATGGGAATACACTCCCGAGTGGCGACACCTGAACCGGAAGGGGGAAGTCGTCACCAGGCAGAATGAGTGCTTCGCGTTCAGGCCCGAGCTACTTGCCGAGGTCGATGACGACCGGGAAGTTTGGGAGACTGGCCCCGATGGTGAGGACCAGCTGCGCATGTGGCGCACCAAGTGGATTCCGTTCGATTTCCTGGAGGACGGTTTCCTCACGGAGGAACTGAACGAGCACATCGTGCAGATCATCGACGAGGACGCCCGCAGATTGAACGCCGAGCGTAAGGCCAAGCAGTCCAAGAAGGCCGCCGACGACTCAGACGAAACGGAATCTTGCTGACGGAACCGGCTGCGGTTAGAAGGGCGCACATCCTTGGGACACATCGGGACACACGCCCCGAAAAATCCTGAATAGAATCAATTCCCTGGAGCGCGGACCGCCAATCCTCTCCTGGGCACCACCCCCTCTCTCATTCTAAGAAGGGGGTCCAAGCTGGAGCTTAAGTCAAAGGCGTGACCGTTCATCTGCATGAGGGGGACCTGCCGGACTCGGTCGATTTCGGCGCTTCTGTCGCGGTGGATTCGGAGACCATGGGCCTGCGCCTGGGGCGCGACCCGCTGTGCGTGGTGCAGCTCTCGGCCGGCGACGGCGACGCCCATGTGGTCCAGTTGCGCCGACCCGACTACGACGCGCCCAATCTCAAGCGGGTGCTGACCGACCCGGGCGTGCTGAAGATCTTCCACTTCGGCCGCTTCGACATCGCCATGTTCGCCCTGCACCTGGGCGTGACCACGACGCCGGTCTATTGCACCAAGATCGCCTCCAAGCTGGCCCGCACCTATACCGACCGCCATGGCCTGAAGGACGTGACCCGCGAGCTTCTCAGCGTCGACATGTCCAAGGCGCAGCAGAGCTCGGACTGGGGTTCGGCCAAGCTTTCGCCGGAGCAGCTGGCCTACGCCGCCAGCGACGTCCTGAACCTGCATGCGCTGAAGGCCCGGCTCGACGCGATGCTGGTGCGCGAGGGGCGCATGGAGCTGGCCCAGGCCTGTTTCGAGTTCCTGCCCTGGCGGGCCAAGCTGGACCTGGCCGGCTGGGAAGACGCCGACCTGTTCGCCCACAGCTGAGGCCGGGGCCATGACGGCGCCCGCCACGCACGACTTCGACATGCTGGACCCGGCGCGCTGGGCCGAGCGGCGCAAGCGACAGCTTCGGGCCTGGAAGCGGCGCTCGCAGCTGATCCACCGGATGCGGCGCATCCTGCCGATGACCATCGCCGGGGTCCTGGTTTTCCTGACCGGCTGGGTGCTGGTCAAGGGCTGGCTGACCCGGTTCGGCGAGGCCCACGGCGGGGCGGCGATCCATATGACCAACGCCCATTTCTACGGCCGCGACGGCCAGGGCCGCGCCTTTGTGCTGGGGGCCGCGCAGGCTTCGCGCAACAACAGCGACATTCAGCTGATCACGCTCGACCTGCCGCTGCTGGAATTCAACGCCGACCAGATCAACCCCAGCCGCATCACCGCTCGCCACGGCGCCTATCGCGAGGACACCCACTTCCTCAGCCTGTGGGACCGGGTGGTGCTGGTGGACGGCCAGGGCGACACCTTCAACACCGACCGCGCGGTGGTCGACACCACCCATGCCGTGGTCACCGGCTGGAGCAAGGTGCGCGGCGTCGGGCCTCGCGGGACCATCACCGCCGATTCCTATGGGATTTACGACCGCGGCCAGAGGATTGTCTTCAGCGGCAATGTTCACTCCATCATCAATCCGGACTAGACCGTAAGGCCATAGTCGCGCCAAAGAAGCGCCGTCTGCGTCGTCTAGCCTGACGGCGCAGGTCCGGCCCGCTCTCGAGCCAAGGACGAGGAAGTCGATCGATGAACCGCCTGACGGCCCTTTTCGCGCTCACGGTGCTTGCGGCCCCGCTGGCCGCCGCCGCGCCCAGCGCCGCCTGGGCCCAGCTCGCCGCCGGCAGCAAGGCGCCGGTCGATGTCACCGCCGACCAGCTGGTGGTCGAGCAGCAGCAGTGCCGCGCCAGCTACAAAGGCGCCGCCGAGGCGCTGCAGGACACCAGCCGTCTGCGCGCCGACACCATCGACATCTTCAACAAGATGCAGGCGGCCAAGGGCGGCGGCAGCGGGACCAGCTGCGGCCAGCTGGACCGCATGGAGGCCGACGGCTCGGTCTATTACGTGACCCCCGATCGCGTGGTGAAAGGTGATCACGCCATCTACAACGCCGACTCCAAGACCATCGTGGTCACCGGCCAGGTGGTGGTGGCCCAGGGCAAGAACGTCTCGGCCGGCGCCCGGCTGGTGATCAACACCGACCTCGGCCAGGCGACCATGGAATCCGGCGTCAAGGGCCGCGGCAATCCGGGTCGCGTCCGCACTGTGCTCTATCCCAACGAGGCCCAGGGGACCTCGCCGAGCGGCCTGGCTCCGCCCGTCCCGCCGCCGCCGCGCAAGCACGGCGGCTGAGCGGCGAGCCGCCCATGAGCCAGCCCAACGCCAGCGAGGCGGCGCCGCAGCCCGGCGACGGCCTCTACGCCGAGTCGATCGGCAAGGCCTTTCGCGGACGCAAGGTGGTCGATCAGGTCTCCCTGCGCCTACGCCGCGGGGAGGTGGCGGGCCTTCTAGGCCCCAACGGCGCCGGCAAGACCACCTGCTTCTACATGATCACCGGGCTGATCGCGGTCGACTATGGCCAGATCTGGCTCGACGGCGACGACATCACCGGCCAGCCCATGTACCAGCGAGCGCGCATGGGGGTGGGCTATCTGCCGCAGGAGGCCTCGATCTTCCGCGGCATGAGCGTCGAACAGAACGTGATGGCCGTGGCCGAGATGCGCGAGCCGGACCGTCGCAAGGCCAAGGCGCTGGTGACCGAGCTCCTGGAGGAACTGCGCATCTCGCACCTGCGCGCTTCGCCGGCGGTGTCGCTGTCGGGCGGCGAGCGGCGACGCGTCGAGATCGCCCGCGCCCTGGCCAGCGAGCCCGACTTCATGCTGCTGGACGAGCCCTTCGCCGGCATCGACCCCCTGGCCATCTCGGACATCCGCGAGGTGATCGCCTATCTGAAGAACCGCGGCATCGGCATCCTGATCACCGACCACAATGTGCGCGAGACCCTGGAGATCATCGACCGGGCCTCGATCATCCACGCCGGCCGGGTGCTGTTCGAAGGCCCGCCCGAGGCGATCCTGAGCGATCCGGAAGTGCGGCGCGTCTATCTGGGCGACAGCTTCGGCTGAGCCAAGCGCCAGGGCGGAGAACCAATCTCCGCCGGTGTTAACTAATCAGTGGGACCGATTCCCTAAGCTTCCCAGGCAAGATTCACGCCAGGGGGCGTTTGGTGTCGCTCAGTCCACGCTTGGAGATCCGGCAGGGCCAAGGCCTTGTCATCACGCCGCAACTGCAACAGGCCATCAAGCTGTTGCAGCTGTCGAGCGTCGAGCTGGAGGCCTATGTCGAGGGCGAACTCGAGCGCAATCCGCTGCTGCAACGCGACGAGGGCGAGCACGGCGGCGAAACCGAAGCGCCAGAGCGCCAGGCCGAGACCGGCGAGGTCGCCCTGGACCGCATGACCACCGAGCGTGGCGCCGCCGACATGGACGCCGCCTCCGCCGATAGCTACGAGGCCAGCCCGGGCGAGCGCGATTGCGGAGACCGGCCCGTAGCCGAGGCCTCGGAGGCCGCGGGCGACGGCTACCAGACCGGCGGGGCGATCGACTGGTCCGGCGCCAACAAGGGCGGCTCGTTCGACCGCGACGACAACGGCCTGGAAGGCGCGTTGCAGAGCGCCGACACCCTGGCCGAGCACCTGGAGAAACAGGCCTCCCTGGCCGGCTTCTCCACCACCGAGCGCGCCATAGCCCAGGTCCTGATCGACGGGGTGGACGAGGCCGGCTACCTGCGCGCCGACCTGGACGATGTGGCCGAGCGCCTGGGCTGCGGCCTGGAGCTGGTCGAGGCCGTGCTGGCCCGCCTGCAGGGCTTCGAGCCCACCGGGGTGTTCGCCCGCGACGTGCGCGAGTGCCTGACCCTGCAGCTGAAGGAGCAGAACCGCTTCGACCCGGCCATGGCCGCCCTGATCGAAAACCTGGACCTGTTGGCCAAGCGGGACTTGCCGGCCCTGCGCAAGGTCTGCGGCGTCGACGCCGACGACCTGAAGGACATGATCGCCGAGGTCCGCGGCCTGACGCCCAAGCCTGGCGCAGCCTTCGGCGGCGAGCCCAGCGCCCCGGTGATCCCCGACGCCATGGTCCGCGAGGGGCCGGGCGGCTTGTGGCTGGTGGAGCTGAACAGTGACGCTTTGCCGCGCCTGCTGGTCGACCAGCGCTATCACGCCCGTGTCTCGGCCGGCGCCCGGGGCGAGGCGGACAAGACCTTCGTCGCCGACTGCCTGGCCTCGGCCAACTGGCTGGTGCGCAGCCTGGACCAGCGGGCCAGGACCATCCTGAAGGTGGCCAGCGAGATCGTGCGCCAGCAGGACGGCTTCTTGGCCTTCGGCGTCGAGCACCTTCGCCCCCTGAATCTGAAGACCGTGGCCGAAGCCATCGGCATGCACGAATCCACCGTCAGCCGGGTGACCTCGAACAAGTACCTGGCCACCCCGCGCGGGGTGTTCGAGATGAAGTTCTTCTTCACTGCCGCCATCTCGGCCTCCAACGGCGGCGCCGACCACTCGGCCGAGAGCGTGCGTCACCGCATCAAGCAGCTGATCGACGGCGAGCGCGACCCGGAAGGGGTGCTGTCCGACGATCGCATCGTCGAGATCCTCAATTCGGCCGGCGTCGACGTGGCCCGCCGGACGGTCGCCAAGTACCGCGAGGCGATGCGGATTCCCTCCTCCGTCGAGCGCCGGCGGGTGCTCAAGGAAGCGTGCTGAACTGACGTTAGTTCACCTGTCCAACGGCGCTTGACTCCGCCGCCGGACGGGTCTGCACTGGCCCCATGCAAGTCCAAGTCTCCGGCAAACATGTCGCCGTCGGTGAGGCCCTGCGGACGCGGGTCGCCGACGAAATCCTCGCAAGCATCGGCAAATACTTCGACCGCGGCGGTGACGCCGATGTCGTCGTGAGCAAGGAGGGATTCAGTTTCCGTGTGGACTGCAGCGTGACCCTGGCCTCTGGCCAGCAGTTGCAGAGCCATGCGCTGGGCGGGGACGCGCACAGCGCCTTCGACGCCTGCCTGCACAAGATCGAGACGCGCATCCGCCGCTACAAGAACAAGCTCAAGAGCCATTCCACCGCCGCCAGCGCCAAGGCGGCCGAGACGGCGGCCCTCTATGTGCTGAAGTCGCCGGACGAGACCGATGTCGATGAGGACTGGGCCGAATCGGACGGCCACGCCCCGCCCTCGGCCATGGTCATCGCCGAGACCCTGGCCCCGCTGCGCACCCTGACCGTCTCTATGGCGGTGATGCAGCTGGACTTGACTGAATCTCAAACAATCGTGTTTAGAAACGCCGCCCACGGGGGGCTGTCAGTGGTATATCGCCGGCCCGACGGGAATATCGGGTGGATCGATCCGGAGCGTACAGCCAGCCTCAATGGCGAAGCGGCCCCCTGAAACCCAGGGCCCGCCTTTCGCGTTGAAGGGCGGGACCAGGCGCCGGGCGGTCGAAGGGGCTATAGGATTCAGGCGTCGCGTTCATGAACATCGAAAGCTTGCTTGACCGCCGGGCGATCACGCCCAAGGTCAGCGCGTCCTCGAAACGCCAGGCCCTGTCCCTGGTGGCGGAATTGGCTGCGCGCCGGTTCGACCTCGATGCGGGCGAAGTGCTCGACGCCCTGATGGCGCGCGAGGTCGTGGGCTCGACCGGCGTCGGCTCGGGCGTCGCGGTGCCGCACGCTCGGCTGAAGACCCTGGACAAGATGCGCGGGGTGTTCGTTCGGCTGGAGACCCCGGTCGATTTCGACGCCGTCGACGACCAGCCGGTCGACCTGATCTTCGCGCTTCTGGCCCCGGAGGCCGCCGGCTCGGAGCATCTGCAGGCCCTGGCCCGCGTCGCCCGCCTGCTGCGCCGCGCCGACTTGCGCGAACAACTGCGCCAGGCCCACGGCGCCGACGCCGTCTACGCCCTCCTGGCCCAGCCCGCGAGCCCTTCGGCCGCCTGACTAGACAGGCCGCGCCTGCAACCTATGATCGGCTCTGCTGGGAGGGGTGCATGGCGGATGTTGCGCCAATCGATCAGCGGCCCGGGCCGGCGTCCGTCGTTCGGCCTGACCGTCTTTCAACCGCCATTTTCGCCACGAAGGTAGTGGGCCTGCGCCTTCGCCGGGCGCTGTACCGATGCCGCCGCCCCGCCGCCGCGGCTGAAGTCTGATAGCGCCGGCGCTGATCTCCAGTCGATCGCCGAGTCGCGCACGGCGCTGTGGTCGGACGAGGGGGCGGCGGAATACGACTACCAACTGGGCAAGGTGCAGAACTTGCGGGTCGCCTGCCGCGCGCTCGACGGCCTGTGCCTGTCAGCCGGGCAGGTGTTCAGCTTCTGGCGTCATATCGGACCGCCGGTTTCCTGGCGCGGCTTTGCGCGCGGGCGGATGCTGCAGCAGGGCTGCCTGGTCCCGGTCGTCGGCGGCGGCCTGTGCCAGCTGTCCAACGCCCTCTACGACGTCGCCCTGCGGGCCGGCTGCGAGATCGTCGAGCGCCACGCCCATTCCCGCATCGTGCCGGGATCGACGGCGGCCGAGGGGCGGGACGCCACGGTGGCCTGGAACTATGTCGACCTGCGCTTCGCCGCGCCGCATGACCTGAAACTGACGGCGCGCCTGGACCGGGGCGAGCTCATCGTCGGCCTCGCTGGGCGGACTGGGATCGCAGCGAAGGTAGTCGGGCGGCGCGCGCCCCTTGGGGCAGGAAACGAAGGCCTGATCGCGCGCGGTTGCGGCGCGTGCGGCGAAACCGCCTGCTTCCGTCATGAGGGGCGCCGTACGCAGCTTGTCGGGCGCAGCGCCTTTCTGGTCGACGAGGCCTGGCCCGAATTCACCGCACATGTCGCCCAGGCCAAGAGCGATGGCGACCTCCTGGCTCGCCTGTTCAACAGCAGCACCGGGCGCTACGCCTGGCCGGCGGAGGGCTTCGGTGTGGCCGCTGACGCCAACCTGGAAACCGCCTTGCGCTCGCTGGTGCTCCGTCGCGCCGCGAACGGCGCCCAACGCAGGGCTGCGGAACTGGATGGCGCCCGACGCATCGCCGGGCGCCTGGCGCGCAGCCTGACCTACGACATGGCACGGTTGACCGTCGCTCAATCCTACCTGCCTTTCCTGTGGCGACAGGGCATGCTCGGCGGCCGGGAGGTGACCGTGCTCATGACCCGCCCACCCATGGCCGTGTTGCAGGCGCGGCTGGATGAGGCCGCCGCCCGCCGTCCGGATCGCGCCACCCTATCCGACTTCCGCGCCCCGGCCTGGCTGGTCGAGGCCGAAACGGCGGCCTTGGCCGAGGCGGTGCGGATCGTGACGCCGCACGCCGACGTCGCCGCCCTGTTCCCTGGCCGCGCCGAGCTGCTGGCCTGGCGCTCGCCTCGCGGCGCCGCGACCCGACGCGGGCCGATTGGCCGGATCGCCTTTCCGGGCCCCACAGCGGCGCGCAAGGGCGCCTGCGCGGTCCGAGAGGCGGCCCTGGCGCTGGGCCTGGAATTGATCCCGCTTGGCCGTGATCTCGAGGGTGGCGACTTCTGGCAAGGCGTGCGGATCGCCCCCGACGCCGACTGGCGGAACGCCGACGCTGTCGTACAGCCTGCCCTGGTCGAAGAGCAGCCGCGCCTTCTGCTCGCCGCCTTGGCCGCTGGCCTGCCGGTGATCGCTTCGCCGGCCTGCGGCCTGCCGCCCCAGGCCGGCCTGACGCTCGTCCCCGCCGACGACCCGCGCGCCCTGATTGAGGCGATCAGCATCTTGAGCGCCCCTTGCCCAAGGAGCGCCCAATGACCTTCACCAAGCGGCTACGCAAGCCCGTCATGCGGGGCGAGGTCACCTGCAGCGTGCGCATCTGGCGAAGCCCGCGCGTGAAGGTCGGCGGGCGCTATCCGCTGGGGCCGGGCGCGATCTGCGTGACCGGCATTCGCGAGATCGGCTTTGACGATATCACCCCGGCCCTGGCCCGGCGCTCGGGCTTCCAGGGCGTGGTGGATCTGCTGAAGGTCGCCAAGCATGGCGCCGGCGAGAAGGTCTATCTGGTGGAGTTCGAGTACGAGGAGTGAGGCGAGGAAGCTGGACCTCAGGCGTCGCCAGGAAAGCCCGAAACGGACGGGCCGACGCCATCCGAGGTTGACCTCGTCCATGCTGACGCTATCCCTGGCCGAAAGGCGGGACGGCGGCGTGACGGACGAACTCATTTCAGATGTTGCGGACGCTCCCTCAGCCGACGGGTCGGGGGATTCGATGCACGTTCACAGGCCCAAGCCGCTTCACGGTCTTCGCGAATTCGCCGTGGAGATCAGCGTCATCGTCGTCGGCATCATCATCGCGCTGGCGCTGGAACAGGCCGTTGAATGGTCGCATTGGCGCGAAAAGGTCGAGGCCGGCCGCCGTGAAATCCACGCGGAGATCGCAACGGACGCCGGCTTCTACAGTTTCCGGGCGGCCACTGAGCCTTGCGTCGTCCGACGGCTGAACCAATTGGCCGAAATCACCGAAGCGCGCGCAGCGGGCGGCAAGGTGGCGCCGGTCCACTTGGCGGGGATCCATCTCGGCTTCCTGATCAGCGACAACACCTGGCAGGCGGAGCGGGCCGACCAGACCCTGACGCATCTGCCTCGCGACGAATTGGACGGCCTCAGCCAGTTCTACGCCCAGGCGGACGACATGAGGGTGTGGGTGGAAAAAGAGGAAGAGTCCTGGGCGACGCTGAGGATCCTCGAAGGTGATCCCAACCGGCTCGGACCAGGCGACATCGCCTTGCTGCGCAACGCCCTGCAGCAGTCGCGCAACTTCGCCTACCAGATCGCACTGAACTCGAAGGAGCAGATCGCATTGGCCCGCAAGCTCGGCGTGGCCGTCCCGGCCGCGGACGCAAAAGCGGTGGCGCTGACCTGCGCCCCGCTCGAGCGATCTCCGAACAGCGACCCGATGGGCGCTCTCTAAGGCGCGCTTAAGCCTTCACCAACGGCAAGCTCTCGGTCACCGTCCCGTTCAGGGCCAAGAGCGCATTGGCCACAGCCGGGGCGATCACCGGGGTGCCGGGCTCTCCGACGCCGGTAGGGTGGGCGGTGGACGGCAGAATGTAGGTCTCCACGTGCGGGGCCTCGTCCATTCTCAGCACCTGGTAGGTGTCGAAATTGGTCTCCTGCGCCACGCCGTCCTTCAGGGTGATCTTGCCGTAGAGCGCGGCTGACAGGCCATAGCAGACCCCGCCCTCCATCTGGGCGGCGATCTGGTTCGGCGAGATGGCGGTGCCGCAGTCCACGGCGGCGACCACCCGGCCGACCCGCGGCTTGCCGTCCTTCAGGGAGACCTCGGCCACCTGGGCCACCACGCTGCCGAAGCTCTCGTGGACCGCCAAGCCGCGCGCCGTCCCCGCCGGCAGGGGCTGGCCCCAGCCGGCCTTTTCCAGGGCCAGCTCCATCACCTTCAGGTGCCGGTCGGCGCCGGCCTTCTTGTAGAGGGCGCGGCGATAGTCGGCCGGGTCCTTGCCCGCCTTCTTCGCCAGCCGGTCGATGGTGTGCTCCATCACCAGGGCCGCATGGGTCGCGCCCACGGAGCGCCACCACAGCACCGTCACCGGCGATTCCGGCATATAGACCACCCCGTCGACCACAGGCGTGGCCTTGAGATAGGGCGAGCCCTTGGCCCCCTCGACCGTGCTCTCGTCGAGGCCCTTCTGCATCGGCATGCCCTTGGTGATCGACTGGCTCACCACCCGGTGACGCCAGGCGGCGGGGAAGCCGTCCTTGTCCAGCTTGATCGCCAGGCTGTGATGGGTCAGCGGCCGATAGCGGCCGGCGGTCATGTCGTCCTCGCGGGTCCACACCACCTTGACCGGCCGCTTTCCGCCCACGTGCTTGGCCAGGCGGGCGGCGTCGACGATATAGTCCGAGGTCTGGTTGGCCCGCCGCCCGAACGAGCCGCCGGCGGACAGGGTCTCGATGTCGACGAAACCGGGCAGGGTGCCGACCGCCTGGGCCACGTTCAGCTGGTCCAGGGTCTGGACCTGCGAGCCCGAGATGATCTTGACGTGCATGCCGTCGACGATCGCCACGGCGTTCATCGGTTCCATGGTCGCATGGGCCAGGTAGGGGAAGTCGTAGGTCGCTTCGAACAGCTCGCCGCCGAAGGCGTTCGAGGCGTCGCCGGCGCTCTGGAACACCTGGGGCTTGATCGCTGCATCGCCCTTACCCTGGGCGATCGTCTTGTAGTCGGCCAGGATCTTGTCCGAGGAGCGCAGCTCGGCCTTGGAGGTGTCCCAGGTGATCTTCAGCGCCTCGCGGCCCTTCTTGGCGGCATAGGTGGTGTCAGCCAGCACGGCGACGCCGGTCGGGATCTGCACCACATCGACCACGCCCGGGACCTTGCGCGCGGCGCTGTCGTCCACCGACTTCACCGTGGCGCCGAAGGGCTGCGGCCGGCTGATCACCGCCACCAGCATGTTCGGCAGGTGGACGTCCTGGGTGTAACGCTGGGTCCCGGTGCTCTTGGCCCGGCTGTCCTTGCGCCGCACCCGGTCGCTGCCGATCAGAGCGAAGTCCTTGTGCTGCTTCAGGGTCGGGCTCTGCGGCGGCGTGACCTTGGCCGCATCGGCGATCAACTCACCGAAATGGGCCGATCGGCCCGAGGCCGCGTGGCTGACCACCCCGTTCTTGACCGTGACCTGGTCGGCCGGGACCGACCACCGGGTCGCCGCCGCCTGCACCAGCATGCCGCGGGCGCTGGCGCCGGCCAGGCGCAGCTGGTCCCAGCTATTGTTGATCGCCGTCGAGCCGCCGGTGCCCTGGATGCCGTTCATCAGGGTGTTGCCGTAGAGCTTGGCGTTGGCCACGGACTGCTCGACCTTGACCTTGTCCCAGTCGGCGTCCAGCTCCTCGGCGACGATGGCCGCCAGGCCGGCGTGGTTGCCCTGGCCCATCTCCTGGTGCTTGTTGACCACCGTGACCGATCCGTCCGCCGCGATGCGAAGGAAGGGGCCGAACGCGCTCTCGGGCTTCTCCGCTCCCATGCTGAGCAGGTCGGTCGGCGAGCAGCCGACCACCAGCGCGCCCCCGGCCAGGGCGGCGCCGACCATCAGGCCGCGGCGGGTGGTGTCGAGGGCGGTTTTCTTGGTGATGGCGTTCATAGCCTTGCCTCCCCTCAAGCCGCCTGCCCGGAGGCGTCTTTGATCGCCGCCCGGATTCGCTGATAGGCGCCGCAGCGGCAGATGTTGCCGCTCATGGCCTGGTCGATGTCGTCGTCGGTGGGCTTGGGCTTGGCGGCCAAGAGGGCCGCGGCCGACATCAGCTGGCCGGACTGGCAATAGCCGCACTGGGGCACGTCGTGCTTGACCCAGGCTTCCTGCAGCGGATGGGCGCCGTTCAGGCCCTCGATGGTGGTGATCTTGGAGGCGCCGACCGAGCCGACCGGGGTCTGGCAGGAGCGCACCGGCTGACCGTCCAGGTGCACGGTGCAGGCGCCGCACTGGGCGATGCCGCAGCCGTACTTCGTGCCCGTCATCGTCAGTTCGTCTCTGAGGACCCACAGCAGCGGGGTGTCGGGATCGGCGGCCACGCTGACCGTGCGGCCGTTGATGTTCAAAGCCAGGCTCATGCGCCGTTCCTCCATGCTCGAGAGCCGGAACGGCGCACGCCGTTCAGCGAATGCATCTTAACAGCGTTTAGTAGGCAGGCGTCCAGCGAAATTAATGACCGCGAAGGCCGCCGGGTCTAGCCTGCAAACATGGACGCTTTTCCTGCCTTCTTCCCCCTCGCCGGCCGTCTGGTGGTGATCGCCGGCGATGGCGAGGCCGCCGAGGCCAAGGCCCGGCTGTTCGAGACCTCGCCCGCCCAGGTCGTGCGGCTGACCCAGGCCGCCGCGATCACCCCAGAGGCCTTCCGCGGGGCCTGTCTCGCCTTCGTCGCCAGCGCCGACGAGACGTTCCGCAACGCCGCCGCAGCCGCGGCCCGCACGGCCGGGGTCCCGGTCAATGTGGTCGACCATCCGGCGCTCTGCGATTTCACCACCCCCGCCGTGATCGACCGCGGCGAGGTGGTGGCCGCCGTCGGCACCGGCGGCGCGGCCCCCATGCTGGCCACCCTGCTGCGCCAGGACATCGAGGCGAAGGTGCCAGAGGGCGCCGGCCGCGTCGCCGCCCTCCTCGGCGCGAGCCAGGAACGGGTGCGCAAGGCCCTGCCGGAGCTTCCCCGCCGCCGCGCCTTCCTGCGCGCCACCCTGACCGGGCCGGCGGCCGAGGCGGCCATGGCCGGCGACATGGCCCGCGCCCACCGGCTGCTGGACGAGGCGCTGGAAGCGGCCTCCACCGGCGGCAAGTCCCCGGGCAAGGTCGCCTTCCTGGCCGCCGCCGGACCGGCCGAGCGCCTGAGCCTGAAGGCTGCGCGCGCCCTCGGCCAGGCCGACGCCCTGGTGATCCACACCGGCTGCGACCCGCACGTGATCGAACTCGCCCGACGCGATGCGCGCCGGCTGAACGCCGCCGAGGCCAGCCGTGAGGCCCTGGCCGCCCTGGCCGGCGAAGGCCTGTTCGTCGTCAGCCTCGCCCCCAAGGCCCCCGGCAAGCGCGAACTGGAGGCCCTGGCCGAGGCCGGCGTGGCCGTCGAGGTGCTTCCCGTCGCGGTTTGATCTGGCGCCGGTTTCGCGCTTGATAGCGCCCAGCAAGCGCCAACCTCTGCGAGCCGGTCCATGAAGACGATCCGTAATCTGTTTGTGGCCCTGGTGGTCCTGGGCCTGATCGGCGGCGGCCTCTATGGCTGGTGGGCGCTGGACCTGCGCTGGCGGCCGCACGTGATCACGAAGAACCAGGCCGAAATCGGCAAGCTGTTGCAAGGCGCCGGCTGGGTCTCGCCTGGCCTCAGCGGGCCCAAGCTCTACCTGATCACCTATCGCGACAGCTTCGACGGGACCCGCTACCAGGAGAGCGAATTCGCCAGGCTGCAGGCCAAGGGCGTCGACACCCGGGTGATCGTGGTCGCCCGCCCGGACCTGAACGGCCAGCCGAAGTCGACCCCGGCCGAGCGCTCGACGGTGGCCGAAATCTGGGTCAACCGGGGCTGGGACCTCTATCAGAAATGGAACGCCGCCCCGACCGACAGCTGGCCGGCCAAGGGCATCCCCGCCGCCGACGGCGACGTGGCCCGAAGCGCCGTGGTCGAGGTCGGCCGCGACCTGGTCGAACGCCTGACCCCGCTCCTGAAGCGCAGCGGCGTCCGTTTCGACTACCCGACCCTGGTCTGGTGGGCCAAGGACGGGACCATGAAGGCCGTATCCGGGGCCAAGCCTCAGACCTATGGCGCGATCCGCAAGGACCTGGGCGCCGAATAGCAGGCGCAAGTTCTAACTAGGCTAAACCTCGCCGAAAGGATCGACGCCTAGTCTGGCGCGCGTGTCCAGACGACGGAAACGGCGTGTGATCCTCGAATCCCTCCCGCCCAGCCGGCTTGCGCCCGACGAGGCGGCGCGCTGGCGCGCGCTCGTGGCCGCCGACCCGGCGCTGCAGAGCCCCTTCCTGACCCCGGACTGGGCGCTGGCGGTCCAGCGCGCGCAAGGCGGCGAGCGCTCGGGCGTGCGCGTGCTGCGCATCGAAGGACCGGACGGCGCTCGGGGTTATTTCAGCGCGCGCAGGCGTGGGCCCGTGGCCATGCCGGCCGGCGCGCCCATGTGCGACTACCAGGGCCTGGCCATCGAGCCTGGGCTCGAGGTCACCGCGCGGGAGATCCTCTCCGCGCTCAAGGTCGATCGGCTCGACTTCTCCCACATGCTGGCCGACCAGCCGGCCTTCGCCCCTTACCTGCGCGGCGACGACATCTCGCACGGCGTCGACCTTTCCGCCGGCCACGCCGCCTATCTGGCCGAGCGCCGGCGGGCCACCGGCCTGTTCAAGGACCTGGACAAGCGCCGCCGCAAGGCCGAGCGCGAGCTCGGCCCGGTTCGCTTCGAAGCCTTCTGCCGCTCCGCCGCCGCCTTCGACAAGCTGATCGCCTGGAAGCGCGAGCTGATGAGCGCCACCGGCCAGACCGACCTGTTCGACGCCGGCTGGCCGCTGCGCCTGTTGTCCGACCTGCTCCAGAGCCGCGACCCCGCGTTCGGCGGCGTGCTGTTCACCCTCAGCCTGGGCGACCGGCTGGCGGCGGCGCATCTGCACCTGCGCGGCGGGCGTACAATCCACGCCTGGATCATCGGCCACGACCGCGAGCTGGACCGCTATTCGCCGGGCCTGCTCCTGTTCCAGGACATCCTGGCCTGGATGGACGGCGACTATGCCTATCTCGACTTCGGGCCGGGCGATTACCGGTTCAAGCATCAGTTCGCCAACGCCGGCCGCGCGGTCGGCCACGGCTTCGTCGGCCGCCCATCGCCGGCCATGATCGTTCGTGCGGCCCAATACCAGGTCCGCGCCGTGGCCGAGCGGCTGGAGCTGGGCGAAGTCTCGGCTCTACCGGGCAAGGCCATGCGCCGGCTGGATATGTGGCGCGGACTGAAATAGAAAGCCCGGCCTACTTAGCCGTATTTCAAAGCATCCCATGACCCTGACCTTCGCCCAGATCGAAGCCGCCGCCGCAAGGCTCGCCGGCCAGATCGAACGCACGCCCTGCCGCCACTCCAAGACCCTGTCCAAGATCACGGGGGCCGAGGTGTGGGTGAAGTTCGAGAACCTGCAGTTCACCGCCGCCTACAAGGAACGCGGCGCGCTGAACAAGCTTTTGCAGCTCGACGAGGACCAGAAGAAGCGCGGCGTGATCGCCGCCTCGGCCGGCAACCACAGCCAGGGCCTGGCCTATCACGCCCAGCGGCTGGGCGTGCCGGTGACCATCGTCATGCCCAAGGCCACCCCCTTCGTGAAGGTGCAGCAGACCCGCGACTTCGGGGCCGAGGTGGTGATCGACGGCGAGGGCTATGACGAGGCGCAAGCCCTGGCCCAGCGGCTATGCGCCGAGCGCGATCTGACCTTCGTCCATCCGTTCAACGACATCGACGTCATGGCCGGCCAGGGCACCATCGCCCTGGAGATGCTGGAGGACGCGCCGGACCTCGAGATCCTCCCCGTTCCGATCGGCGGCGGCGGCCTGATCGCGGGCGTCGCCACAGCGGCCAAGCACCTCAAGCCCGACATCCGTATCTTCGGCGTCGAGCCCGCGACCTTCCCCTCCTTCACCGCCCGCATCCGCGGCATGGCCACGCCCAACGCCGGCCAGACCATCGCCGAGGGCATCGCCGTGCGCCAGGTGGGGGATCTGACCTACGCCATCGCCCGGCCGATGATCGAGGACGTGCTGCTGATCGAGGAGCCCTATTTCGAGCGGGGCGTGGCGCTCTACTGCAACATCGAAAAGACCGTGTCCGAAGGCGCCGGGGCGGCGTCCCTGGCCTCGCTGCTAGCCTATCCCAACCTGTTCAAGGGCAAGAAGGTCGGGCTGATCCTGACCGGCGGCAACATCGACACGCGCCTTCTGTCCTCGGTCCTGACACGTGAGCTGGTGCGCGAGCAGCGGATCTGCTCGCTGCGCATCATCGGCGACGACCGGCCGGGCTTTTTGGCCGCGGTCTCCTCGGTGATCGGCTCGATGGGCGGCAACATCATCGAGGTGGCGCACAACCGCCTGGCCCTGGACGTGCCGGCCAAGGGCGCCGAGTTCGACGTGATGATCGAAACCCGCGACTCGCGCCACACCGACGAAATCGTCGAGGCCCTGCGCGAACGCGGCTATCCGCCCCGCCGCATCTGACCTTTCAGCTTTCCGGAGCCCAACAGTGAAACGCCAACTCGCCGTGCTCGGCCTCGCCCTGGCGCTCGTCGCCTGCGGCCCCAAATCCAAGGCCGCCCAGGACAATGCGGCCGCCGCCGACGCCTTCATGGCCGCCAACGCCAAGGCGCCGGGCGTGGTCACACTGCCCGACGGGCTGCAATACAAGATCGTCGCCTCCGGCCCGGCCGGCGGCCCCTCGCCCAAGGCCGAGGACGAGGTCAAGGTGCACTATGAGGGCCGCCTCGTCGGTCCCCCTGGCAAGCCGATGGAAGGCCAGGTGTTCGACTCGTCCTTCCAGCGCAACGCGCCGGCCGACTTCCCGCGCCTGGGCGACCTGGTCCCGGCCTGGGTCGAGGCGCTGCAGAAGATGCATCCGGGCGACGAGTGGATCCTGTTCGTGCCGCCCAAGCTCGGCTACGGCGAAGACGGCGCCGGCCCGATCCCGCCCAACAGCGTGCTGATCTTCAGGGTCCGGCTGATCGGGGTGATGCCCCACGCGGGATGAGCCCCCAAAGCCTTCCCCCCTTGCGGGGGAAGGTGGCCCGCGCAGCGGGTCGGATGGGGGGTAAAGCTCCGCCGGCGAAGGGCGGGGCTACGGACACTCGGGCGTATCACCCCTCATCCGTCGGCTCCGCCGACACCTTTTCCCGCAAGGGGAGAAGGAAGATTCTCAAGCCGTCGCAGAGACGCCCGTCTCGCTCAGCCACTCCAGGATCTTCTGCTTGGGCATGGCGCCGACCTTCATCGCCGCCATCTGGCCGCCGCGGAACAGCATCATGGTCGGGATGCCGCGCACGCCGTAGCGCGAGGGGGTGGTCGGGCTTTCCTCGATGTTCAGCTTGGCCACGGTGACGTGGTCGGCCAGCTCCTCGGCGATGGCTTCCAGGGCAGGCGCGATCTGCTTGCACGGGCCGCACCATTCGGCCCAGAAGTCGACCAGAACCGGCTTTTCAGCCTTCAGCACGTCCTGCTCGAAGGATTCGTCGGTTACCTTGACGGTGCTCATGGGAGCTTCAGTCCTTTGATTTCAAATCACCCCGATCGGGGATGTCAGGGCCGCATCTAAGCAGACCGGCCCTCTGGTTCAACCGTTGGCGCGAAGCTCGGCCAGGGTCTCGGTGATCATCTTTCCTGGAACCGGCATCAGCTTTGGTCCATCGGTCCAGACCAGAGCAGCCTCGATCAAGCGACCGGGGAAGACCTCGGCCAGCACGGCGGCGTAGAGCGCCATCTGCACCCGATAGGCCCGGTCGGCCTCCTCGATCCGGCGCGGGGCGGGACGGTTGGTCTTGTAGTCCACCACCAGCACCCGGTCCTTCTCTACCACCAGCCGGTCGATGCGGCCGGATATGGCCAGGCCCTCCGGGAGACCAGGGGCCGCGCCCGCCACCGCCACTTCGGCGCGCGAGCCCGGGCCGAACACGGCGGCGAAGCGGGCGTCCTCCAGCACGGCCAGGGCGGCGCTAGCCATCTCCTCGCGCTGGTCGGGGGTCAGGTCCGGCTCGCGCAGCAGGAGCATGGCCGCCGCCTCCGCCCGCTCGTCCAGCGGCAGGTCGGGCAGGAGTTGCAGCAGGCGGTGGACCAGAAGACCACGGCGATAGCGACCCAGCCCCTGGCGGGCGGCCAGAGGCGAGCTCGACGGCCCGCGCTCCTCCTCGGCCAGGGTCGAGGGCGAGGCGTAGCGGCGGCTGGCCGGCTCGGCCGGGGCGAAGCGGTAGACCCAGGCGGGCAAGACGGCGGCGACCCGGGCGGCGGTTGCGTCAGCGGCCATCAGCACGGGATCGAAGCCGAAGCGGGTCACCTGGGCCTCGCCCTCGCCCACGAGGCGGGTGTGCTCGGCGATCTCCGGCCGCTCGAAGGCGCGGGCGGCCACATCGCACCAGCTGCCCTTATAGAAGGTATCGCGCGTGCTGGTCCCGCAGATCACCAGCCGGTCGCGGGCCCGGGTCAGGGCGACGTAGAGCAGGCGCAGGCTCTCCCCCGCCGCCGAGGCCTCACGCGCAGCCCGCGCCCGGGCCGAGGCTTCGCAGTCCTCGGCCTTGCGCGGCGCCCAGAGGAACCCGCCGCCCTCGGCGTCCAGCAGCGGGCCGCCCTGGGCGGTGGCCCGGGTGGTGGTGTCGGGCAGGAAAACGATCGGCGCCTCCAGCCCCTTGGCGCCGTGGGTGGTCATCACCCGGACCTCGCCCTCCTCCCGGCCTGAGGTGTCCTCCTGCTCGCGCTTGACCTCGATATCGGCGGCGGCCATCGCGTCTAGGAACCGCTCCAGGTCGCGCAGGCCCCGTTGCTCCAGGCTGAGCGCCTGGCCCATGAAGGCGTCTATGGCGTCCTCGGCCTCGCGCCCCAGGCGGGTCAGCATCCGCTGGCGCATGGACCGGCCCTCGGCGTCCAGGCGGCTCAAGACTCGGCCGAAGAAATCGAACGGTGACCGCAACTGCGCCTCGGCCAGGGCCCAGGCGAAGAAGTCCCGCGCCCGCTCCCACTCGGCCCGTTCGGTCGCGCGGGCGTTCAGCGTGGTCCAGAGGTCCGTCTCGCGGCGATGGGCCAGGGCGAACAGGCTGTCCTCGTCCACCTCGCAGAACGGGCTGCGCAAGAGGGCCGCCAGGGTCAGGTCGTCGGGGGTGAAACGGCAGAAGCGACCCAGCGCCATCAGGTCCTGGAACACGATGTGCTCGGACAGCTGCAGCCGGTCGGCGCCGCCAACGGGCACGCCCTCGCGCTTCAGGGCGCGGATGATCTCGTGGAACAGGACCTTGCGGCGCCGAACCAGGATCAGGAAGTCGCCGGCGCGGGCCGGGCGCCATTCGCGGCTTTCACGGTCCAGCACCGCCTCGCCGCGCTCGATCGAGGCTTTGATGGACCGGGCGATGCGGCGGGCCAGCTTCTTGTTGGCGCTCTCCTTGGGCTCCAGGTCCACCGGCAGCCAGGGATCGCGCTCCTCCTCCGGCTCGGCCTCCTCCAGCGGCCAGAGGTCGACCGCGCCCCGGCCGGCCGGACGCTTGGCGGTGTGGCGGATCGCGCCGGCGCCCACGTCTTCGCCTGGCTGCAAGCCGACTGCAGTCTCTGGAGCCGCGAACACCGCGTCGACGAAGGCCAGCACCTCGGGGGTCGAACGCCAGCTGACCTCCAGCGGCACGCCGCGGAACAGCCGACCCGCGTCGCCAACCCGTTGTTCATAGGCGCCGTATTCGGCCGCCAGCCGCTCGGGCGCGGCGCCCTGGAAGGAATAGATCGACTGCTTCTTGTCGCCCACCGCGAACAGGGTCCGCTCGCGAAGGCCCCCGACCCCGGAGCCGGCGAAGAACTCCTCGGTCAGGGCCGAGAGGATCTCCCACTGCTCAGGTGCGGTGTCCTGGGCTTCGTCCAGCAGGATGTGGTCGATTCCGCCGTCAAGCTTGTAGAGCACCCAGGCCGCGTCGGCGCGACGGGTCAGAAGCTCCTCGGTGCGGGCGATCAGGTCGCCGAAATCGAGCCCGCCGGCGGCCTGCTTCTGGCCGTCATAAACCTCGGCATAGGCGAGGGCCAGGGACAGGGCATGGACCGTGTCGCGGGCGATGCGCGCCGCCTTCAGCCGGCCGATGACGGCGTGCAGCCGGTCCTGCTCAGCCTTCAGCCAGTCTCGGATCGCCGGGTCGACAGCGTTGGTCCCGAGCTTGGCCCTCGGCTCGCCCGCCGCGGTGGCGAAGGCCGCCCACACCACGGCGAAGGCGGATTTCGGCCCCGCCGCGCGCATCTTCTCGGCGATCCCGCCGTCGGTCGCCGCGCCGGTGGCGGCGAGCGCCTCGGCCGCGCGGCGCCAGGCCGGCCAGGCGATCCCCGCGACCGCCTCGGCCTCCAGCCGCTCAGGCTCGGTCGGCAGGTCGAAGCCGCAGCGGCCCCAGACATCGGCGCCATAGGCGCCGCCGGGGCAGGCCTCGATGTAGCCGCGGATCGCCGCGCGCTTGGCCTCGAAGGTGGTGAACATGGCCAAAAAGCCGCGCCAGTCCAGCTCGACCGAGAAGTGGCGATAGGCGCGGCCGACCGGCCCGTTCGGGTCCGCCTTGGCCAGCTCGGCCACCGCGTCGCGGGCGTAGTCCGAGACCTGGGCGGCGACCGCGTCCTCCAGCACCTGGAAGCCCGGCGAGACCCCGGCCTCCAGCGGAAAGCGCCTGAGCAGCTTTTCGCAAAAGGCGTGGATAGTCTGGATCTTCAGGCCACCCGGGGTCTCCAGGGCGCGGGCGAACAGGGCGCGGGCGGCCGAGAGGTCGCTGGGCTGCTCGTCCAATTCGGCCAGCTTGCGCGCCAGGGGCTCGTCCTCGGCCACCGCCCAGCCGCCCAGCTCTTCGAACAGGCGCCGCTGCATCTCCGCCGCCGCGGCCTTGGTGTAGGTGACGCAGAGGATCGCCTCGGGCCGGGCTCCCTGCAGCAGCAGCCGCGCCACCCGCTTGACCAGGGTCGAGGTCTTGCCCGAGCCCGCATTGGCGGTGACGAACACCGTGGCCTTGGGGTCGGAGGCGAGGACCTGGGGGTCGAGGGTGGTCATTCCCCGCCCCCCTCGGCTTCGCCCTCGCCGATCACGTGCCATTCCCACAGGCGCGCCAGGTGGTCGAAGTCGCCGCCGTGGCTATCGATGAACTGCGGCGCGGCCCAGGAGACGTAGGGCGTGGCCTCGTCCTCGAAGCGTTCGACCCGTTTTCTCAGGCCCTCATAGGCGGCGAGGGCCAGGTTCAGGCTCTCGTCCAGCCTGGCGCGGATCTCCTCGCGGCCCGGCGTGCGGCCACCGCTGACGGCGACATAGACCAGTTCGCCCGGCAGGGTCTCGCCCATGCCCTGGAAGCCGCCGAAATGCAGGATGGCGGCGGTCAGGGTCAGCTGGGGCGAGAGGCCGCTCTCCATCTGCTTCTTCGAGGGCGGGGCGCCGGTCTTGAAGTCGAGGATGTCGGCGCAATGGCCGCGGTGCTCGATGCGGTCGGCCTTGGCGGTGACGGTGAACTCGCCCCGGCCGGTCTTGAAGCTGTGACGCCCCTGCTGCTCGATCAGCAGCTTGGCGCCCGGCCGGCGGCGGCGTTCGAATTCGATCACCCAGGGCGCGACATTGGCCGCCAGGGCCGCCTCCCGCGGCAAGCGGCCTTCCGGCGCCCCGGCCTCGACCAGGGCCTCGACGAGGAGGCCCGCGAACAGGCTCTCGGCCTCGGCCGGCAGCACGTCGGGGTGGGCTTCGGCGAAGGCTTCGAAGGCGGCGTGGATGGCGGTGCCGCGGATGCGGGCGTCCACGGGCTCGCCCGGCCGCTCCAGGGTGCGGAACTTGAGGATCCGCCCGGCATAGACGGCGTAGGGATCGCGCACCCAGCGCTCGACTCCCGTGACCGGCAGCTCCACCGGCCGGGCCGAGAGCGGCGGGGTGGGCCGCGGCCGGGGCGCGGCGCGAAGGTGTTGCGGCGGCGAGGCGATCGGGGCGTCGAGTGCGCGCGCCCAGGCCAGGAGGTCCTCGCGCCCCGGAATGGCCACGCCGGCGCCGCGGGCCAGGGTCTGCAGCCGCCAGAGCCAGCGCGAGGCCACCGCCGGCGCACCGCCGCGTCGCTCGCAGGTCAAGAGCAGCACCTCGCCGGCCGAGGCGGCCTGGGCGAAGTCGTGGGCGGAGAGGCCGATGCGCCGCTCGGGCGGCGGCAGGCCGGCGGCGGCGCGCATGGGGCGCGACAGGAACGGGTCGGTGGGCGCCGGGGCGGGCCAGACGCCTTCCTCGAGGCCGGCCAGGACCAGCAGGTCGGCGCGCACCATGCGGGCCTCCAGGGTCCCGAGGATCTTCAGCCGAGGATGGGCGCCCGCGCCCCCACGCACCGTTTCGCCGTCCAGCAACGTCTCGACCAGTTCGGCGAATTGAGTGGGCGTGGTCTCCGGCAGGCCGTCGCTCTCGTCGATCAGGGCGGCCATCAGGCTCGCCGCCGCCTCGCCGGCCGGGCCGGACCACAGCGCGCCGAGATCGCCGTCCTCCGGCCCCTCGGCCAGGGCCTCGACCGCCTGGACCAGGGCGCGGGCCGCCTCGCCGGGGGTGGCGTCGCCGCCGGTGTAGGCCTCGCCGGCCTGGGCCAGAATGCGCTGCAGGCGCGCGAGCAGCCGGTCGGCGTCGTCCAGCGCCTTGCGCCGCCGGCCCGGCACGCCGTCGCTGTCGACGGGCGACGCCATCCGCCGGGCGATGACGGCGAGGTTGCGCGGGCGGGTTCCCCTGAGGCCATAGCGCTCCAGCACCAGCACCCGCGCCGCCAGGGCCTCGGGCTCCAGCCCCAGGCGGGTCAGGGGGTGCTTCAGCAGCGCCAGCATCAGCACCGGGTCCAAGGGATCGACCACCGCCCGGGTCATCAGGCCCAGCAGCGCCCCGACCGGCTGGCCGGCCAGTGGCGAGCCGGCCGAGCTGTCGGCGGTCACGCCCCAGCGGGCCAGGCGGGCCGAGATCCGGCGCGCCAGGTCCTGGTCCGGGCAGATCAGGGCGGCGGTGCGGCCGGGCGTTTCCAGCGCCTCGCGCAGGGCCAGGGCGGCGACGGCGGCGGCCTCCTCCTCGGCCCGGGCGCGCACGAGGCACAGGCCGTCCAGCCCCGCCACGATCGGATCGACCCCGGCCGCCGCGCCCTCGCTCTTCAGCTGGCGAATCTGGTCCAGCCAGTCGGCGGTGGCCTCGGCCGGGCGCAGGGCCTCGTTGACGATCCGCCGGCGCCAGCGGCCGCGGGCGTCGCCCGGCGCGGGGGCCGAGAACGAGCGCACCGCCCGCCGGTCGATCCCGGCGCGCGCCAGGAGGCGCTTCATCGCCCCCTGCGGATGCTGTTCGTCGACCTTGTCCCAGGCCTTGTCCGCCAGGTCCTGGTCCAGGCCTGGCAGGACCACGCAGCCCTTGGGCGCGGCGGCGATCACCCGCAGGAGGTCGGCGGTGGCGGGGGCCGTGCCGGTCGAGCCGGCGGCGACCAGAACCCCCTCGGGCGGCGTATCCCGCCAGCGTTCGGCCAGCAGGCGCAGCAGCGCCACCCGCCGCGCCGTCAGGTCGATCAGGCCCAACTCTTCCAGCCGCTCGGGCCAGGCCTGAGTGGCCAGGCGCAGGAAATCGGCCGAGATCTTCCAGTGCCGCGCCAACTCGCTCTCGACCCAGCCGTCCAGCCGGTCGAGGTCGCCAGCCTCCTCGATCTGTACGCTGTCGAGGAAGGCGGCCAGGGCGTCGGCCAGCTCCAGGGCCTGGACGGCGTCCAGGCTGCGGCCAAGCGCGGGGGCGTGATCGGCCGCCAGCCGGGCCAGCTCGAAACGCCGCCGCCAGGGGCTGATCGCCGGCGGCAGGTCCAGGGCCAGGTCGCCTGGCTCGAACGGCGGCTCGCCCTCGTCCAGGTCCCCAAGAGCGCGGATCTGCGGCAGCAGCACCGGGCGCCCGCCCGCGACCTCGACGAAGGCCTCGCTGAGCGCCCGCGCGGCGCGGCGGGTGGGGGTGAGGACGATGGCGTCGGACAGAGCCTCCGGGCCGCCGGGAGCCAGGGCGTCATAAAGGCCCTTCGCCAGGTCGGTGACGAAGGGGCGGTGGGCGGGAATCGTGAACCACCGCGGCGGCGGGGCCGCGAGGAAGGGCTCGTTCATGTCGCCGCATCCCGGCCTTCCCCCAGGCGGGGAAGAGCGCCAAGCGCGAAGCTATACACCTGCTGACGCGGCCGATGCAGCCCGCAATCGCACCTCGGCCGCTTCGAGCGCAGCCGGGTCGCCGACCTGCATCCAGAAGCCCTCCGGCTCGTAGCCGAACAGCCGGCCGCGAGCTTGCGCAGCCATCCAGACCTTGAACAGCGAGAAGCGGTCTTCAGCCACCTGATAGACCGTGTTCGGATCGATGATCTGCACCCCGAAACAGTGCAGCGGCGCGGTCTCGCGCGCCCCGCGATGGGTCAGGCGGCCAGCCTCGTCGCGGAAGAAGTCGCCGGGAGTCTCGAACCCCTGGGTGCGCGCCTTGGGGACCACGATCACCAGCGAATCCATCTGCGCCGGGTCCCAGAGGGCGGCGAGCCGGGCCAGGGCCGGGGGCCGTCCGTCATGGGTCCAGACATAGTCGCTGTTGGCCACCCAGATCGGCGCCTCGCCGAGGAGGGCGCGGGCCTTCTTGACCCCCCCGCCGGTCTCCAAGAGCGCGCCGCGCTCGTCTGAGACGTGGATCTTCAGCGAAGGGTCGCGCGCGGCGCGGGCGTCCAGGTGGGCGATCAACTGGTCGGCGTGGGCATGGACATTGACGACCGCTGTGGTCACCCCGGCCTCGGCCAGGCGGTCCAAGGTATGGTCGATCAAGGTCTTGCCGCCGACCTCGACCAGGGCCTTGGGCCTGGTGTCGGTCAGGGGTCGCATGCGGGTGCCGAGGCCCGCGGCCAGCACCATGGCGGTGGTGGGTCCGCTCATCGGCGCGTCTCCGGCGGGATCGCGCGGTCGAACCAGGCTTTCAGGGACGCAAATTCCGGCTCGGCCAGGTCGCGCTCCAGGGTGCGCCAGACCCTAGGCATCAGGTCGGCATAGCGGGGGCGGCCGAAGCCGGCCACTTGGCGGGCGAAGATGAACAGGATGCGGGCGGCGTTCAGGGCCGCAAGGCCGCGGTAGTCCTCCAGGAACTCATGCCGGTCCAACTCCGGCCGGGCGGCGAGGTAGCGGTCCAGCATCGCCGCCTCAAGCTCGGGCGCCACATCGCGGCGCGCGTCCTGCAGCAGGGAAAGCAGATCCCAGGCCGGGTGGGCGCGAAGGGCGTCCTGGAAATCCAACAGCCCGACCCGCGCCACGCCTTCGCGGCCGGGCAGCCAGACCAAGTTCTCGGCGTGATAGTCGCGGTGGGTGAAGACGCTCGCGCCGGCCTCGCCGCGCCTGCGGATCGGCGCCCAGAGCGCGTCCCACTCGGCCACGGCGTCCAGCGAAAAGGCCGGCGCGCCCGAATATTTCGGCCACCACTCGATGAACATGTCGAGGCCGGTCTTCAGCGCCAGTTCGTCATAGCTCAGCAGCGGCCAGGTCGAACCGGCCGATTCCAGCACCGCGGGCGGCGCCTCGGCGTGCAGCCGGATCATCAGGTCGATCGCCGCCTCGTAGAACGGCGCCTCGGGCTGGCCGCGCTCGATCAGCCGGGCGTAGAGATCGTCGCCCAGGTCCTCCAGCACCGCCAGGCCTTCCGCCGGCTGAGCGTGGACGACATCGGGCGCCGAGAGCCCGCGCCCTTTCAGATAGCCGGCCACGGCGACGAAGGCGTCGACCCGGCCGGCGGCCAGGCGCGCGCTGGCGTTATAGCCCAGGGCCTGGCGCTCGGCGGGGCTGGCCTGCGGCGGGCAAGGCTTGGTCTCCAGGGCCGGCGGCTGGTCCATGAAGATCAGGCTGGGCGCGCCGGCCCGATGCAGCCGCTCGTAGACCCGGGTCGAGGCGTCTCCGGTCAGGCGCTCGCGGCGCGCGGCGCCGAGACCATGCTGTGCGAGAAAGGCGGCCTTCAGCGCCTCGCGTTCAGAACTCAATCGGCCGTCCTTCCCACTTGCCGTGCGGGGTCAGGCGCGCGAGCCGGGTCTCCCGGCCAGCCTGACCATCGACGGCCAGCTCTATATCGAGTCGATCCCCCGGCAGATGGCCATGCAGGCGGTCTGGCCACTCGATGATCACGGCGCCCGAATCCAGCGCCTCGTCCAGGCCCACCTCCTCCAGTTCCTCGGGCTTGGTCAGGCGATAGAGGTCGAAATGGGCCAGACGCAGGCTCGGGCTGTCGTAGAACTGCACCAGGGTGAAGGTCGGGCTGGGCACGTCCTCGTCCGGCCTGGTCAAGGCCCGGATCAGGCCCCGCGCCAGCGTCGACTTGCCGGCGCCGAGCGGGCCCCACAGGCAGACCGCCTCGCCGGCCTCCAGGGTATGGGCCACCGCCGCGCCCAGGCGGGCCGTGGCCGCATCGTCGGGCAGCCGGAAGTCACCCTCGGCGGGCAGGTGCATGGCGGGGTCTCCGCTGAAAGGCTCGATCGCGGCGGACCATGCGCCGGCCGGGTTGGAGCGACAAGACCCCTCAGACCGCCTGGCCGGCGCACCAGCCGCTGGCCCAGGCCCACTGGAAATTGTAGCCGCCCAGCCAGCCGGTGACATCCACGACCTCGCCGACGAAATAGAGACCTGGGACCGCCGTGACCATCATGCTGCGCTGGTCCAGGGCGCGGGTGTCGACCCCACCGGCGGTGACCTCGGCGGTGCGGTAGCCCTCCGATCCCACCGGCTTGACCCGCCAGGCGTTCACCGCCTCCGCCGCCTGGCGCAGCAGGCGGTCGGGGGTGTCGGCCAGGTTGCCCTGGGCGCCCGTCTGCTCGGCGATCAGCTGGGCCAGGCGGCGCGGCAGATGCTCGCCCAGGACTGTGGCCAGGGCCGCCCGCCCACGCTCGGCCTTGGCCGCCTTCAGCAGCGAGAAGACGTCGATCCCAGGCGCCATGTCGACCACGATCTCCTCGCCCGGTCGCCAGTAGGACGAGACCTGCAGGATCGCCGGGCCGGAGAGGCCGCGGTGAGTGAACAGCATGGCCTCATCGAAACTCGTCCCGCCGCCCATGACCCGAACGTCGACGGCGACGCCGGCCAGGGGCTTCAGCCGCTCCAGAAGGCCGATCTCGAAGGTCAGGGGCACGAGGGCCGGGCGCGGCTCGACCACCGGAACTCCGAACCGGGCGGCGACCTCGTAGCCGAAGCCGGTGGCGCCCATCTTCGGGATCGACTTGCCGCCGGTGGCGATCACCAGGGACTGGCAGGCGATCGCCCGGCCGCCGGCTGTGAGGCGAAAGCCGCCGCCAGCCTGCTGGATCTCGCCGATGGATGTCTCCAGCCGCAGGATCACGCCGTGACGCGCCATCTCGTCCAAGAGCAGCTTGACCACCTGGGTGGCCGGGCCGTCACAGAACAGCTGGCCCAGGGTCTTTTCGTGCCAGGCGATCCCGGCCTTATCGATCAGGGCGATGAAGTCGGCGGGACGATAACGCCTCAGGGCCGAGATGCAGAACTTGGGGTTGGCCGACAGGAAGGCCTTGGGCTCGGTCCGAAGGTTGGTGAAGTTGCAGCGCCCGCCGCCGGAGATGCGGATCTTCTCCCCCGCCGCCTTGGCGTGGTCGAGCACCAGCACCCGCCGCCCGCGCTTCGCCGCCTCGATGGCGCACATCATCCCGGCGGCGCCCGCGCCCGCCACCACCACGTCGAACTGTTCCAATCGAGGCCTCCTGGCCGGGGTATGGCACAGTTCGGCGGATGGATCAGCGCGCGATCAGGTCCCCTTCAGCGCCGCCAGGGTCTCGCGCACCAGCCGGATCTCGGCCGGCATGTCGCCGCGCGGGGTATGGGCATAGCCCATGCGCACGATCACCAGGTGCTGGCTGGGCAGGATGGCGACCTGTTGGCCGTAGCTGCCCTGGGCCATGAAGCTGTCGGCCGGCATGCCCGCGTCGACCCGCCACTGGGCGGCGCCGACCCCGCCGCGGTTGGTCCAGAACCCGGCGCCATAGCCGAAGTTCTCGCTGCCGGGGGTCAGCCGCGCCGAATAGTCGACCCAGCCCTCGGGCAGGATCCGCTGGCCGCCCACCACCCCGTCATTGGCGTAGAGCAGGCCGAACCGCGCCCAGTCCCGCGCCGGCGCCCACAGGTGGCTGGCGCCGATCGGGGTGCCGGTGGCGTCCATCTCCAAGGTGGCGTGGGCCATGCCCAGCTTGTCGAACAGTTCCTGGTGGGCGAACCGGTAGACGGAAGCCGCGTCGCCCCCGACCTTGTCGCGGATGATGCGCGACAGGAGCAGCGTGTCGCCGTTCTTGTACATCCAGTGCTGGCCAGGGGCCCAGCGCACCGGCGCCTGGGCGGCGAAGCCGGCCATGTCGCGCTCGGCGAACACCATGCGCGCGGTGGGATCCCAGCCGTCGCTGAAGCTGGCGGTCAGTGACTGGCCCATGTCGATGCCGCTGGCCATGCGCAGGAGGCTGTCCGGAGTGATGGCGTGGTGCGGGTCGCCGGGATCGGACCAGGCCGGGATCGGCGCAGGGGCGGTCATGTCGAGGCGGCCCTCGCGCACCAGGATACCCAGCAGGGCGTTGGTCACCGACTTGGTCATCGACCAGCCAGCGATCGGCGTCTCGGGGCCATAGCCGGGGGCATAGCGCTCGGCGATGATCCGGCCGTCGCGCACGATCACCACCGCCTTGGTCTGGCGGCGTGGCCCCTTGGCGGGTTCCTCGAAGGCGTGGTCCAGCACCGTCTTCAGGGTTGGGATCTGAGGTTCGACCACATCGGGCCCGGCGATCGGCGGCAGCAGCGGCTGGGCGGCCGGCTCCGCGTCCAGCTTCACCGGCGCCGGCGGCGCGCCGCGCACCACCAAGCAGCCGAGGGGGCCGCGATAGACGGCCGTGGAACTGACCCCGGCGAAGACGGCCGTGACCGCGCCGTGCTCGCGATCGACGAGATAGCGCATCAGGCTGTCGGCGGGGCTGATGGTCTGCTTCACCGCCTGGGCGTAGAAGGCGTCTGGCTCGAGCCCGGCGACGAAGGTCGCCGAGCAGACCTGATGGCTGACCAGGCCCGTGGCTACCTGGCGCACCTGACCCATGCCGGCGCAGCCGGAGAGGGCGGCCGCGCCGACGGCGCAGAGAAGTGAGGACGCGAGGCGCCCGGCGAACTTGCACATGAGGGGATGGCTCCGAAGCGGCGGCTCACCTTCGTCCGCCGGCTTCGATCAGGCCGCTTTAGGCCGGCGAGTTCGCGCCGAGTTTGAAATCCCGCTCGCCGATTTCGAAATCGGCGAGGCCGCCGCCGTGCGCCCGGCGATATTCGGTGGGCGTCACGCCGGTCTCCGCCTTGAAGGCGCGGTTGAACGGGCCCAGCGAGTTGAAGCCGGCGTCGAGGGCGATGGTCAGGATCGGCACCTCGGCCTGGCTGGGGTCGGACAGGGCCGCCTTGGCGTCGGCGATGCGGTAGCGGTTGAGGAAGGCGTTGAAGTTTCGGTGGCCCAGGCCCTGGTTGATCAGCCGCCGCAACCGGTATTCCGGCAGGCCCTGCATGGTCGCCAGTTGGCCGATGGTCAGGCCCTCGCGGCGATAGGCGCGGTCGTGGGCCATGGCCTGCTCCAGCGCCGCCACATGGGCGAGGTCGGCGGGATCGAGGCTCGCGCTAGGGGCGGCTGGCGCCGGCTCCGAGACGGCCATCCGGGCGCCAAAAAGCTCGGCGACCTCGCCGGTCCGCAGCAGCGAATAGGCCACCGCCCCGCTGACGACGGCGAGACCCGCTGCGCCCACCAAGCTGCCGGTCGCCCCGCCGGCGCCGTGGCCGCTGGAGAGGCGGGCTATGGCGGTCAGGCCGGTATAGAGGGCCGAGCCCGCGACGACCACGACCCTCAGGCGCCGGCGCTGCTCGACCAGGTCGGCGCGCCAGGAGGCCAGGGTCTGGGCCGCGGCCAGGAGCGAGAAGCCCAGGGCGTTCCAGGTCAGGGCGGTGTCCAGCAAAGGGCCGAGCGGCGAGCGGCTGGGCCAGAGCCAGAGGCAGCCGATCAGGCTCGCCGCCAGCACCACGCCGCAGACCGCGCCGTGCCAGGTGCGCAAGCGAAAGCCGTCGTCGAACAGCGACAGGGCCAGCAGCCACAGGATCGGATTGTTGACGTTGGAGAGGGCGATCAGCGGCGGCGCCCACCAGCCGAGTTCGGGCCGGAAACCTGCGGCCGAGGCTATGGCGTGGGCCGCGCCGCCGAGGGCGAACAGGGCGCCCAGCCGCGCGGTCCGCTCCCGCCCATAGTCGCGCAGCAGCACCGCTGCGATCAGCAGGAGCAGCGCGCAGACCGCTCCGCGCAGCGCGAGATCCAGCACCAGGGTCGGGGCGGCAGAGGCCATGGCCTGAGCTAACACTGCTCGGCGAGCCTGATCCAGGCCTCGTTCAGCCGGCTTCGACCTCGATCTCGAAGTCCAGCGCATAGGCCCCCGGCGGGATCAGGTAGCGCTCCAGCGTGTCCGGCCCACAGCTCGCTGTGCCGAGGCCGCGCTGGGCCACGTCCAGATTGACCAGCACCTCCTGGCGCGGAACCAAGTCCGTGGTGTGGGTGGCCGCGAACAGGTCCTCGGGCGCGAAATGGCTGGCCGAACCCTCGCAGGCGCGGCCGGGCGTGAAGCGGATCGCCGCCCCCGGCGCCGACAGGGTCAGTTCGCGCAGGTCAGTCTTGTTGCCGTGCTCCTGGGGCATGACATAGGGCACATACTGGCCGGTGACCGTGCCGGAGAAGCGGCCGATCCAGGCGGCGCGCATGCGGTCGCTGTAGCTCTCCAGCGGGCCGCGGCCGAACCACTCCATCTGCTCGAAGGCGTCCGGCAGGGTCATGGTCACGCCCAGGCGCGGCAGGTCCGGCAGGGCGCCGGAGACCTCGAACCGGTTTTCGACCCGGATGCGCCCGTCGGGCCGGACGCGGTAGCGGTGCCGGTGGGTCACGGCGTCCGGCGCCGCGGCGCAGGCGGCCAGCTGAACGATCTCGAGCAGCAGGTCCTCATCGTCGCGGCCGACC
Organism: Phenylobacterium montanum; assembly: GCF_018135625.1. Taxonomy (NCBI): domain Bacteria; kingdom Pseudomonadati; phylum Pseudomonadota; class Alphaproteobacteria; order Caulobacterales; family Caulobacteraceae; genus Poindextera; species Poindextera montana. Next base: position 3,198,964 of record NZ_CP073078.1, read on the forward strand.
TCGATCTGCGGCGCTGCAAAGGTCAGGGCGTCCAGCCCCGCCTGCAGCCAGCGGCCCAGGGGCTTCTTTTTCTGGCCGCTCCAGCCCTTGATGCCGTCGTTGTCGGTGGCCCCGCGCCAGACCTGCAGCCGCGGCCCGGCGGTCATGACGAGCCGTTTGCCAAAGGTGAGTAGCACGATGCGGCCCTGGGCGCGGTCGAAGGCGAGACTGAAGCCGTCGCCGGCGATGCTGACCGCAAGGTCATCCTCGATGACCGAAAGCGGCGGAGAGACGCGAGCGGGCTTCGGCTTGGCCGGCTGAACCGGAAGCTCGACGGGCAACTGCTCCCAGGCCACCTCATGGCCCGCCTCGGCCCAGGTCGTAGCCTCGGCCAGGCGAAAGCGCAGCATCAGAAAGGCTTCCTGCCCCGCTTCGATGGCCGGCCTTGGCAGATCGAGGGCGATGCGTTCGGCCTCGCCCGCCGGCGTCGACAGGCGCGGAAGGGCGCCCTCGGCGACCGGTCGGCCGTCGATTTCGAGGGTCCAGTCTCCGAGCAGATCGGAAAGGTCTGTGAAGTCGCGCTTGTTGCGGATCTCGATTTCGCCCCCGGCCCAGCGCGCCGCCAGCGGCTGGGCCAGCGCCTTGAATTCCCACAGCGCCGGGTGCGGCTTGCGGTCGGCGGAGACGATGCCGTCGCAGCAGAAATTCAGGTCGTTGGGCGCGTCGCCGAAGTCGCCGCCGTAGGCGAAGAAGGGGCGGCCCTGGTCGTCGTGCTGCAGGAGGCCGTGGTCGCACCACTCCCAGATGAAGCCGCCCTGCAGGCCGCGATGGGTCTCGAAGGCGTCCCAATAGTCGCTGAGGCTGCCGTTGGAATTGCCCATGGCGTGCGAATACTCGCACAGGATCATCGGCCGCCGGTCGGCCGGGTCGTTCAGCTGAGCCCAGCGCACCAGGGCGTCGATCGGCGGGTACATGGGGCAGATCAGGTCGCTGGCCAGCCGCCCCTGGCCGCCCTTGCCGTGCATGGGATGGCTGGCTTCCGTATCCCAGGCCCAGACCGCGCCCTCATAGTGCAGCACGCGCGAGGGATCGTAGTGGCGGATCCAGCCGGCCATGGCGTCATGGTTTGGGCCATGGCCGCTCTCGTTGCCCAGCGACCAGGCGATGACCGAGGGGTGGTTCTTGTCCCGCTCGACCATTCTCAGGCCGCGTTCCAGGAACTGGGCGGCGTAGCGCGGGTCCTGGCACAGCTGGTGGATATAGGCGTGGGATTCCAGGTCGGCCTCGTCGACCAGGTAGAGGCCGTATTCGTCGCAGAGGTCGTACCAGGCCTCGGCGTTGGGATAGTGCGAGCAGCGCACGGCGTTGACGCCGAACTGCTTCATCAGGCGGATGTCGCGCTCCATGCTTTCGCGCGTGATCGCCTTGCCCCGCACCGGATCGTGCTCGTGCCGGTTCATGCCCTGGATCAGCACCGGCTTGCCGTTGATCAGCAGTTCACGGTCACCCAGCTCGACCCGGCGAAAACCCAGGCGGCAGGCGGTGGCCTCCACCGTCTCGCCGGCCGCGTCGATCAGGCCGACCACCAGGGTATAGAGATACGGCGTCTCGCTGGACCACAGCTTCGGCGCGGCGACCTCGGCCTCCAAGGTCACCTGGCCCAGGGGGCCGCGATAGGGGTTGTGGGTCCAGGCGTCGCCCTTGACCAGGCTGCTCAAGGGCGAGGCCAGCACCGGCCGGCCCTCGGCGTCATAGAGCTGGGCCTCTATCGCCCAGCCGTCTTCGGGGGCGGCGGCGTAGCCGATCTTGGCCGTCACGCTGAGCCGGCCATGCTGAAGCGCGGCATCCGGCCGGGCCTCGGCGAAGACGTCGGCGATGTGGGTCGGATGGGTCGAATAGAGCAGCACGTCGCGATGGATGCCGCCCATCCACCACTGGTCCTGGTCCTCGATGAAGCTGGCGTCGGACCACTTGACCACGGCGCAGGCCAGAAGGTTGGCCTCGCCGGGACGGACGAAATCGGTGACGTCGAACTCCTGCGGCAGGCGCGAGTCCTTGCCCAGGCCGACCGGGAGGCCGTTGACCCAGACGTAGAGCACGCTCTCAGCGCCGCCGACCTGCAGCACGATCCGCCGCCCAGTCCAGTCGGCGGGGACTTCGAAGGGGGTGCGATAGAGGCCGGTGGGGTTGGCGTCCGGCACATTCGGCGGCGGGTTGGCGAATGGCATCACCACGTTGGTGTAATGCGGCCGATCGAAGCCGTGCATGGTCCAGTTCGATGGGACGGGCAGCGTGGCCCAGGCGCTGTCGTCGAAGTCCGGCCGGACGAAGGCCTTGGGGACCGCTTCGGGCCGCTCGGCCAGGCTGAAGCGCCAGTCGCCGTTCAGGAGGCGGACGAAGGGGCTGGCCTCGCGCCGCCAGGCCAGAGCGCTCGCAGCGTCCGGAAACGGCCACAGGGTCGCCCGGGCCGGCAGGCGGCCGACCTGGAAGGTTTCGGGATGGACCCAGCTGCGCACCGCGCCGAAGTGAAAGAGGTCCATCCCCGATTCCTTGCTTTTGATCCCTTCTCCCACACCAAGGGAAGGGATCAAGCGCTTAGGCGGCTTTTGCCGTGGCCGCCGGATAGGTCCAGCCGGCGCCGTCGGCCTTGGCCGCGGCGAACTGGGTGTCGGCGAAGCGCCAGTTGGCCAGCCTGTCGAACCAGGCCTTCAGGAAGCCCTCGCGGTCGTTCTTGTGGTCGAGATAGTAGGCGTGCTCCCAGAGGTCGCAGACCAGCAGCGCGGTCCCGCCCAGCTCCAGGGCGGTCGCGCCGTCGTGAGTAGTCTCGACCGAGAGCTTGCCGCCCTTGGCGATCAGCCAAACCCAACCGGAGCCGAAGTGGCCGTTCCCCTCGGCCACGAACTTGGCCTTCAGCGCCTCCAGTCCGCCGAAGTCGGCGTCGATGGCGGCGGCGAGGTCGCCGCCGGGCGCCTGGCCGCCGGGAGTCATGGATTCCCAGAACAGGGCATGGTTCCAGGCCTGCCCGGCGTTGTTGATCAGCTTCTTCTGGCCTTCGGCCACCGCCTTGCGGACGACGTCCTCCAGGGCGCCGACCGCGGCGTCGCCGAGGATCTCGTTGGTCACGTTGACATAGCGGGCGTGGTGCTTGTCGTGGTGGGTGCGCATGGTGGTCTCGGAGAGCACCGGCTGGAGGGCGTCGTAAGCGTAAGGCAGGTCGGGGAGGGAGAACATGGAACGGGATCCTTGCAAGCATGACGAACAGACGGTCCGCCGCGCGGAACGCTGCGGGCCGATGGGGCGCATATAGGGGCGTTAAGCGACAGTCGATGCCGCAAAGCCAATAATTTCCTGGCCTGGCGCGCCCGGCGCCTCGATTCCCAACGTTTCGGCGGAAGGGGTGTTCCGGCGGTCAGCCGCCCGCTTCGCTCATCGCCTGGCGCAGAGCGGTGATCTCGCGCTGCAGGCGGATGACGTCCTCCACTTTCATGCCCGACTGCTCGAACAGGCAGGCGGGGATGGTCCTGGCCTGCTCCTTCAGCGCCCGGCCCTGGTCGGTCAGGCTGATGCGCACCTGGCGCTCGTCGGCGGGATCGCGGCGGCGGGCCACCAGGCCCTGGGACTCCATCCGCTTCAAGAGCGGGGTCAGGGTGCTGGACTCCAGGGTCAGCTTGTCGCCGAGTTCGCCCACGGTCTGGCCATCCTCCTCCCACAGGGCGACCATCACCAGGAATTGAGGATAGGTCAGCCCCAGGGGCTCCAGCAGCGGCTTGTACAGCCGGTTGAAGGCGTGGCCCGCCGCATAGATGGCGAAACAGAGGAAGTCGCCCAGCTTCAGGTGATCGTCGTCGGAGGATTCTGCACGGGCCATGGTCTTCTCCAGCGCTCGTCCCGGCGAAGGCGGGGACGCGCACACATGAGGGGTCTCGCTTCCATGACAGATATATATCGCACGCGATTTAATCGCAATCGCTTGACAGTCGCCAGCGGCGGCTCATATAAGCGCCACACGATTTAATCGTGTGCGATTTAACTCAACCAAGGAGACCGACCATGTCCGTCAACGTGCTCTACAAGACCTCCGCCCGCGCCATCGGCGGCCGCGATGGCCGCTCGGCCACCCTGGACGGCTCGCTGGACGTCAAGCTGACCACGCCCAAGGAACTGGGCGGCCCGGGCGGCGAAGGCAACAACCCCGAACAGCTGTTCGCGGCCGGCTACGCCGCCTGCTTCATCGGGGCGATGAAGTTCGTAGCCTCCCAGGGCGGACCCAAGGTTCCGGCGGACGCCACGGTGACCGCGACCGTCGGCATCGGCCCGCGCGCGGAAGGCGGCTTCGGCCTGACCGTGGGGCTCGAAGTCTCCCTGCCGGGCGTCGAGCGCGCCGCCGCCGAGGCCCTGGTCGCCAAGGCCCACGAGGTCTGCCCCTATTCCAACGCGACACGCGGCAATATCGACGTGCAGCTGACGGTGGCTTGAGGTCCCTCTACGGTCGCTCGTCCGCCGCCCGCGGGTTGCGCGTGGCGGCGGCGACGCGGCCCAGCCGGTTCCTGTCGGTGTGATGGAACACCTGGTCCTGGCCCTCGATCTTCAGCACGGTGTCCTGTTCATAGGACCAGGTCCCGTCGTCGTGGATCTGCACCGCGACGGTCCAGGCCAGGGTGCGATAGGCCTTGTCGAGGAACGGGTTGGACAGAATGCCGAACTGGGGCGAGCCCAACTCGGCCTTGAGCTCGAAGCGCCTGGCGTCGGGCGCGGCGAAGCCGCCGGCCATGGCCACCTGCCCCCGCGGAATGGCCAGGGTCTGGATCACCGCCCCGGTCGCCGGCTCCCATAGCCAGTAGCCCACCTGGTCGTGAAACGCCTTCTCCTCGTCCAGCCGGCGGATGAAGGTGCGGTAGCGCAGGCCGTAATAGAGCTGAGGCCCGTTGGTCTGGGGATCGATCGGCTGCAGCTCGTAGCGCTCGCGATAGGGTTCGCTCAGCGGTCCGTCCGCCTCGGGATGCAGGTCGACGCCCTTGGTCCCCTCCCAGATCCCGGCCATGGGCCCCAGCGGGCCGAGATTGGCCAGGGTCTCGGGGTCGATCGGATCGGGCTCGAGGAAGATGTCGTCGCCGTAGGTCTTCAGGTCCATCGGATCGCTCTTGGGTCACGCCAGGCGGAGAGGCACCTCTAACCCGCCCGGCGACGCCTGTCTGCCCGCGACGCACGGCCTTGAAGGCTGTACAGTGCCGCCCGCCAGGCCTTGACCAAAAGGGGGGCGAGCATGAGCCGGATCTTCGGGCCTGTGCGGCAGAACGGCTACGTCGTGGGTGATCTGCATACGGCCGTGCGGCGCTGGACCAGCGTCCTGGGCGTCGGCCCGTTCTTCGTGTTCGACAGCGTCAAGATCGAGGACTTCCGCTATCACGGCGCCCCGTCGCGGCCTGACATGAGTATCGCCCTGGCCTGCTCCGGCGGCCTGCAGATCCAGCTGATCCAGCAGCACAACGACGCCCCCTCCCTCGCCCGCGACTTCCGCGCCGCCCATGGCGAAGGCTTGCAGCACCTGACCGCCTGGACCCTCGATTTCGAAGCCGACCTCGCCCGCCTGACCGACCTCGGCTATGGCGTGATCCAGCAGGGGCGGCTGGGCGCCAACCGCTTCGTCTATTTCGACACCGCCGGGGAAGACTGCGCCGGGGCCATGGAGCTCTACGACGTCAGCAACGGCATAGCCGGCTTCTTCGACAAGATCAGGAAGACCGCCGAGCGCTGGGACGGGTCCGACCCGGTGCGGCTGATGAGCTGAGGCCGCCTTCAGTTCACCCCGACGACGGCGCTCATCAGGGGTCCGATCTCCTCGTGCAGCACCAGGGTCGCATAGCCGTCCTGCTCGGTGGGCTCCCGATTGACGATGACCAGCGCTGCGCCGTTGCGGCGGGCCATGAGCGGAAAGCCGGCGGCAGGATAGACCACCAGGGACGAGCCCAGCACCAGGAACAGGTCGCAGGCCAGGGCCTCTTCCTCGGCCCGCGCCATGGCCGCCTCCGGCATCGGCTGGCCGAAGGAGACCACCGCGGTCTTGACCAGGCCGCTGCAGGACCGGCAGGCGGGAATCTCGCCGCGTTCGAGGAACGGGCCCTTCAGGTCCGCCAGCTCGTGCCTCAGGCCGCAGTCCAGGCAGGCGGCGTAGCTGGCGTTGCCATGCAGCTCGATCACCTGGTGGGCCGGCACGCCGGCGTCCTGGTGCAGGTTGTCGACATTCTGGGTGATCACGGCGCTGCACTTGCCCTCGGCCGCCAGTTTGGCGACGGCGCGGTGGCCGGCGTTGGGCTCGGCCCCGACCCAGCCGGCGACGCCGGAAAAGGCGCGGGTCCAGGCCTCGCGCCGCTTGTCCTCGCTGGCGACGAACTCCTGGAAATAGATCGGCTTCATCCGGCTCCAGACCCCGCCGGGGCTCCTGAAGTCGGGAATGCCGGATTCGGTGGAGACGCCGGCGCCGGTGAACACCACCATGCGCCGAGAGGCGTGGATCAGTTCGGCCAGAGCGCGTTGCGCAGAAGTGGACACCGGTTCTGCGCTCACAACGCGCTCAATCTTTTGAATTTACAGCATAATGAGGCCGGGCGATCTCGCCCGGCCTCATTATGCTGTAGGCGGTCGCGGGCGGACATGCTTTGGGGCTCTTCAAATCAGGGCCCCGACAGTCTGCCCAAGGCGTCATTGCGAGGCCAGATAGTTCAGCACGCGAAACAGGCGCAGGGCGAAGGTGCGGGCGAGCATCGGGGCGTGCTCGGACAGGGCGACCTTGCGGGCCAGGCTGCGGAACAGGGGCTTGAACGGAAGATTGGAGAGCAGCTTGGCGGCCTTGTAGGCCGGATAGTCCTTAACCAAGTCCGGATGGTCGGCCAGGATCTTCTGGAAGTTGGCGCCGGACGCGGCGTACTTGTCCAAAAGCGTCGAGACCGGGTCCAGGCCCATATGGCTGACGGTGTTGTCGATATGCACGATCGGCCAGCGCTCGGCGACCCGCATGCCCCATTCCTGGTCTTCCCAGCCCCAGGCGCGATAGTCGGGATTGAACGGGGTGTCGGCCATCACGTCGCGCCGCACCAGGATGTTGGCGCCATAGACGAACCGCCAAGGGGTGACCTGGCGCACAGGCGCCGGCATGCAGTCCAGCATGATCGCCATGGCCCGATGCAGGTCGTAGCGCGGCTCCTGCGAGGCCTGGATCAGCGAAAATCCGCCGATCACCAGCGGCGGGTCGCCGGCCTCGATCATCTCGGCATAGGCCAGGAGGAAGTCGGCGCGATCGGGGATGGTGTCGGCGTCGAGAAACAGCAGGTGCCGGCCGCGGGCGAACTGGGCCAGGCGATTGCGGGCGGCTGCGCGGCCCTCGTTGGCCGAGAGCCGGACGAAGGCGGCGGGAATACCCAGGGCCTTGACCTGGTCGGCGACCTCGCGGGCCAGGACTTCGTCGCCGGTGCCGTCGTCCAGGGCCACGATCTCCACCCGGCCCGGCAGCACCGCGGCCTGGGCCTCGATCGCCTTCATCAGGCGGGTCGGGTCGTCGCGCAGGAAGGGCGTCAGGACCGACAGGGTCGGCTGGGCGTCGGTCCAGGCGGCGTTGGTGACCAGGGTGACGTCGGTTTGGCGGGCGGCTTCGATATCGTTCGCGGCGCGCTTGCGCGGCGCAACGGAGGCGACCTCGCGCTTGGCGCTGATGACCCATGCGCCGCGCGCGCCTACGCCGTCGGTCTGATGACTGCCGGCCGGTATCCGCGTCGCCAAACCCATCTCGATCCCCGAACTTCGCTGCTCAAGCCACGTCCCGAAAAGGGCTTGCGATGCGGAAAACCGTTCCGATATCGCCCACCCGAATCTGGTGAACTGACGTGACAGCAACAACGGCGCCAAACTTGGCCACGCCGGAATGAACTGCGCCTGAACAAAGGTTTTGCCGAGGGCGTCCCGGACAGGCCTGCGCCCGACCCGCAGCCCCCTCGCGGCGCTCAACTAAATCTGTTTCACTTGATTCCAACCTGGATTTGAAGCTCCAGGCCACGCGGCTTATCCGCGCAGACTCATTGACGCTCACGTACGAAATTTTTTCCGAGGGATTCCAAGAGAATGGATAGACACTTGCCGCAGCCGACGCCGGAGACCCGGCATTTCTGGGAGGGCTGCAAGGCCGGCGAGCTCCGCCTTCAGCGCTGCACGGCCTGCAGACAGGCCTATTTCCCGCCGCGTCCCTTCTGCCCGGCCTGCGCCTCGCGCGAGGTCGAGGTGTTTCCCGCCAGCGGAAAGGCCAGTCTCTACAGCTACGTGATCAACCATCGCCCGCGCCCCGATATGGGTAGCGAGCCTCATTCCATCGCCGTGGTGACCCTGGAGGAGGGGCCTCGGATGATGACCAACATCGTCGGCTGTCCCCAGACGCCAGAGGCCCTGGCGCTGGACATGCCGCTGGAGGTGACCTTCCAGAGCTTCAGCGACGAGATCTCGCTGCCCTTCTTCCAGCCAGCGAAGGGCTGAGCGTCATGAAGCAGAAATCCGTGGCCGTGGTCGGCGCCGCCGAGACCACCAAGATGGGCAAGATTCCCGACGTGTCGGTAATCGGCCTGCACGCCGACGCCGCGCTGAACGCCCTGGCCGACGCCGGCCTGAAGCCCTCGGACATCGACGGCGTCGCCACCGCCGGCGAAAGCCCGGTGGCCATCGCGCAGTATCTCGGCATCACCCCGACCTGGGTCGACGGCACCGCCGTCGGCGGCTGCTCGTTCATGCTGCACGTGCGCCACGCCGCGGCGGCGATCAACGAGGGCCTTTGCAAGACCGTGCTGATCACCCACGGCGAATCCGGCCGCTCGCGGGTCGGCGCCGGGGGCTGGGGCCGCTCGCCGACCAGCTGGAGCGGTCAGTTCGAGGTCCCCTTCGGCGTCACCTCGCCGCCGACCATGTTCACCATCCCGGCGCTTCGCTACATGAAGACCTACGGCGTCACCGAGGAACAGGTGGCGATGGTCTCTGTGATCCAGCGCGAATGGGCGGCCAGGAACCCGCGCGCCAGCTTCAAGGACCCGATCACGGTCGAAGACGTGCTGAACTCGCCGATGATCGCCTGGCCGTTCCGCATGCTGATGTGCTGCCTGGTCACCGACGGCGGCGGGGCCCTGATCCTGACCAGCGCCGAGCGGGCCAAGGACTTCCCGCAGAAGCCGGTCTATATCCTGGGGACCGGCGAGAGCGTCGAGACCCAGATCGTCAGCCAGATGGAGGACTTCACAACCTCCAAGGCCTTCCGCGTCTCCGGCAGGAAGGCCTTCGCCGAGGCTGGGATCAGCCACGCCGACGTCGATCACCTGATGATCTACGACGCCTTCGCCCACCTGCCGATCTATGGCCTGGAGGATCTGGGCTTCTGCGAACGGGGCGAAGGCGCGCACTTCATCGGCGCGCGCAACACCGCGCCGGGTGGGAAGTTGCCCCTGAACACCAATGGCGGCGGCCTCTCCTACATGCACTCGGGCATGTACGGCATGTACGCCCTGCAGGAGAGCGTCAGGCAGATGCGCGGTATCGCCCCGGCCCAGGTCCCGGGGGCGAAGATCTCGGTCTGCCACGGCGTCGGCGGCATGTTCGCCGCGTCGGGGACGGTGATCTTCTCGAACGAGCCCGCTTGACCGCCCGTTAAGCGGACTCCCGCTAGGCTCGGGCCATGACCGAAGCCCGCGCCCTGATCCAGGCCCTGGACGCCCCCGCCGCCCTGATCGGGGGCGACGGGGCGGTGCTGGCCGCCAACGCCGCCTTCGAGGCGGCGGCGGTCCAGCCGGGCTGGATTGTCAGCCTCGTCCCCGGCGAGCGGCGCGAGACCCTGGATCCCAGCGGCCGGCTGATCGCCTGGAAGCTGACACTGCTGCCGGAGGGGGCGCGGCTCCTGACCGGCCGCTGGGCCCAGGCGGCGGTGGAGGCGCGGGAGAACTACCTGGCCTCGCTAAGTCACGAGTTCCGCACGCCCCTGAACGGGGTCCTGGGCATGGCCGGCCTTCTGGCCGAGACCAAGCTGGCGGCGGATCAGCGGGCTTATCTCGCATCGCTGCACGAGTGCGGCGAGCACCTTTTGGGCCTGGTCAACGATGTGCTCGACCTGGCGCGGATGGACGCCGGCGGGCTGACCCTGCACCCCGCTCCGCTCGACCTGACCCGCCTGCTGCAGGGCGTGGCCGAGCTGCTCAGCCCCAAGGCCCACGCCAAGGGCCTCGAGATCGGCTGGACCGCGCCGGCGGGCGCGCCGCAGATCCTGGCCGACGAGGGGCGCCTCAGGCAAATCCTGTTCAACCTCGCCGGCAACGCCATCAAGTTCACCGAGGCCGGCGGCGCCCTGCTCTCGGTGGAGGTCGAACCGTTGGGAGAGGGCAGCGCGCGCGTGCGCCTGATGGTCACCGACACCGGCCCCGGGGTCGCCGAGGCCGAGCGGGAGAAGATCTTCGAAGCCTTCGTCCAGGCCGACGTCCATACCGGCCGCAGCGACAGCACCGGCCTCGGCCTCGCCATCGTCCGCCGCCTGACCGCCGCCCACGGCGGTCGGGTCGGGCTGGACAGCCCGCCGGACGGCGGGGCCCGCTTCTGGTTCGAGGCAGAGTTTCCCATCGTCGAGGCCGGCGGCGAGGCGCGCCCCCTGGCCGGCCACAGCGTCGCCGTGGTCTCGCCCAACCCGATCGTGCGCGAGGCCGCCGCGGCCCAGGTTCGCGCCGCCGGCGGCGAGGCGCTCTGCCTCGAGGCTGCATGCAACGCGCCGCTGCCGGCCGGCGCCGTCGTCCTGATCGACCATGCCCTGGCTGAGGGGCGACGGCGGCCGCGGCCCGTGGCGGGCCATCCCAGCCTGATCCTGATCCCGCCCGAGGCGCGAGCCGAGATCCCCCGCTATCGCGCAGCCGGCTTCGGCGGCTACCTGATCAAGCCCCTGCGCGCCGTCTCCCTGGTCGAGCGGGTGCTGGCGGTGGCCGGTGACGTCGCCGACCTCCCCTCGGCGCATGACGAACGGGCCGAGCAGGTCACCGGCGTGCGGGTCCTGCTGGCCGAGGACAATCCGATCAACGCCCTCCTGGCTCGCTCGCTCTTGGAGCGGGAAGGCTGCAGCGTCTCGCGCGTGGCCACCGGCGCCGAGGCGGTGGAGGCGGGGGCCAGCGGGATGTTCGACCTGATCCTGATGGATCTCAGAATGCCAGGCATGGGGGGGCGCGAGGCGACGCGGACCTTGCGCGAGCGCGGCTGCCGCACCCCGATCCTGGCCCTGACCGCCGACGCCTTCGAAGAAGACCGCCGCGACTGCCTGGCCGCCGGCATGGACGACTTCCTGACCAAGCCCCTGGAACAATCCGTCCTGCGGGGCGCCTTGCGCCGCTGGACCCGCGCCGGCTGGACGCGGCCGGCGACGCAGGCGAAGCTCGCGTCCTGATTTGGCGGCGGGTCCGCCGCCGCTAGGGTAGCTGGATGTCGGTGGACAACGAGGCGACGCCGGCGGGCGGCAAGCGGGGCGTCGCCGGCGCGCTCGCCCTGTTCCTGGACCGCCGGATCGCGGTGATGCTGGCCCTGGGCTTCGCCTCGGGCCTGCCCAATCTTCTGATCTTCGACACCCTCTCGGCCTGGCTGAGGGAGAGCGGCCTGTCGCTCGAGGTGATATCCTTCTTCAGCCTCGCGACGCTGGCCTATTCCTTCAAGTTCCTTTGGGCCCCGGTGGTCGATCGCACGGCGATCCCAGGCCTGACCGCCTGGCTGGGCCATAGGCGCTCGTGGATGCTGGTCGCCCAGATCGCCGTCACCTGCGGGCTGCTCCTGGTCGCGCGGGGCGACCCGAAAACGGGGCTCGGCGCGGTGGCGCTGTTCGCCGTCTTCACCGGCTTCGCCTCGGCGACCCAGGACATCGTCGTCGACGCCTGGCGCATCGAGGCCTCCGAGAGCGACCGGCAAGGGGCCATGGCCGCCGCCTATCAGTGGGGCTATCGCATCGCCATCATCGTCGCCGGCGCCGTGCCGCTGGTGCTGGCCGATCACTATGGCTGGAACCTGTCCTACGGCCTGATGGCCGGACTGATGGGGCTGGGCATGCTGGCCGTACTCTGCGCGCCCAGGGAGCTCAGCCGCATCATCCGCCCGCTGCCGCATGCCGACATGGCGGCGTCCCCGGTTTGGGAGGGAATGGAATGGCTGGCGCGGCTGGGCCTGCTGTCCCTGGGCGCCCTGCTGCTCGGATCAGGCCTCGGGGCCAATGGCGAGGTGCTGGCCGGCGCCGTTCGCGCGCTTGGCCTGACGGCGGCCGCCGCCTGGCTGCAGGCCGCATGGGTGGCCAAGCCGGACGGGGTGTGGCTGCAACTCCTGGGCGTCCTGCTCGGCGGCGCGGTGATCGTCGTGGCGGCCTGTCCCCTGCCCCGCCTGCGCACCCGGCCCGGCGTCTATCTCTCCTCCGCGTTCGGCGAGCCGCTGGGCGATTTTTTCGGCCGCTTCGGCAACACGGCCGTGCTGATCCTGGCCCTGATTTGCGTCTATCGCCTGTCGGACTTCGTGCTCAACATCATGACCCCGTTCTATCTCGACCTAGGCTTCTCCAAGACTCAGGTCGCCGAGGCGCGCAAGGTCTTCGGCGTGGCCATGTCGATGGTCGGCGTGTTCGCCGGCGGCTTTTCCGTGGCGCGCCTGGGGGTGATGCGCTCGATGGTCATCGGGGCCTTCGCCCTGCCGATCACCAACACCATCTTCGCCTGGCTGGCGACACAGGGGCCGGATTTCCCGAGCCTGCTGGCCGCGATCGGCATCGACAACGTGGTCTCTGGCTTCGCCGGGACCTGCCTGATCGCCTACATGTCCAGCCTGACCAGCGCCGGCTTCACAGCCACGCAATATGCGCTGTTTTCCTCGCTCTATTCGCTGCCCGGCAAGCTGGTGGCCTCGCAATCGGGCCGTATCGTCGAGGCGGCGGCGCGTGCGGCCGACAGCGGAGGGCCGCTCGGCGCCCTGCGGGGCCTGTTCTCCCATGCGCCGGGAGCGTTCACCGGCGCCATGGCGAAGTCGCATGTTTCTCCCGCCGCTCTGGGCGCCGGCTATGTGGTGTTCTTCTTCTATGCGGGGCTCGTCGGCGTGCTGTCCATGGTGCTGGCCGTCTGGGTGGCCCGGCGTTCAAGTCCGGCTAAGCCGTCGAAACCGGCGCCGCGCGACACCACGGCGTAAGGTCAGCCTCGGCGCCGATCAGCGAAAGGCCCGCGGCGATGGATTCCAGCTCCGCGCCGCTGTCCAGCTTCTCCGCCCCGAAGCGGTCTTCGAACATGCGCCTGACCGCCGGCACAAAGGATGAGCCGCCGGTCAGGAACACATGATCCACGCCGTCGGGCGTCAGGTTCGCGCCGGCCAGGGCCTCGTCGACGGCGCCCGCGATCGCCGCCAGCTCCTTGCCGATCCAGCCTTCGAACTCGGACCGGCGCACATCCTTTTCGATCGACACCTCGCCCGCATGGAAGACGAACCTCGCCGCCTCCTCGGCCGACAGCGCCTCCTTCAGGTGCGAGACCGACTGGTAGAGCGGATAGCCGTATTCGCCGTCCAGGACCTCGACCAGCTTCTTCAGCTTGTCCGGCTCCAGCGCCGTCCTGACCAGGCCGCGGATGCCGCGCATGTCGCGCGAGGCGCGCAGCAGGGCCAGCTGGTCCCAGCGGGCGAAGGCGGCGTAGTAGCGGATCGGGATCGGCAGGATGTTGTCGTAGTCGCGATAGCTGGTTCCTTTGCCCAGCTCGGGCGAGACCAGCTGGTCGATGATCCGGTAATCGAAGGCGTCGCCGGCCAGACCCACGCCCGACTGGGCCAGCGGGATCGAGTCCAGCCGCCCGGCGCTGCGCTCGAAGCGGATGATCGAGAAGTCGCTGGTGCCGCCGCCGAAGTCGGCCACCAGCACGGTGGCGTCCCGGGTCAGGCGCTTGGCGAAGAAGAAGGCGGCCGCCACCGGCTCGTAGGCGTAGAGGATCTCTGAAAAGCCGAGCCGCCGGAACGCGGTCTCATAGCGGCTCAAGGCCAGGTCGGCGTCCGGATTGGCGCCCACGAACCGCACCGGCCGGCCGACGATGAGCCGCGGCGGCAGCTCAGCCAAGGCTGCGTCGGCGTGCTTCCTCAGCTGCAGCAGGAAGGCCGACAGCATGTCCTCGAACCTGTAGCGGCGGCCGAAGATGGTGGTCTCGGAGAACAGGCTCGAGGCGGCATAGCTCTTGAACGACTGGATGAAACGGGTCTCGCCCGGATCGTCCAGATAGGCGTCGATCGCCCACGGCCCGGCCTCGATCCGCCGCCCCCCGCCGTGGTCGTGCTCGCTGTGGAAAGCCAGCGCGGAACGGAAGGGGGCGCGGCCTTCGCCCAGGCCGTCGAACCGCACCAGATCGGCCTCGCCCGTAGGCGCGAGCAGGGAGACCACCGTATTGGTGGTGCCGAAATCGACGCCGATCACGGGACGGGCGGACATGGCGAAGCCTGCTTTTGGAAGGGCGCGGTGTTTGCGCGCCTTCCGCCTTCAGGTCAAGAGGCCAGATAGGGCTTCAACGCCATCCAGGCGGCAAGCTTGCCCTCAAACGAGACCCGTGCATGAGCCGGGCTGCTCGAGGGCAGGTCGATCAAGGCGAGGCCATCTGGCTGCCCCAGTTCCTTGCGGCCGATGGCGGCGGCCTTCGCGCCATTGAAGGCGACTGCGCGCAAAGTCGGGAGCGAGGCGACGAGGTCCGCCAGCGTATTGGCCGCCGCATTGCGGATGGCGCCGTCGAGGCTGCCCCTGCGTTCGGCGATGGCGATCGCGTCCCAAAGGCCCACGTGAGCGCTCAGCAGCTGGGCCAAACGCTCCGCGTAGGCCGCCCCCAGGAGCGGCCGACCGGTCACCGCCTGCATCAACCGCCAGAACTGGTTGCGCGGGTTGGCGTAGTACTGCGCCGCGGCCAGTGACATCTCCCCTGGCAGGCTGCCGAGGACGAGAATGCGCACGCCGGCGTCAACGACCGGCGGGAAAGACGCCTTCAAGCCCTACTCCGTCGGCGCCAGGTTGTAGGCCGCCATGGTGGCCATCTGCAGTATCTTGGACACCGAGGCGGACAGAGGGCAGATCTGCACTGACTTGGACAGGCCCAGGAGGATCGGCCCGATCACCGTCGCGCCGCCCAGGGACTGCACCAACTTGGTCGAGATCGAGGCCGAGTGGATGGCCGGCATGATCAGGATGTTGGCGCTGTCGGTCAGGCGCATGAACGGATAGTTGGCCCTCAGCTCCGGGTTCAGGGCCAGTTCGGGCGGCATCTCGCCTTCGTACTCGAAATCGACCCCCAGCTCGTCCAGGGTCGCCACCGCCTCGCGCACCTTTTCCGACCGCTCGCCCATGGGCTGGCCGAAGGTGGAATAGGACATGAAGGCCACCCGCGGCTTGTGGCCCAGCTTGCGCACGGCGTTGGCCGCCTCGATGGCGATTTCGACGAGGTCGCCCGCCTCAGGCATCTCAGTGACGTTGGTGTCGGCCACGAACAGGGTGTGCCCCTTGGCCATCAGGATCGACATGCCCAGCACCCGGCCGCTGGGCGCGGGATCGATCACCCGCTGCACCTCGTCCAGCACCTGGTCGAAATTTCGGGTCACGCCGGTGACCATGCCGTCCGCATGGCCCATGGCCACCATCGAGGCGGCGAAGCTGTTGCGGTCCTGGTTGATCAGCCGCTGCACGTCGCGCAGCAGATAGCCGTCGCGCTGCAGACGCTTATAGAGGGCGTCCACATAGCCGGGCCCCTGGTGTGACAGGCGGGCGTTGATGATCTCAAGCGGATGATCGTCGGGGCGCAGGCCGACCACCATCATGTTCTCGCGCACCAGCTCTTCGCGGCCCAGAAGGATGGCGTGGCCCAGGCCCTCGGTCTCGAAGGCGTAGGCGGCGCGGATCACGCTGGGCTCCTCGCCCTCGGCGAACACGATGCGCTTCTTGGGTCCGGCCATCACCGCCCCGGAGATCTTCTGCATGAAGCCGGCGGTGGGATCGAGCCGCTGGGCCAGGGAGGCTCTGTAGGCGTCCATGTCGGTGATCGGCCGGCGGGCGACGCCGGTGTCCATCGCGGCCTGGGCCACGAAGGGCGGGATGTAGCTGATCAGGCGCGGGTCGAAGGGCGAGGGGATGATATAGTCCGGCCCGAACTTCAGGGCGTTGCCGGCATAGGCCGCCGCCACCTCGTCCGGCACGTCCTCGCGGGCGAGCTGGGCCAGGGCGTTGGCGCAGGCGATCTTCATCTCGTGATTGACCGTGCGCGCGCGCACGTCCAGCGCCCCGCGGAAGATGTAGGGGAAGCCCAGGACGTTGTTGACCTGGTTCGGATAGTCCGACCGGCCGGTGGCCACGATCACGTCGGGGCGCACGGCGCGCGCCTCCTCCGGGGTGATCTCCGGGTCGGGATTGGCCATGGCGAAGATGATAGGGTTGGGCGCCATCGAGGCGACCATCTCGGTGGTCAGAACGCCCTTGGACGAGAGGCCGATGAAGACGTCGGCGCCGACCATGGCCTCGGCCAGGGTGCGGTGCGGCGTATCGACCGCGTGGGCCGACTTCCACTGGTTCATGCCGTTGGTGCGGCCCTGGTAGATGACCCCGGTGGTGTCGACGGCGATGCAGTTCTCGTGCCGCACCCCCATGGCCTTCATCAGCTCCAGCGAGGCGATCCCCGCCGCGCCGACGCCGCACAGGACCAGCTTCACGTCCTCCAGCCGCTTGCCGTTGATGTGGCAGGCGTTGATCAAGCCGGCGGCGGAGATGATCGCGGTGCCGTGCTGGTCGTCATGGAACACCGGGATGTCTAGGAGCTCCTGCAACTCGGTCTCGATGCGGAAGCACTCGGGGCTCTTGATGTCCTCCAGATTGATACCGCCGAAGGTGGCCCCGATGTTCTTGACCACGGTGATGATCTCGTCCGGGTCCTTGGAGGTGACCTCGATGTCGATGGAATCGACGTCGGCGAAGCGCTTGAAGAGGACCGCCTTGCCTTCCATCACCGGCTTGGAAGCCAGGGCGCCGAGGTCGCCGAGGCCCAGGATGGCGGTGCCGTTGGAGATCACCGCCACCAGATTGCCCTTGGAGGTGTAGTCGTAGGCGGTGTCCGGATCGGCGGCGATGGCGCGCACCGGCACGGCGACGCCCGGCGAATAGGCCAGGCTCAGGTCGCGCTGGGTGGCCATGGGCTTGGTCGGGGTGACCGCCACCTTCCCGGGGGTCGGGTATTTGTGGAAGGCGAGGGCTTCCTCGTCGGTGAAGGTCCGCTTCTCGGTATCGCTCATGCTTCTTCTTTATGCCCCGCGGGTTTCTATCCGCCCCAAACGGCCCCGCGGCTCCTCGTGTCGGCGCACCCTAGAGCCTGAACCGATCAAGCCCAATCGCATTTCTGCATGGGCTTTGCCGACGCTGGGGCAGTCAAGCCGGACGGGCGCAGCCTTGGGGCATTGACCACCAAGCCGCCAAGCCCGACTAAGGGCGAAGGGCGGGCGGGCTCCGTGGAGGACAGAGGCGATGGCGAACCCGGTCAGGATCGGCGTCTCCGGCGCGCTCGGGCGCATGGGTCGGGCCGTGGCCGCGGTGGTGCGGGCCGAGCCGGGCGCGAGCCTCGGCCCGCTGGCCGACCGTCCGGATCGCGCCGGAGAAGCGATCGAGGGGGCCAAGCTCGCCAGCTTCGACGAACTTCTTGCCGGCAGCGACGTGATCGTCGACTTCTCCACCCCGGCGGCGTCCCTGGCCCTGGCGCGAGCGGCGGCCCAGCGCGGCGGCCCGGCCCTGGTCGTGGGCACCACCGGCCTTTCGCCCGAGGAGGTCTCCTGGCTGGACGAGGCCTCCGAGCGCACCGCCATCGTCCGGTCAGGCAACTACTCCCTGGGCCTGAACGTGCTGCTGGGTCTGGTCGAGCAGGCCGCTCGCGCGCTGCAGGCCCGCGACTGGGACATCGAGGTCAGCGAGAGCCACCACCGGCGCAAGGTCGACGCCCCCTCCGGCACCGCCCTGATGCTGGGCGAGGCCGCGGCGCGGGGGCGCGAGGTCAGCCTGGCCCAGGTCGCCATCCGCGCCCGCGACGGGGTCACCGGTCCCCGGCCCGAGGGCGGCATCGGCTTTTCCGTCGTCCGCGGCGGCGGGATCATCGGCGAGCATGCGGTCAGTTTCGCCGCCGAGGAGGAGATTATCACCCTGGCCCACTCGGCCCGCGACCGCGGCCTGTTCGCCCGCGGGGCGGTGGCGGCGGCGCTGTGGGCGGCGGGCCGGCCGCCGGGGCTGTATGACATGATGGACGTGCTCGGCTTTCGGGAGGCCCGATGAGCGACATTCTTTCGCTGGACGCCCTGGGCCAGCTTCAGGCCCTGGTGACCAAGCGGATCAGCGCGGTCGAACTCCTGGAAGCCGCCATCGCCCGGCGCCAGGAGACCAAGGGGTTGAACGCGGTGGTCGCGACGGACCTGACCGCCGCTCGCGAACGCGCCAGAACAGTGGACGAGCGCCGCATAGCCGGCGAGCCCCTGGGCCCCTTCGCCGGCCTGCCCATGACCATCAAGGATACTTTCGACGTCGACGGCCTACCGGCCTCGGCGGGGGTGAAGGCGCTGCTGAACCGCACCGCCCATGACGCCGAGGTGGTGGCCCGGGCGCGCGCCGCGGGGGCCATTCCCTGGGGCAAGACCAACGTGCCGGTGATGGCCGGCGACTGGCAGAGCTACAATGACGTCTATGGGACGACCAACAATCCCTGGGACGTGACCCGCGTCCCCGGCGGCTCCTCCGGCGGGGCGGCGGCGGCGCTGTCGGTGGGGATCACGGCGCTGGAGATTGGCTCGGATATCGGTGGCTCGTTGCGCGTGCCAGCGAATTTCTGCGGGGTCCTGTCGCACAAGCCGACCTGGGGCCTGGTCTCCCAGTCCGGCCATGTGCCGCCGGCGCCGGGCGCCTACGCCGCTCGCGACCTGAACGTGGTCGGGCCCATGGCGCGCTCGGCGCGCGACCTGCGCCTGCTGCTCTCGGTGATCGCACAGGGTCCGATCGCGCCCAAGGCTCAACCTGCGGCGCTGAAGGGGCTGAAGGTCGGCCTGTGGATCGACGAGCCGAGCTTTCCGCTGGACCCCGAAGTCAAGGCGGTGGTTGAGGCCTTCGGCGCCCGCCTGGCGGGCGCCGGCTGCGAGGTCGAGACCATCCGCCCGGTCGACGCCCCGGCCCTGATCACCGCCTATACCACCCTCCTGAGCTCGGTGGTGGCTACCGACCTTCCGACCAAGGTCCAGGCCGACATGCAGCGGCTGCGCGGCATGGCCAAGCTGGCGATGCGCTTCGGCGCCGACCCCATGGGCTGGGCCGGCCAGGTGCTCGCCTATAGCGCCACCCACGCCGAGTGGCTTGCGGCGCACGAGACCCGCGAGCGGCTGGCGGTGCAGGTCAAGGCCACCTTCGACAAGCGCGACGTGATCATCGCCCCGATCTCACCGGTCACCGCCTTTCCGCACGATCACAAGCCGTTCCAGAAGCGCGTGCTGAAGCAGTCCGACGGCAAGACCATCCCCTACGTCTCCATGCTGAACTGGATCGCACTCGCCACCGCGCTGGGCCTGCCCGCCACTGTCCTGCCAGCGGGCTTGGCCAAATCGGGCCGCCCGGTAGGCGTCCAGATCATCGGCCCCCACGGCGGCGACAGCCGCACCCTGGCCGTGGCCGAGGGGATCGAGGAGGCGTTCGGCGGCTATCTGAAGCCGCCGCCGGAGATCGGCGGACGGTAAAACTCCTGCCGTTGCGCGCGGAGCCTTCCCACCGTCGAAACTTAGGTTATCGTCGCTCACCAACGACAAGAACCAGGGAGTGCGGCCATGGCGGACAAGGCCTTTGACGCAGTGATCGTCGGCGCAGGCTTTTCCGGGCTCTACATGCTGCATCGGCTGCGGGGCCTGGGCCTCACCGCCCGGGTGTTCGAGGCCGGCGACGGGGTCGGCGGCACCTGGTACTGGAACCGCTATCCGGGCGCGCGGGTCGATATCGAGAGCCAGGAATATTCCTATTCCTTCTCCCCCGAACTGGAGGACGACTGGGCCTGGACCGAGCGCTACGCCGCCCAGCCGGAGCTGTTGCGTTACGCCAACCACGTCGCCGACCGGTTCGACCTGCGCAAGGACATCCAGTTCGAGACCCGCGTCACCTCGGCGGTGTTCGACGAGGCGGCCAGCCGCTGGACCGTGACCACCGATCGCGGCGAGACCGTCACCGGCCGCTTCTGCATCATGGCCACCGGCTGCCTCTCCAGCGCCAACGATCCGCAGTTCCCGGGGCTGGAGAGTTTCCAGGGGCCGACCTACCACACCGGCCGCTGGCCGCACGAGGGCGTCGATTTCACCGGCAAGCGGGTTGCTGTGATCGGCACCGGCTCCTCCGCCATCCAGTCGATCCCCGAGATCGCCAGGCAGGCCGCCCGCCTCACCGTGTTCCAGCGCACGCCCAACTACAGCGTGCCCGCCCACAACGGCCCGCTCGATCCCAAGTTCGCCGCCGACTGGAAGGCCAACCGGGCCAGGCACAGGGCCGAGCAGCGCGTGTCCTCGGTCGGTTTCATCGCCCACGATCCCAACGACCAGTCGGCGCTGGAGGTCAGCGACGAGGAACGGCAGGCGATCTTCGAGGACCGCTGGCGGCGCGGCGGCTTCAGCCTGGGCGGCGCCTTCAACGACATCGGCGTCAATATGGAGGCCAACCTGACGGCGCAGAAATTCGTCGCCGAAAAGATCCGCGAGATCGTCAAGGATCCGAAGACCGCCGAGGCCCTGGTGCCCAAGACCTATCCGTTCGGGACCAAGCGCCTGTGCATCGACACCGGCTACTACGCCACCTTCAACCGCGACAACGTCGAGCTGGTCGACCTGCGCGAGACGCCGATCGAAGCGATCACGCCCGCGGGCGTGCGCACCAGCGCGAAGGAGTATCCCGCCGACGCCATCGTCTTCGCCATCGGCTTCGACGCCATGACCGGCGCCCTGAACCGCATCGATATCCGCGGGCGCGAGGGCAAGGCGCTGAAGGACGTCTGGGCGGACGGGCCCAAGACCTATCTGGGGCTGATGGTGGCCGGTTTTCCGAACCTCTTCACCATCACCGGCCCGGGCAGCCCGTCTGTTCTGTCCAACATGATCGTCTCGATCGAGCAGCATGTGGACTGGATCACCGACTGCCTGGCCTGGCTGGGCCAGCGCCAGGCCAGCGTGATCGAGGCCACGCCGGAAGCGCAGGAAGCCTGGGTCGCCCACGTCAACGAGGTGGCCGACACGACCCTCTATCCCCTGGCCAACTCCTGGTACATCGGCGCCAACGTGCCGGGCAAACCCCGCGTGTTCATGCCCTATGTCGGCGGGGTCGGGCTCTATCGCGAGCGCTGCGACGCGGTCGCGGCCAACGACTACGAAGGCTTCGAGGTGCGCTCGGCGGCGAGCTGACGAAGCTCAGTTCCCCCCGGTCGAGCCGAAGCCGCCGGCGCCGCGGGTGGTCTCGTCCAGGCTGTCGACCACGGTCCAGCCGGCCTGGGTCACCGGGGCGATCACCATCTGGGCGATGCGGTCGCCGCGGCGGATAGTGAAGTCCTCTTCGCCCAGGTTGATCAGGATCACCTTCACCTCGCCGCGATAGTCGCTGTCGATGGTGCCGGGGGTGTTCAGGCAGGTGACTCCGGCCTTGGCCGCCAGTCCAGAGCGCGGCCGCACCTGGGCCTCGTAGCCCTCCGGGATGGCCATGCAGAGCCCCGTCGGCGCCATCACCCGCGAGCCGGGGCGCAGGACGATCGGCTCGCCCTCGGGCACGGCGGCGCGCAGATCCATGCCGGCGGCGCCCGGGGTCTCGTAGGCCGGCAACGGCAGGCCCTCGGCATGGGGCAGTCGGGTGACGGCGATGGTCGGGGTCATGAGGGGATCTCGCGCGGCTGAGCGTCCGATAGAACCGGATTCTTATATCCGCTCATCCCCGCGAAGGCGGGGATCCAGATTCATCCACAGGATTCGGCCGCAAAGGGCTCAGCCCAGCGCCTCGGCGATCCGCGCCGCGATACGCCCAGCCACCTCGTCCTTGGGCGCTCGCTCCCAGCGCTCGACGTGGTCGCGGGTGATGATCATCACCGCATTGTCCGAGCCGCCCATCACGCCGGGCTCGGAGACGTCGTTGGCGATGATCCAGTCGCAGCCCTTGCGCGCCAGCTTGGCCCGGGCGTGCAGTTCGACGTCGTTGGTCTCGGCCGCAAAGCCGACCACCAGCCTTGGCCGGCCCGGGCCAGCGGCGGAAAGCTCGGCCAGGATATCGGGGTTTTCCACCAGGCGCAGGGTCGGCGGGCCGTCCTTGCCCTTCTTCAGCTTGATCCCGAACACCTCGTCCGGGCGCCAGTCGCTGACCGCGGCGACGCAGACCGCCGCCTCGGCCGGCAGGGCTGCGCGCACGGCCTCCAGCATCTCCTGCGCCGTCTCGACCGAAACCCGGCGCACGCCCGAGGGCGCGTCCAGCGCCGTCGGTCCTGAGACCAGGGTCACCTCGGCCCCCAGCCGCGCCAGGGCGTCCGCGATCGCATAGCCCTGCCGCCCGCTGGAGCGGTTGGTCAGCACCCGCACCGGGTCGATCGGCTCGGCCGTGGGGCCGGCGGTGACGATGATCCGCCGCCCCGCCAGCGGCCGGCCGCCGTCCAGCATCTTCATCGCCGCGGCGAAGATCGCCGCGGGCTCGGCCATGCGCCCCGGCCCGAACTCGCCGCAGGCCATGGCCCCCTCGTCGGGGCCGACGAATCTGACCCCGTCGGCGGCCAGGGTCTTCAGGTTCCTCTGGGTGGCCGGGTGCAGCCACATGCGCACGTTCATCGCCGGGGCCATCAGCACCGGCTTGTCGGTGGCCAGGAGCGTGGTCGCAGCCAGATCGCCGGCGAGGCCGTTCGCGGCCTTGGCCATCAGGTCGGCGGTCGCCGGCGCCACCACGATCAGGTCGGCCGAGCGCGACAGCTCGATATGGCCCATCTCGGCCTCGTCGGTCAGGGAGAACAGGTCCCGATAGACCTTGTCCTCGGCCAGGGCCGACAGCGACAGGGGGGTGACGAATTCGGCGCCCGCGGCGGTCAGGATCGGCCGCACGCCGACCCCCGCCTTGCGGAACAGGCGGGTAAGCTCTAGCGCCTTGTAGGCGGCGATCCCGCCGCCGACGATCAACAGAACCCGTTTGCTGTCCACGCTTTCGCCTCGCGCTCCGCCGCCTCGATCATTATCCGCTGAAAAGGCGCTGGACAAACGCCAAGCTTTTTGTTCTTAGTTTGTTCATACAACCTCCGCAGGAGACGGATGATGGTGAAAGGTAAAGGTCGCGCCGATTGGTCGGCGCTCGCGGCGTCGTGCGCCCTTCTGGTCCTGGCCGCCTGCGACGGCGGGCCGGCCAGCACCCCGGCGCGGGACCACTCGGCCAGCAACGATGGGCGGACGATGAGCGTCGCCTCAAATTCGGCCGCCCGCCCGGCTGCGGCCGGCAGCTATCGCAATGACCCCAACGACCCGCGCAACAAGCCGATCCCGCTCGTCTCGGGCAAGCCGATGTGGGCCGCCAACCGCCAGCACACGGCCGAGGAGAACGCCCAGTACCACTTCGAGCGCGACGGGGCCGACTTCGGCGCCAAGTCGGTCGACGACTATGTGGCCAAGGCCCACGCCTTCATCGACAAGCCGCCCAAGGACGTGCTGACCCTGACCCGCTCCAACGGCGACAGGCTGCTCTATGACCCCAGCGGCAATGTGTTCGTGGTCAGCAACCGCGAGGGCGCGCCGCGCACCATGTTCAAGCCGCGCGACGGCCAGGCCTACTGGGATCAGCAGAAGGAACGCGAGGCCCAGCGGGCGGACCGCTCTGACGGTTCCTCCTATCACCGCTATTCTCGCCGCTCGTCGCGCGGCGGGTCGGAGGACGACCAGGGTTGAGTTTGAAGGAGGCGGGCATGCCCCAGGCGCTCTGGAGCGAGGTCGACAAGGTCCTGAACGAGGCGCTTCTGGGCCCGGACTCGGTACTCGAAGCGGCCCAGGCGGCCGGCCACGCCGCGGGCCTGCCCCCCATCGCCGTCGCCGCCAACCAGGGCCGGATGCTGCAGATTCTGGCCCTGACCGCTGGAGCGCGTCGGATCCTCGAGATCGGGACCCTGGCCGGCTACTCGACCATCTGGCTGGCCCGCGCCCTGCCGGAAGGCGGCCGTCTGATCAGCCTGGAGATCGACCCGCGCCACGCCGAGGTCGCCCGCGCCAACCTCGCCGCCGCCGGCCTCGCGGATCGGGCCGAGGTGCGGGTCGGGCCGGCGATCGAAACCCTGCCGAAGCTCCAGGCCGAGGGCGCCGGACCGTTCGAGTTCGTGTTCATCGACGCCGACAAGGCCAGCAACGCCGACTACTTCGCCTGGGCGCTGAAGCTGACCCGGCCTGGAAGCCTGATCGTGGTCGACAACGTAGTGCGGGCCAGCGCCATCACCGATGGCTCCAGCCAAGACCCCAATGTCGCCGGCGTGCGCGACCTCCTCGACCTCGCCGGCCGGGAGCCCCGCGTCAGCGCCACGGCGGTGCAGACCGTGGGCGAGAAGGGGCATGACGGGTTCCTGCTGGCGCGGGTTTTGCGGTGATAAGGGATGGGCTGCTTTTTCTTGGCCTTCTTGTAGCCACTGGTTGTTCGCCGACCTTCACCCACCCCAGCGGTTCGCTCCCCGTTCGTGAATGTGTCGACGTTGCTGGACATTCTGCCGACTGCGTAGACGGGCCAAATACGCAGGAAGAATGCGTTGCCGTGGAACTGGGGCACTTTGACTGCCCGGGCAATCCCGTTTGCTATGGCGCTAAGAACACCGAAATTCCATGCGAGCGTCCAGTGCGGTTTGCCAGCGCATTGTGCAGCGACGGTCATATCGCAACGGTGAGACCTGCAGCCCTTGGCTGCTTGGGCCACGGCGGGGTTCGGAGAATCGCCGAGCATCGACGTCATTAGAAGCTTTCCATTGCTGGCAGCCCTACCCAACGATGGACTCCGACCCAGACCTGTCATCCTCGCCCGGCCAGGAGGCTGCCCCCTTTAGCAAAGCGCAAGCAGGCCAGTCCGCCCCGGCGTCACCGGAGACTGCGAAGCTTTCGCAACGGTTATGTGACGGTTAAGCCCTGCCGGCCTATAACCGCCGCCCCGGTTGCGAAGTAGGGCCTGCGGTGAGTTTGTCGGCGATCAATCTGTATCTTTTTCACCTGCTGAACGGTCCAGCCGGACATGCGGGACTGGATCAGATTGTCTGGCACCTGGATCAGAACGTGTTTCCGCGCGAACTGATCCTGACAATGCCTTACATCTATTTGTGGTTCTCCCAGAAGACGCCGGAAAGTCGGGCGAGGCTCGTGGCCGGCCTCGGCGGCGCGATCCTGTCGATCGGCCTGGCGCGGCTCATAGCCCACTTCGCGCCCTTCGAGGTGCGGCCGATGTACGATGCGGCCAGCGGCTTTCACAAACTGGCCGTCGACCGGGCCGCCGACATGGAGGGCTGGAGCGCCTTCCCCAGCGACACGGCCGCCTTCTCGATCGCCTTGACCCTCGGCCTCTTCACCGTCAGCCGCACGGCTTCGGTGGCCCTGACCCTGCTCAGCATGGCCTTCTTCGGTCTGGCGCGGGTCTATCTCGGCATCCACTATCCGCTCGACGTGGCCGCCGGCTGGCTGATCGGCGGTCTCGCGGCCGCCCTGGCGCAGACGCCGCCCATCCGAGGGCTCGCGGGGTCGGCCCTGCGCGTCGAGGCGCGGGCGCCGCCGCTGTTCTATGCCTGCGCGGCCATGGTGCTCACCGAAACCGGCCAGATGTTCGACAATGTCCGCGACGCCTTGCACCTGCTGCATATGATCGCGTGAGAGCCGCGCGGCTGGCGTCAAGCCAAGCCCTGAAGCCGAAGCCAGCCCCAGATCCCCGCCGCCGCCAGGGCGGCGCCTGCCACCAGCCAACCCAGCCGCCCCGGCCAGGGGTTGGGCTCGACCACCACGACCGGCGGGGCGGCCTCGCGCGCCTCGGCCAGGCGGGCGAGGGCCTGAAGGGCCTTCACCCCGTCCTGGGCCAAGTCCTTGATCTTCGCCGCCGGCGACAGCTCGCGCATGATCCAGCGGCGCACCACCGGCTCGGCCGAGGCCCAAAGGTTATGCCCCGGGTCGATCGCGCGGCTGACGCCCTCGACCGTGACCATGGTCTTCTGCAACAGGACCAACTCGGGCCTCAGGCGCATGTCAAACAGGGCGGTGATCTCGAACAGCTGGCCCAGGAGCCGCCCCATGGAGACCGCCGCCGAGGGCCGGCCGACATTGGGCTCGCCGACGGCGCGCAGGGCCTGGGCGAAGGCCTCCACCGAGTGGTGGCGCGGCACATAGCCGGCGTCGAAATGGGCCTTGGCCACGCGCATATAGTCGCGCTGGAGGAAGCCCCACAGGATCTCGGCCAGGTGACGGCGGGCGACCGCGTCCAGCCGCCCGACGATGCCGAAGTCGACGGCCACGATCCGGTCCGGCGCGGCGACGAACAGGTTGCCCTCGTGCAGGTCGGCGTGGAACACCCCGTGGTCCATGGCCTGGGCCAGGAAGGCGCGGATCAGGTTGTCGGCTATGGCCTTGCGATCGATCCCGGGCTGTTCCAGGGCCTTGGGGTCCGACAGCGGCATGCCTTCGGCCCAGTCCAGGGTCAGCACCCGGCGCGAGACCCCCTCCCAGACCACGCCCGGCGCCCGCATGAAGCCGTCGGCGGTCATGACCTCGGCCAGTTCGCTGGCGCCCGCGGCCTCGAGCCTGAGATCCAGCTCCAGCTCCAGCGCCCGGGCGACGATGCTGGTCAGGGCGCGCGGCTCCAGCCGCCGGGCCTCGGGTCCGAACAGTTCGGCCAGGCGCCCGGCCAACTCCAGGGTCTCGACGTCGCGGGCGATGCGCTTTTCGATCCCCGGCCGCAGCACCTTGACCGCCACCTTGCGCCCGTCGTGCAGGGTCGCGGGATGGGCCTGGGCGATGGAGGCGGCGGCGATCGGCGGCTCGAAGGTGGCGAACACCACCTCGACCGGCCGATCGAGTTCGCGCGCCACCACGGCCTTGGCCACCTCGACCGGGAAGGGCGCCAGCCGATCCTTCAGGTGCGACAGGTCCTCGGCGAAGGGGCGGCCGAAGATGTCGGCGCGGGTCGACAGCACTTGGCCCAGCTTGATCGCCGCCGGCCCCATCCGTTCCAGCGCCGCCGCCAGCCGCTCGCCTGGCCGGCCGCGCCTGGCCTGCGGGCCGGCGAACAGGCGCAAGAAGCGCGCGCCCAGCCGCGCCGGCGGCGGCAGGATCGGATCGATCTCGCGCGGAATGAGGGCGTCGGCCCGCGCCAGCATCCAGACGGCGCCGATCAGCCGGACAAAGGCGGCGGGCCGGCTCATTATCGAGAGAGGGCCCAGCCCTGGTGCAGGGCGGCGACGCCGCCGGTGAAGTTGGTGACCGTGACCTTGGCGAAGCCCGCCTCGCGCATCATCCGGGCGAAGGTCTCCTGGTCGGGAAACCGGCGGATGCTCTCTACCAAGTACTGGTAGGACTCGCGGTCCTTGGCCACCAGGCCGCCGATCGCCGGAATCACCTTGAAGGAATAGGCGTCATAGGCGCCCCGCAAGGCCTCGGTGGTCGGCCGGGAGAACTCCAGGCACAGGAACCGGCCGCCGGGCTTCAGGACCCGCCGCGCCTCGCGCAAGGCCGCCGGAATGTCGGTGACGTTCCGGATGCCGAAGGCGATGGAATAGGCGTCGGCGCAGGCGTCCGGCAGAGGCAGCTTTTGCGCGTCGCCCACCGCCCAGGCGATCTCCGGCGCGCCGCCGCGGGCCCGGCCGGCGGCGATCATCTCCGCATTATAGTCCACCACCAGGATACGGGCGTCCTCGCCGCCGCGGCGGACCTGGGCGGCGCGGGCCATCTTGGCGTAGCGCATGGCCATGTCGCCGGTGCCGCCGGCGCAGTCGACGATCACCTCGCCCGGCTGCGGGTTCATCCGCGCCGCGGTCATGTCCTTCCAGATCCTATGCACGCCTGCGCTCATCAGGTCGTTCATCAGGTCGTAGCGGCTGGCCACCCGGTCGAACACGCCGCGCACCAGGCGCGGCTTCTCGGCCGGGTCGACATCCTTGAAACCGAAGCTGGCGGTGGTGCTGCTCATGGCCCCGCGTCTTAGCCTTGATGGCGCCGCCCCGCCATCCCTCAGCGCAACAAGCTGTGGCGAAGCGCCCCAGCGCGGCCTACATCCCTGTCATGCCCGAACTTCCCGAGGTCGAAACCGTCCGCCGCGGCCTGCAGCCGGTGCTCGAAGGCGCGCGCCTCTCGCGGGTCGAACAGCGCCGGCCGGACCTGCGCTTCCCCTTGCCCGAGGGCTTCGTCCAGCGCCTGACCGGGGCGCGGATCGAGGCGCTGGAGCGGCGGGCCAAGTACCTCTTGGCCCGGCTCGACCGGGACGAGACCCTGGTCATGCACCTCGGCATGACCGGCCGCTTCGAGATCGAGGGGGGGCCCTGCCGCGCGCGGCCGGGGGAATTCGCCCTCGCTGCACCGGCCGACCCCAAGCACGCCCATGTGGTGTTCCACACCGAGGCCGGCCCTGTGGTCACCTTCTTCGACCCCCGGCGCTTCGGCTACATGGACCTGATCGAGACCGGGAAGCTGGGCGATCACGCCTGGTTCGCGGGCCTCGGCCCCGAGCCGCTGGGCCCGGGCTTCGGTGCCGCCCATCTCGCGAGCGAACTGGCCGGACGTCGCCAGGCGATCAAGACCCTGCTGCTCGACCAGCGCATCGTCGCCGGCCTCGGCAACATCTATGTCTGCGAGGCCCTGTGGCGCGCGCGCATCTCGCCGCTGAAGCCCGGCGGAGAGATCAGGCCCGCAGCGCTGAAGACCCTGGTCCAGGCCGTGCGCGAGGTTTTGGAAGAAGCGATCGAGGCCGGTGGCTCCACCTTGCGCGACTACGCCTCGGCCGACGGGGCGCTGGGCTATTTCCAGCACAGCTTCGCCGCCTATGGCCGCGAGGGTGAGCCCTGCCGCACGCCGCGCTGCCGGGGCGCGATCGAGCGCGCGGTCCAAGGCGGCCGCTCGACCTTCTTCTGCGCGACCTGCCAGAAATAGAGCTTCAC
This sequence comes from Phenylobacterium montanum, assembly GCF_018135625.1. NCBI lineage: Bacteria > Pseudomonadati > Pseudomonadota > Alphaproteobacteria > Caulobacterales > Caulobacteraceae > Poindextera > Poindextera montana. The sequence goes on from NZ_CP073078.1 coordinate 3,228,123, forward strand.
GCGCGCCATCTGGCGCCGCCTTGGCCGTGCGCCTAGGTTTCGATGATGTTCAAGCTACTCCGCTCCCTCCTCGCCGCCGTCCTGGTGGCCTTCAGCGCCGGCGCGGCGCAGGCCCAGCCGCCGGTGTGGATCGTCAAGGGCCACGGCTCGACCCTGGTCCTGTTCGGCTCGGTGCACCTTTTGCCGCCCGGGCTCGACTGGCGGCCGCCGGCCCTGAACGACGCCATAGCTCACGCCAGCGACCTCTGGTTCGAGATCCCGCTGGACGACGCCTCGGCGCTGGCGGCCAGCCAGCTGGCCATCAAGGTCGGCATGGAGCCCCCGGGCGTCACCCTGAGCTCGCAACTGCCGCCTAAGGACCGCGAGCGCCTGGCCGCCATGGCCCAGCGCTACGGCGTGCCGATCGCCGGGCTCGACCGGCTGAAGCCCTGGCTGGCCGAGGTCACCCTTTCGGTCGCCGCCTACGCCCAGGAGGGCGCCGAGCAGAACGATGGGGTGGAGCACGCCCTGTCCTCGACGGCGCCGGCCACGCTGGCGCGTTTCGCCTTCGAGACCCCGGAGCAGCAGATCGGCTATCTGTCCCAGGCGCCGACCCATGACCAGCTCGCGTCCCTGCGCGAAACCCTGGGGGAACTGGAGGAGGGCCGAGCGAAGTACGACCGCTTGATCGCCGCCTGGATGGCGGGCGATACGGCCGGGATCCGGGCCGAGGCCGTGGACCCGCTGAAAGAAGAGGCGCCCGGTGTCTACAAGGCGCTCGTGGTCGACCGGAACCGGCGCTGGGTGAAGGTGATGCAGAGACGCCTGGCGCAGCCCGGAGTCAGTGTGATGGTCGTCGGGGTCGGCCACCTGGTCGGGCCCGACAGCGTGCCGGCCATGCTACGCAAGCAGGGTCTTGTGGTGGAGGGTCCTTGAATAGTCATGCACAGGGCCATGCACACACGATTTGACGGCGACGCTTCAGACCCGATTGACCCGGCGTGGCGCTTCCCGTATATGCCCCTCCTTCTGATTTTCCGCGGCGGTTTGAACTCCGTCGCCCCGTCCGTTCCGAGGCTCTAGATCCATGGCCAATAACCCCGGCGCCAAGAAGGCGATCCGCAAGATCGCCCGCCGCACTGAGGTCAACAAGTCCCGCCGCTCGCGCGTGCGCACCTATCTGCGCAAGTTCGAAGAAAGCGTCGCCAGCGGCGACGTGGCCAAGGCGAAGGCCGCCTTCGTCGAGGCGCAATCCGAGCTGATGCGCGCTGTCGGCAAGGGTGTGGTGCACAAGAACACCGGCGCCCGCAAGGTGTCGCGTCTGGCCGCCCAGCTGAAGAAGCTCGCGACCGCGTAATAACGTCCAACCGGGCGTTAACCTTCGAGAAAATCTAAGTAATTCCAGCCAAGCCGCTGGGCCTATATGGTCTTGCGGCTTGGTTGGCGCGTGGGGAATTGTTCCGTGAACAGAAGCCCAAAAACGAGTTTTCCTTGCCCGTTGAGGGACTACTTAGAGTCAATCGAAATATCCGTCGACGGCGCGAAGAATCCCGGTTGACCGGGCTTTGGCGCCGGCTAGCATGGCCTCACAGGATGTTTCCATCTCAGTACGGAAGAATGGCGCCGGCGGTGTAGTGCAACCGCCGGACGAGGGGAATTTTGCGTGAATCATAGAGGCTCGGCCGTTGCGGGAACAGGCCGGACCAAGACCGGTTTCGGGGTGCTGGCGATATGACGATGAACTATTCGGGAGGGATGACCAGTCTTGCCAACCGGGGGGGCGGCGAACTGGAAGCGGTCTGGGCCAAGGCCTCGGCCGCGCTCAAGAGCGAGATGAGTCAGGACACCTTCAATTCCTGGCTGGGCCAGGCGGGGGTGCGTGAAAACGCCGCAGGGGAGCTCTATCTGGTCACGCCGACGGGGATCGCGCGAGACTGGGTGCGGCGCAACGCCTGGCGGCGGGTGACCGAGCTGTGGTCGCAGTACGATCCTCAGCGCCGCGCTCTGGAACTGCGCTCGCGGGCGGAGCTGGACACTGCGGCGCCGGCGCAAGACAGCGCTGGCGCAGCCAGCCCGGCGCCGGCGCCCAAGGCCCCACTGCAGGCCCTGGCCAGCCCGGCGGCCGAAGAAGCCGAAACGGCGCCGCGCGCGCCCGGGTTGCAGGAGCGCTTCCGCTTCGACACCTTCGTACCCGGCCCGGCCAACGAATTCGCCCACTCGGTGGCGAAAAAGGTAGCCTGCTGGAGCGACGGCCACTTCAACCCCGTCGTCTTCCATGGCCCCTACGGTTTCGGCAAGACGCACCTTCTGAACGCCATCGCCTGGGAGGCCATGCGCGCCTCGCCCGGCCGCAAGGTGATCTACCTGACCGCCGAGCGGTTCCTGCAAAGCTTCGTGCGGGCGATGATGGACCGCACCGGCCCGGCCTTCAAAGACGAGCTGCGCGCCGCCGACCTGCTCCTGATCGACGATGTGCATTTCATCGCCGGCAAGCAGTCGAGCCAGGAGGAACTGTATCATACCCTCGCCGCCCTGACCCAGGACGGCCGCCGGGTGGTGTTCACCGCCGACCGGGCGCCCAACGACCTGACCGAAATGGATGCCCGGCTGCGCTCGCACCTTCAGGCGGGTCTGGTCTGCGGTATCGAGCCGGCCGACCGCACGCTTCGCCTCGGCATCCTCGAGCGCAAACTGGTCCAGCTCGGCCGGCCGATGGGCCAGCCTGGCCTGAACGCCCGGCCCGAGGTGCTGCAATTCCTGGCCGACCGGTTCACCGACAGCGTGCGCGAGCTGGAAGGCGCCCTGAACACCCTGGTCGCCCGGGTGGGCGAGCGGGTCGAAGCGCTGAACCTGGACGAGGCCCAAGCGATCCTTCGGCCCCACCTGCGCGGCGCCGAAAAGCGCATCACCGTCGACGACATCCAGAAGGCGGCGGCCGAGCACTACGGCATGAAGCAGGCCGACCTGATCTCGGAACGTCGCAATCGCGCCGTGGCCCGTCCGCGCCAGGCGGCCATGTGGCTGGCCAAGACCCTGACCACGCGCTCGTTGCCGGACATCGGCCGGCGCTTCGGCGGGCGCGACCACACCACCGTGTTGCACGCCGTGCGCCGCATCGAGGCCCTGCGCCAGGAAGACCCCCAACTGGCCCGCGACCTGGAAGTCCTGACCCGCAAGCTGCGGGGCTGAAGCCACCCCCCTTGGGCGGACGACGAGCCCCTTCTTCCGTCCGAACGGCGGGGGAAGGGGCTTGCTTGGCTTTGGGCGCCTGGCGAAGCGGCGGCCTTCCGCCGAATTGGTTTTGCGCCGCCCGAACCCTCTTCCCCGGCGTTGCTTTTCAGTTAATCTCCCCTCCCCTTTAAAGGGTCGCGGAGGAAGGAATCGCCGTCCGCGGCCGCAGATTCGGACGTCCAGATGCAGCTTACCATCGAGCGCGCGGCTCTGCTGAAAGCGCTGGGGCATGTTCAGAGCGTCGTCGAACGGCGCAACACCATTCCCATCCTTTCCAACGTGCTCCTGTCCACCAGCCGCGATGCGCTCGCGCTGTCGGCGACCGATCTCGACATGGAGATCATCGACGAGACGCCCGGCCGCGTTGACCAGCCCGGCCAGATCACCGCGCCCGCGCACACCCTCTACGAGATCGTCCGCAAGCTGCCGGAAGGGGCCGAGGTCGAGCTGCGCTACAGCGGCGAAGACCCACGCCTGACCATCGCGGCGGGCCGCTCGCGCTTCAACCTGCCGGTGCTGCCGGCGGGCGATTTCCCGGTGATGTCCTCGGACGGCCTGTCCAGCTCGCTCAGCATCGACACGGTCGACCTGATGCGGCTGATCGACAAGACCCGCTTCGCCATCTCCACCGAGGAGACCCGCTACTACCTGAACGGCCTCTACCTGCACACTGTCGTCGACGGCGGGGTGACCAAGCTGCGCGCCGTGGCCACCGACGGCCACCGCCTGGCCCTGGCCGAGATGCTGGCGCCCGAAGGCGCAGTCGGCGCGCCCGGCGTCATCGTGCCGCGCAAGACCGTGCAAGAGGCCCGGCGCCTGCTGGAAGACGCCGGCGAGACCGTCGAGCTGCAGGTCTCGGCCCAGAAGGTGCGCTTCGCCTTCGGCCGCGCCGCCCTGACCTCCAAGGTGATCGACGGCTCCTTCCCCGACTATGTGCGGGTGATCCCCAAGGACAACACCCGCATCCTGACCGTCGACAACGCCCTGTTCGCCCAGGCGGTGGACCGGGTGGCGACCATTTCGGCGGAGAAGAGCCGTTCGGTGAAGATGACGGTCGAAAGCGGCCGCATCGTGCTCACCGTGCGCAACATGGAGGCCGGCCAGGCGGTCGAGGAGATCGAGGTCGACTACGACGGCGAGCCCTTCGAGATCGGCTTCAACGCCCGCTACCTCTTGGACGTCTGCGGCCAGATCAAGGGCGAGACCGCCGAGTTCCGCTTCGCCGACCCGGCCTCGCCGACCCTGGTCCTGGACCCGGTGGACGCGGACGTGCAGTACGTCCTGATGCCACTGCGCGTGTAGAACCCCTGCCCAAGGGGAGGGGCCCTGCGCCCCTCACGCCATGACCCGCGCCGTCCTGCGCCAGCTGACCCTGACCGACTTCCGCGGCTATGAGCGCGCCGCCCTGCCCATGGACGGGCGGCCGGTCTATCTGTTCGGGCCCAATGGGGCGGGCAAGACCAACCTTCTGGAGGCGGTCAGCCTACTGTCGGCCGGGCGGGGCTTGCGCAACGCCGCCATCGCCGAGATCGGCCGCCGCCTGCCGGGCGAGGCCGCGGGCCGCGCCTGGGCCGTCGCGGCCGAGGTCGAGAGCGACCCCGCTGAGGAGCCGGTCCGCCTGGGCACGGGGACCGAGGCCCCCGGCGCGGCCCGCCGGCTGGTCCGCGCCCAGGGCGAGCCGGCGATGCCCGGTCGCCTGGCCGATCACCTGCGCCTGGTCTGGCTGACCCCGCAGCAGGACCGCCTGTTCCTGGAGGGCGCCAGCGAGCGGCGGCGCTTCTTCGACCGACTGGTGTTCGCCGCCGAGCCCGGCCACGCCGCCCAGGCGGCGTCTTACGAGAAGGCCCTGCGCGAGCGCGCCCGGCTCCTGGCCGAGGAGGGGCCGGACCCCGACTGGCTGACCGCGCTGGAAGCGCGCCTGGCCGAGGCCGGGGCGCGGATGGCCGAGGCCCGCGTCCGCACCCTCGTCGCGCTCAAGGCCGAGATCGACGGCCGGGCCGACCGGCCCTTTCCCCAGGCCGACCTGGACCTTACCGGCCCCTTCGAGCAGATGGCGCTCGCGGGCGCGCCAACCGAGGAGATCGAGGCCCAGATCGCCCGCGCGCTCTTGGCCGGGCGCCCACGCGACGCCGCCGCCGGGCGCAGCCTGACCGGCCCGCACCGCACCGATCTTTCCGTCCGTCATCGGGAAAAGGACCGCCCGGCCGCCGAATGCTCCACGGGTGAGCAGAAAGCCCTGATTTTGAACCTGGTTTTGGCCCAGGCTGCGCGACTTTCGGGTGCGAAATCCGCACCGAATCCTGTAGTGTTGCTCGATGAGGTCGCCGCGCACCTGGACCCGCTCCGGCGTGCGGCCCTCTTCGATGAAATCGAGGCGCTGGGCCTGCAGGCTTTCCTGACCGGGACCGAAGAAGCGCTGTTTAGCGACCTGAAGGGGCGAGCCCAGGGCGTTCATGTGGACGCCGCCAGTCTCGCCATTGTGGACGACGAATGACCGACCAAACCCCCGAGACCTACGATCCCTCCAACGGCGCCGACGACTACGGCGCCGACAGCATCAAGGTGCTCAAGGGCCTCGACGCCGTGCGCAAGCGGCCGGGCATGTACATCGGCGACACCGACGACGGCTCGGGCCTGCACCACATGGTCTACGAGGTGGTGGACAACGCCATCGACGAGGCCCTGGCCGGCTTTGCGACCCTGGTCGAGGTGACCCTGAACGCCGACGGCTCGGCCACCATCGCCGACGACGGCCGCGGCATCCCCACCGACATCCACGAGGGCGAGGGGGTCAGCGCGGCCGAGGTCATCATGACCCAGCTGCACGCCGGCGGGAAATTCGACCAGAACAGCTACAAGGTCTCGGGCGGCCTGCACGGGGTGGGCGTGTCGGTGGTCAACGCCCTGTCGGACTACCTGCTGCTGAAGATTTGGCGAAACGGCAAGGTGCACGAGATGCGCTTCGAGCGCGGCGATGCGGTCAGCCCCCTGGTGGTCACCGGCGAGGCCCCTCGGCGGGCCAATGGCGAGTACCTGACCGGCACCCAGGTCACCTTCATGCCCTCGCTGGAGACCTTCAGCCACATCGACTTTGACCGCAAGACGCTGGAGCACCGGCTGCGCGAGCTGGCCTTCCTCAATTCCGGCATCAGCATCAAGTTCTCGGACCTGCGCGACGCCGAGCCGTTCGAGGAGATCCTGTCCTACCAGGGCGGGGTCGAGGCCTTCGTGCGCCACCTGGACAAGGCCAAGACGCCGCTGATCAAGGCCCCGATCGTGATCCGCGGCCGCCGCGACAAGGTCGAGGTCGACCTCTCCCTGTGGTGGAACGACAGCTATCACGAGACCATGCTGTGCTTCACCAACAACATCCCCCAGCGGGATGGCGGCACGCACCTTTCAGCCTTCCGCGGGGCCCTGACGCGGATCATCACGGGCTATGCCGAAAGCAGCGGCGCGGCCAAGCGCGAGAAGGTCTCGGTCACCGGCGAGGACGCGCGCGAAGGCCTGACCTGCGTGCTGTCGGTCAAGGTGCCCGACCCCAAGTTCTCCTCCCAGACCAAAGACAAGCTGGTCTCCTCCGAGGTGCGCCCGGCGGTCGAAGGCCTGGTCGCCGACGGCCTCGCCACCTGGTTCGAGGAGCATCCCGCCGAGGCCAAGGCCATCGTGCAGAAGATCGCCGAGGCCGCCGCCGCCCGCGATGCGGCCCGCAAGGCCCGCGAACTGACCCGGCGCAAGTCGGCCCTCGACATCACCTCCCTGCCCGGCAAGCTCGCCGACTGCCAGGAGCGCGATCCGGCCAAGTCTGAACTGTTCCTGGTCGAGGGCGACAGCGCCGGCGGCTCGGCCAAACAGGCCCGCAACCGCGAGAACCAGGCCGTGCTGCCCCTGCGCGGCAAGATCCTAAATGTCGAGCGCGCCCGCTTCGACAAGATGCTGTCGTCGGAGCAGGTCGGCACCCTGATCACCGCGCTCGGCGCCGGGATCGGCCGCGACGACTTCGACATCGAGAAGATCCGCTACCACAAGATCGTCATCATGACCGACGCCGACGTCGACGGCGCCCATATCCGCACCCTGCTGCTCACCTTCTTCTACCGGCAGATGCCGGAGGTCTTGGAGCGCGGCTACCTCTATATCGCCCAGCCGCCGCTCTATAAGGCGTCCAAGGGCAAGTCCTCGCGCTACCTGAAGGACGACAGCGAGCTTGAGGCCTATCTGATCGACGAGGGCGTCGAGGGCGCGGTGCTCGAGCTCTCCACCGGCGAGCAGATCGCCGGCGCCGACCTTCTGGCCCTGGTGCAGACCTGCCGCGGCGCCCGCGCCAATATCGAGCGCCTGGCCGCCCGCGCCCCGGGTTTCGCGATCGAGCAGGGCGCCCTGGCCGGCCTGTTCGGCGAGGCCCCCGATCCGGAGGCGGTGGCGCATCGCATGGACCTCTACGCCGAGGAAGGCGATGGACCCTGGTCCGGGCGACAGGGCGAGGCCGGCGGCTTCGTCTTCACCCGCGTGCGCCGTGGGGTCACCGACCAGCTGGTGCTGGACGAGGTGCTGATCCACTCCGCCGACGCGCGCCGCCTGGCCGAGCGCGGCGCCAGTCTCGCCCAGACCTTCGCCAAGCCCGGCGTTTTCCGCCGCAAGGACCGCTCCAGCCCCGTGCGCGGACCACGCGACCTGGTGGACGCCATCTTCGAGGCGGGCCGGCGCGGCCTGTCGATCCAGCGCTACAAGGGCCTGGGCGAAATGAACGCCGACCAGCTGTTCGAGACCACCCTCGACGTCGACGCCCGCACCCTCTTGCAGGTCAGGGTCAACCATGCAGACGACGCCGACGACATGTTCTCGCGCCTGATGGGCGACCTCGTGGAGCCGCGCCGCGAATTCATCCAGGACAACGCCCTGGACGCCGAGGTCGACGTCTGATCGCCAACGCCCTTGTTCATGCCTCAGGATTTCTGAAGGTGTGAGTAGCGCGCCTGGGCAATGGAATCCTGACGCGGCGAGCATCTCTTGACCGTCTACCATCAGGTTTTCTATCGGTATCGAGCGAAAATGTCGGCTGCCGCCGCCGTTCCCTGAAGCCTGCGCCACCCCATCTGTGCGTGCACCATGATGCATGACAGCAAGGAGGCTGTTCCCATGAGCAAGCTTGCAGGCAAGATCGCCCTGATCACCGGCGGCACCACCGGCATCGGCGCGGCGACCGCGAAACTGTTCCAGGCCGAGGGAGCCACGGTGGTGGTCACCGGCTCCAGCCCGGCCTCGGTCGAGGCGGCGCGAGCGGCCCTGCCGGGCGTCGAGGCGATCGTCTCCGACGGCGCCGACATCGCCGCCACCAAGGCCCTGGTCGACCATGTCAAGGCCAGGCACGGACGCATCGACGTGCTGTTCGTCAACGCCGGCATCGCCAAGTTCGCCCCGGTCGAGGCCGTGGACGAGACCTTCTACGACAGCCAGTTCGACCTCAACGTCAAGGGCGCCTTCTTCCTCCTGAAGCATGCGATCCCGGCCATTTCGGACGGTGGGTCGATCATCCTCACCGCATCGGTCGCCGGCGCCAACGGCGGCCTGGGCGGCGGCGAGGTCTATGGCGCCACCAAGGCGGCGCTGCGCTCGTTCGGCCGCACCTTCGCCCGGGCGCTGACCCCGCGCGGCATCCGGGTCAACACCGTCAGCCCAGGCCCGGTGGTCACGCCGATCCTGGACCGGGGCGGCCTGACCCCGGCGCAGAAGGAAGCCTTCATCGAGGGGGCCAAGGCCCGCATCCCGCTGGGCCGCACCGGTGAGCCGGAGGAGGTGGCCCGCGCCGCCCTCTACCTCGCCGCCGACGCCACCTACACCACCGGCGCCGAGTTGTTCGTCGACGGCGGCCTGATTGATCTCTAGGCCGGCCAAAGCTTCATGCTGGATAGTCCAGGCTGGGATACCAGTCGGTCCCGCGGCCTTCTGGGGTCAGGTCCAGCACCAGCCACAGGGGCGCAGGGTCCGGCGCGCCCCTGGGGTCCTGGCCCGGATCGGCCGTCGAGCCGGTCATCTCTCCGGCCCAGAAGTGGCGGATGGTCCCGTCCCGGCGGGTGAACACGTTCTGGGCCGGAACCTCCGCCCCATCGGGCAGCAGGCCGCGGTAGTCCCGCGAATAGGCCCCGCTCAGGTCCTGATAGAGCCGCAAATGCCGCCAGCCGCGCTCCCGCTTCCAGGCCGTCAGCCGCTCCAGCGGCGAGCGGGCGACCACCGCCAGCGAAACCCGCTGGCCGATATCGGCGGCGTTGCCCTCCCAGGCCGCCAGCAGGTTGGTGCACATGGGACAGGGCCGGCGCCGCTCGGGCCCGAACATGTAGCTGTGGATCACCAGGCTGGACTTGTCCTGGAACAGGCCCGCCAGATCGACCTCGCCCTCCTCGCCCAGGAAGCGATAGTCGCCGATGACCGGGGCGCCCGGCGGCAGGGCGCGCCGCTTGGCCGCCACCCGCTCGATATGCCGGCGAAGCTCGATCTCCTCGGCCAGCAGGGCCGTCCGCGCGGCGCGGTATTCGGCGCTTTCGCCGGGAATGCGCACCGGATTGTCCCGCGCCAGGGCGGCGGCGGGCGTAAGCGTCTGGGTTTCGAAAGCCATGGAACCTCTCCGCTGGAGGACTATCCACCAAGGACGTATGGGCCTGCCGCGCGCCGACAAGGGCCGTGACCCAAATTCGCCACAGCCAGCTTGGCGCTTGAGCCGCGGCCCGCAACAGCGTTTCATAGGCCGGACGCCGCCTTTGGGGAGCAGCCGGCCCGTGCGCCAATCCGTTGTCGTCATCGCCGCCCTGGCCGCTGTGCTGGCAGGGCCGGCCGCGTGGGCGGCCGATCCGCCGGATGGCGCCGCCGTCTCGCCCGCATCCCAGACGGAAAAGGTGCATTCCAGCCTCGACCAGGTGTTCGGACCCGGCCAGTGGCGCCAGACCAGCGGCTATCGCACCCGGGCCCAGGAGAACGCCCTGCGCCGCCGCGGCGCGGGAACCGTGGCGGTTGGCCAGGTTTCGCACCACTCCCTGGGCGGGCCCGACGCGCCCCAGGCCTATGACGTGGTGGTGCCGGGCATGAGCCAGGCGCGGGCGGCGATCAAGCTGCGCCAGGCCGATGCCGGCTTCACCCGCGTCCTGGCCGAGGCCGCCCATGGGCCGGAAGGCCCGCACCTGCACATCGAGCCCGGCGCCGCCCTCGCCGTCGGCCAAGCCGCGGCCGCCGAGGCCGCGCCGCCAGAGCCTACCATCTACCTGCGCATCGCCGACGGCCGGCGCAATCCCGAGATCGGGTCCGCTCGTCATCGCCGCGCCTCGCGCGCGCCGTGACCGCCCTCTCCCCCGTCGAGGGCGCCTGCCATTGCGGCGCCGTGCGCCTGACCCTCGCCCGCGCGCCGCAGACGCTCACCGACTGCAACTGTTCGATCTGCCGCCGCTATGGCGTGCTGTGGGCCTATTACAGGCCGGACGAGGTCGAGATCGCGGCGGGCCACGACGCCACCGAAACCTATGCCTGGGGCAAGGCCAGCATCCTGTTCCACCGCTGCCGGACCTGCGGCTGCGTCGTGCGCTGGACCGCCGTCGACCCCGCCCGCAATCGCACAGGCGTCAACGCCCGCCTGCTGGACCTGGGGGTGCTGGCGACCGCCCGCGTGCGCCATCTGGATGGAGCGGTGACGGAAGCCTACCTGGATTGAACCGGATGGCCCGCGGCCGGGTCTTCGATGCCGCAGGGCACGGCCGTCGGGGCAGCGATCGAGAACACCGGCGCAGGCCGAAACGAGGCGGATGACCGCGGCCGCCGCCGCCACCCGGCCGGCGCGGGCGGGGCGCGGGCCGGGCTCGGGTGGCCGCCATCGCGCGCGAACGCCGCGATTACAAGCAGATTTTCCATGCGCTATGATCAATAAACTGCGCAAATTGTGACGTCGTGATCAGCAGTTTCGATGAAATATCGTTGTTATTATGTCTTATTTGCTGTTGATCGAATTTCTAAATCACTGCTATAGGCGCAAATATAGTCGGGGGCGGGCTTACATGACTGTAAGTTTGGGGGCCTCATGTCGACGTACTTGAATTTCTACGGCCAAGCCATGCCGGTCAGCGCCGCGCCCGTCTATTGGGCGCACACCACCGCTGTCGGCCAGACCCTGACCGGGGTCGACAGGTTCGAGACCCTGCGCGACTCGCTGGGTGGTTCGCCGACCCTGATCGGGGAAACCCGGGACACCACCTTCAACCTCATCTCGCCGACCAGCCACGTTCAGGCCCGCGCCGGCGCGATCAATTCGGTGATCGCCTATCGCGGCTTCACCCTGCCGGCCAATGTGCAGAACCTGACGGTGATGGACGCCCATTCCACCGGCCAGGGCAACAGCCTGAACAACCTGATGATCGCGCGGGGCCTGAACGACACCCTGATCCCGGGGGCGGGCAATGACGTCATGGTCGACGCCGGTTCGGGCCAAAGCATCTTCTCCATCTCGACCTCGGCCGGAAAGGACGTGATCTACGGCTTCAAGGTCAGCGGGACCAACGCCGACAAGATCGTGCTGACCGATCCGTCCATCTCCAGCTTCGCTGAGGTGCGCTCGCACATGACCCAGCAGGGCTCGGACACGCTGCTGGCCCTGTCGAGCACCACCGACATCCTGCTCAAGGGGGTGACGGCCACCAGCCTGACGGCAAGCGATTTCGGCCTGCGCCTCAACACCGCCGGCATGACCCCAACCTTCGTCGACACCTTCAGCCATCTGTCGCTCTACAACCCGACCAGCGGCTCCGGGACCTGGAAGACCAATTTCGCCTTCGGCATCCAGAGCGGGCCGGGCGACTGGAACAGCCGCACCGAACTCGGCAACGCGGAACGCCAACTCTATGTCGATAGCGCCTACAAGGGCTCAGGCTCGAGCGCCCTGGGCCTCAATCCGTTCTGGGTTTCGAACGGCGTCGTCGGCCTACACGCCGCCATGGCTCCATCGGCGGACGTCACCGCCCTGCACGACTACAAGTACACCTCGGGCCTTCTGACCACCGAGAAGTCGTTCGCCCAGCTCTACGGCTATTTCGAGATCCGGGCCGAGCTGCCCAATGTCGCCGGCGCCTGGCCGGCCTTCTGGATGCTGCCCGAGCACCCCACATCGAGCGCCGAGCTGGACGTGATGGAGGATTTCGGCGGCGGCCCGATCCACCAGACCGTGATCCACGGGCCCAAGGGCTCGCCCAGCCAGACCTATTTCGTCAGCAACGTGCCGAACGACGGGACCAGCTTCCACACCTACGGCGTGCTGTGGACCGCCAAGGAGATCGACTTCTATATCGACGGGGTCAATGTCGGCTCGACCGCCACCCCCTCCGACATGAACACGCCCATGTACATGCTGGTCAACATGGCGGTCGGCGGCATTTCGGGGACACCGGGCTCGGGCTTCAGCCAGACCATGAAGGTCGACTATGTCCACGCCTTCAGCCTGAGCGCCGCCGCCAGTTCGGCAGCCGCGGCCCCGGCGGCGGTCCATGTCGCCGCCAGCGCGGCCGTGGCCGCGCCAACGGAAGTCAGCCCGGCCGCGACCAGCGAGCATGCGACCGCCGTCAACCTCGCCGGAACCAACCACCTGACCGGCGACCACGCCCACGGCCTGCCGGTCAGCGGCCTGTTCAGCCATGACCACCTGACGGCTTTCGCGGCGCATCTCCAGGATCATATCTGGGCTTGAGGGGGCGGGCGTTCGGCGGTTCGACACTGCGTCGCCGGCCCGTCCTGGGCCGCACCCTTGAGCTCGGCGCCAAGCTTGGCTAGTCCCTCGCCAGACCACGCCTCGGGAAACCCATCCATGCGCGCCGCCATCGCCAGCCTCTGCCTCGTCCTGGCCGCCGCCGGCGTCGCCCGAGCAGAGGGCCCGCCGACAGCGGCGTGCGCGGGCCGGGACATGGATACGGCCATCGCCGCTTGCTCGCGGCTGATCGGCGCCGGCCATGCCGTAACAGGGCCGCTGGCGGCCGACATCTACGACGATCGCGGCGTGGCCTGCGCCGCCAAGGACAGGCTGGACGAGGCGATCGCCGACTTCAGCCAGGCCATCATCCTCGATCCCATAGACTCCACCGCCCTGCGCAACCGCGGCGACGCCTATGCGCGCCAGCAGCGTTGGGCCGAGGCCATGGCCGATTACGACCGCGCCCTGGCTCTGCGGCCCGACTACGCCCAAGCCGCCAATGGCCGCGCTATCGCCGAGGCGAGTTTGAAGCGGCTGAACGATGCGGTGGCCGATCTCAGCCGGGCGATCGCGCTCTCGCCGAAAGATCCCCTGGCCTGGTCAAACCGCGGCCAGGCCTATGAGCAACTGCACCGGCACGACCTGGCGGTGGCCGACTTCAACCAGGCCCTGGCGCTGGACCCCAATCTAGCCAATACCCTCATCGCCCGGGGCCTGGGCTACAAGCACGCCCGCAAGATGGACCTGGCGATCGCCGATTTCACCCAGGCCATAGCGGTCGATCGCCAGTCGGCGGTCGCCTACAACGACCGCGGCTCGACCTATGATTTCGTCGGCCGCTTCGACTTGGCGGTGGCCGACTTCGACCGCGCCATCGCCTTGCAGCCCGACTATGCCAAGGCCTACGCCAACCGCGGCAACACCCGGATGAACAAGGGCGAAAAGGAGAAGGCCATCGCCGACTTCCGCAAGGCGCTGGCTTTGCAGCCGGGCGAGCGGCTGGCGGTCGCTGGGTTGAAGGCGTTTGGGCTGCAGCCCTGATGAGCCGCGAGGACTATGGCTGCGTCTGCTGCGCAGCCTTGGCCGCCGCCAGGAGCTCGTTGCGGGCGTCGGCCAGCGCCTCGCTCAGGGTCCGCGCCTTGGCGGCCAGGGCGTTGAAGGCCGTCAGGTCGGCCTTGCTGCGAAAGGCGAACATGTGCGCCGCCTTGCTCCAGCGCACGCCGTGGGCGCGCAGGAACGTCGCGATCTCACCGATCTGGTCCACCAGTCGCGCGTCGGCATCATAGACCCGGTCGAGCATCGGCGCCCGCCGGCCCATGTCCGCGTCATAGTGGGCCAGGACCTGATCGGCCTGGGCCTGGCCGGCGACCAGGTTGGCCAGGTCGGCGCGTTCCTGATCGAGGTATTTGTGCGCCCGCGCCTTGCATTCGGCCAGCACCGACCGCGCCCGGACGACCCCGGCGCTCAGCAGCCGATAGTCGGGGTCGCGCTCGCGCGCCTGCGGATTGTTCAGATCCTCGACGCCGGTGGCCTTCAGGTCGGCGACGCAGGTCTCGTCGGCTCCCCGCAGCAGCAGGCGATAGCGCTCCGCCAGGTCGTGGATGGAATCGTTCAGCGCAGCTGCAGTCTGCGGCGGAGCCGCGTCCGTGTCGTCGGCCCGCGCCATGCCCGTGGCGGCCAGCGTCCACACGACCGCCCCCAACGCCATACCCGCCCATCGGCTCTGCATGATGCTCCCCCGTCCCGCCGCAAGCTCTACCGTGTAGCGGGCAGGCAAACCAGGGGACGCGCCTGTTGCGGGAGGAGGCGTCAGCGCGACAGCTCGCAGATCCAGTTCACCTCCCAGGTCCGCCCGCCGTCGTCGGAAAAGGCCTGCTCCATGCGCGCCGCCGTGGGCGACATGTTGGTCCACTCGTAGCGCACCAGGATCTGGCGGCCCTTCCAGGGCTCGGCGTCGTAGAAGTCGCCCCTGTTCCCCTGAAACTGTCCCACCACCGGCGGCATGCCTAGGACGCCGTTGTCCAGGTCCACGCCGTAGATGCTCCATTGGTGGGTCGCGGGGTTGTAGAGCCTCAGGGTCTGGGCCTTGATATGCTGGTGACTCTCGGGGCTGTCGACCTCGAAATCCTCGAAGTTTGCGTTGGAATCCAAAAGCTTCTTGTGGTTCGAGCGGCCGTCGTACTCGATCCAGTCGTGCGAGCCCACGAGGCGCTCGGGCAGGCGGCGCACATGCGCCTTCCAGTCGCCGATCAGAAAGTCGAAATCGTGCGCCCCGTCGTGTTGCGCGGCGACCTGGCCTGGGGTCAAGGGCTGCGGCGCCTGGGCGCAGACCTCGTTAGGAACGGCGGCGGCCGCCGCCATGCTGCATAGCCAGGTGATGAGGCCGCGGCCCATGTTTTCCTCCGACGCCAAGGAATGGCGCCGCACGCCTAGCCGGGGCCGTGTCGCCGGCCAATGGCCACTCGCGGACGAGCCGTCATGACCACTTGGCCCGCCCCTTGACGCCGCCGCCGGCGCCTGCGCATAAGCGCGCGACACGCAGGAGCCTCGCCGCCGGCAGAGCCGCCGAGCCCCGCGCGCCCTACAACATGCTGCACGTCCCCCGCCGAGTCCTGTCGAAGGGCGGTCGGACGCCTCGGGCAGGCGAGGAGGGCTATCCATGGCCAACGTCACCGTCGTCGGCGCCCAGTGGGGCGATGAGGGCAAGGGCAAGATCGTCGACTGGCTGTCGAACCGCGCCGACATCGTCGTGCGCTTCCAGGGCGGCCACAACGCCGGCCACACCCTGGTGGTCGACGGCAAGGTCTACAAGCTGGCCCTGCTGCCCTCCGGGGTCGTGCAGGGCAAGCTCTCGGTCATCGGCAACGGCGTTGTGGTCGATCCCTGGCACCTTTTGGGCGAGATCGAGAAGATCGAGCAGCAGGGGGTGAAGATCACGCCCGAACTCCTGGTCCTGGCCGACAACGCCGCCCTGATCCTTCCCATCCACGGCGACATCGACAAGGCGCGCGAGGCCCAGTCCAGCCAGAAGATCGGCACCACCGGCCGCGGCATCGGCCCGGCCTATGAGGACAAGGTCGGCCGCCGGGCGATCCGCGTCGCCGACCTGGCCGATCCCGAGGCGCTGAAGGCCAAGATCGACCGCCTTCTGGTGCACCACTCGGCCCTGCGCCGCGGCCTCGGCCTGCCCGACGCCGACGGCGAGGCCCTGCTGGCGCAGCTGCTGGAGATCGCGCCCAAGGTGCTGGCCTACGCCCAGCCGGCCTGGCGCCTGCTGGACGCCAAGGTGCGCGAAGGCCATCGGGTGCTGTTCGAGGGGGCGCAGGGCGCGCTGCTGGACGTCGACCACGGCACCTATCCCTTCGTCACCTCCTCCAACACCATGGCCGGCCAGGCTGCGGCGGGCTCGGGCCTCGGCCCCCGCTCGGTCGGCTATGTCCTCGGCATCGTCAAGGCCTACACCACCCGTGTCGGCGAAGGGCCATTCCCGACCGAGCTGAACGACGAGGTCGGCAAGCACCTCGGGACCGTGGGCCGCGAGGTCGGGGTCAATACGGGCCGTCCGCGGCGGTGCGGCTGGTTCGACGCGGTGCTGGTGCGCCAGACCATCGCCATCAACGGCATCCATGGCGTCGCCTTGACCAAGATGGACGTGCTGGACGGGCTGAAGACCCTGAAGGTCTGCGTCGGCTATCGCATCGGCGAGCAGGTGCTGGACTACCTGCCCTCCGGCATGCGCGACCAGGCCGCCGCGGTTCCCGTCTATGAGGAGCTGGAAGGGTGGAGCGAGACCACCCAGGGCGCCCGCAGCTGGAAGGACCTGCCTGGCAATGCGGTCAAGTACGTCCGCCGCATCGAGGAGCTGATCGGCGCCCCCGTGGCCCTGCTCTCCACCAGCCCGGAGCGCGAGGACACCATCCTGATGCGCGACCCGTTCGAGGACTGACGGGCTGGCGCCCAGCGCCGCGGCGGCTTAGGAAGGGCGGACCAAGTGTGATCCGCCCATGCCCGACGCTTTCCGCCGCATCCTGATGTCGCCGATCTGGGCGGGCCAGGTCTTCACCGGCGCCACCTCCTTCGTCGACAACCCGATCCTGGGCTCGGCCCGGCTGAACCGGGCCGGCCTGCACGTCGCCCGCATCCGGCTGACGCAAGCCATGGCGAGCCTGCGCCGGGCCCAGCTCGCGCACCTGGTCTCCGCAGAGGACCGCGCCGCCTATCACCGCGACGGCTTCGTGCTGAAGCGCGATTTCCTGCCGCCCGCGCTCTACAGGGCCCTGATGGACCAGCTCCGCGCCCGGCGCGGCCCGGCGCGCGAGACGACCCAGGGCAACGCCATGACCCGGCGCATCGCCCTGGACCCGGAGGCGCTGGCGGCCATCCCGGCGGCGCGCGAGGTGCTGAAACATCCGGCCTGGCGCGGCCTGATCCGCTATGTCGGCGCCGCCGGCCAGGAGCCGGTCAACTATGTCCAGACCATCCTGACCCAGATCGACCAGCACGCGCCCGACCCCCAGCTGGCGCTTCACGCCGACGCCTTCTACCCCACGGTCAAGGCCTGGCTGTTCCTGACCGATGTGGCCGAGGACGCCGCGCCGCTGACCTACGTCCCCGGCTCGCACCGCATGACGCCTGCGCGCCTGGCATGGGAACAGGGGATCGCTGAAGGCGCCGCCGCCTCCGACTGCCGCCTGACCGCCCGGGGATCGTTTCGCATCACCGAGGCCGAGCTGGCCGGCCTGGGCCTGCCGCCGCCCCGCCGCTTCGTCGTGCCCGGCAACACCCTGGTGGTGGCCGACACCAGCGGTTTTCACGCCCGCGGCTCCAGCGCCGGCCCAACCACCAGGGTCGAGATCTGGGCCTATGGGCGGCGCAATCCGTTCCTGCCCTGGTCCGGCCTTGATCTCCTGGGCCTGACGGGCCTGGCCCCGCGCCAGGCCACCACGCTCTGGTGGGCGCTCGACCGCCTGCAGGAGGCCGGCCTGAAGCACAATGTCTGGCACGCCCAGGCTGACCGGTCGGCCTTCGACCCGTCGTTCCGCTGAAGCGAGAGGCCTACCGCGTCGGAACCGGGTGCTCGCCGCGATAGTCGTAGAAGCCGCGGCCGGTCTTGCGGCCCAGCCAGCCGGCTTCGACATATTTGGTCAAGAGCGGACAGGGCCGGTACTTGGAGTCCGCCAGGCCCTCATAGAGCACGTTCATGATCGACAGCACGGTGTCGAGGCCGATGAAATCGCCCAGCTCCAGGGGGCCCATCGGATGGTTGGCGCCCAGCTTCAGCGCCGTGTCGATGGCGTCGACCGTGCCCACGCCCTCGTACAGGGTGTAGATCGCCTCGTTGATCATCGGCACCAGCACGCGGTTGACGATGAAAGCCGGGAAGTCCTCGGCGTTGGCGGTGGTCTTGCCCAGCGACTTGGCGAAATTGACCGCGGTCTCGTAGGTGGCCACGTCCGTGGCGATGCCACGGATGATCTCGACCAGCTTCATCAGCGGGGCCGGGTTCATGAAGTGCAGGCCGATGAACCGCTCGGGCCGGTCGGTGTTCGAGGCCAGGCGGGTGATCGAGATCGACGAGGTGTTCGAGGCCAAAAGGGTGTGGCCGCTCAGGTGCGGCTCCAGGGCCTTGAAGATCGCCTTCTTGGTGGTCTCGTCCTCGGTGGCCGCCTCGATGGCGATGTCGGTCTGGCCGATCTCGCCCAGGGTCTCGGCCGGCTTGATCAGGGCCAGGGCGGCCTGCATGGCCTCGTCGGTGATCAGGCCGCGATGAACCTGGCGGGCCATGTTCTTCTCGATGGCGGCCAGGCCGCCGTCGATCCGCTCGCGGCTGAGGTCGTTCAGCCGCACCTGGTAGCCCGCCAGGGCGCAGACATGGGCGATGCCTGTGCCCATCTGACCGGCCCCGATCACCCCGACGCAACGGATATCGACCATTCAAAGACCTCGAATGCTGGCGAAGGCCGCAAAAATAGCACTTTCGCGACCCTCAAACCTCATTTCTAACACGCGTTTGCGGCTCGCCAAGAACTTTGCTGCGTCGCAGCGAAAATCTGCCGCATTCTTCGCGCCTGCGGGAAAGCCTGGGGGCGAGCCGGGAGATGACGCTCGCATGACGGGTGGCCTCAGCCCCCCAAAACAAAAGGCCGCGCCAGTCGCCCGGCGCGGCCTTCGATAGAGGTTCGGCGTTCGCCCTTAGAGGCCGGCGGCGCTCAGGGCGGCCATCAGCTCCGGCACGGCGGTCTTGTAGTCCGCCACCAGGCCATAATCGGCGACCTGGAAGATCGGGGCGTCGGCGTCCTTATTGATGGCGACGATGACCTTGGAGTCCTTCATGCCCGCTAGGTGCTGGATGGCGCCCGAGATGCCGACAGCCACGTAGAGCTGCGGGGCGACCACCTTGCCGGTCTGGCCGACCTGGTAGTCGTTGGGGGCATAGCCGGCGTCGACCGCCGCGCGGGACGCGCCGACGGCGGCGCCCAGCTTGTCGGCCAGGGGCTCGATCACCCGCTGGAACTCTTCGGCCGAGCCCATGGCGCGTCCGCCCGAGACCACGATCTTGGCCGCGGCCAGCTCGGGGCGGTCGGACTTGACGATCTCGTCGGAGACGAAGCGGGTCTTGCCCGCCCCTTCGCCGGCGCCGACCTTCTCGACCGCGGCCGAGCCGCCTTCGCCGGCCGCCTTGAAGGCGGTGGCGCGCACGGTGATGACCTTCTTGGCGTCCGACGACTGGATGGTCTCCAGCGCGTTGCCGGCATAGATCGGCCGCACGAAGGTGTCGGCCGAGACCACCTCGATGATTTCCGAGATCGGGGCCACGTCCAGCTTGGCGGCCACGCGCGGGGCGAAGTTCTTGCCCGCGGAGGTGGCCGGAACCAGAATCGCGTCATAGCCGCCGGCCAGGGCCAGCACGCAGTCGGCTGTGGCCTCGGCGATGTGCTGGCCAAGGGCGTCGCTTTCGGCGACCAGCACCTTGCGCACGCCTTCGATCTTGGCGGCTTCGGCGGCGACAGCATCCACGCCCTTGCCGGCGACCAGCACGTCGACGTCCCCAGACAGGGCTTTCGCGGCGGTGACGGTCTTGTGGGTGTTGTCCTTCAGCGACGCATTGTCGTGATCGGCGACGACGAGAACAGCCATCAGATAACCCCCGCTTCGGTCTTCAGCTTGGCCACCAGCTCGGCGGCGTTTTCGACCTTCACGCCCGCGGTGCGCTTCGGCGGCTCGGTCACTTTCAGCACCTTCAGGCGCCCGGTCAGATCGACGCCGTAGTCGGCGGCGGCCTTGGCGTCGATCGGCTTCTTCTTGGCCTTCATGATGTTGGGCAGCGAGGCGTAGCGCGGCTCGTTCAGGCGCAGGTCGGCGGTGACCACCGCCGGCAGGTCGAGCTCGAGCGTCTGCAGGCCGCCGTCGACTTCACGGGTGACCTTGGCCTTGTCGCCGGCGATCTCCAGCTTGGAGGCGTAGGTGGCCTGCGGCCAGTCCAGGAGGGCCGAGAGCATCTGGCCGACGGCGTTGTTGTCGCCATCGATGGCCTGCTTGCCCATCAGCACCAGGCCCGGCTGCTCCTCGGCCACCACGGCCTTCAGAAGCTTGGCCACTTCGAGGGGTTCGACATCGACGTCGCTGGTCACCAGGACGCCGCGGTCGGCGCCCATGGCCAAGGCGGTGCGGATGGTTTCCTGGGCCTGCTGCGGGCCGATCGAGACCACCACGATCTCGCTGGCGACGCCTTTTTCCTTCAGGCGAACGGCCTCTTCGACCGCGATCTCGCAGAAGGGATTCATGGACATCTTGACGTTGGCCAGGTCCACGCCCGTCTGGTCGGGCTTCACCCGAACCTTCACATTATAGTCGATAACCCGTTTGACCGGGACCAGAACCTTCATCGGTTTTCACGCCCTCAGCGTTGGAAAAATGGATATTTGGCGCAAGTCCGGCGCCGCAACTGCGAAAAGCGCGGCAAACTGACAACCGAGCCCTGGCCTGTCAACGCGCCAGCGCGAAATCCCGCATGTATGTTTGCGCCGTCCGGCTTGCAGCGGGGGGACAAGGCTTCCTATAGAGCGCGGATGAAGAGCAATCTCTCGAAAATCGGCATGGGGTTCCTGATCGGCTTCGCGGTTCTCTGCGTCGCCCTGATCGCGTTTCAGGCCTACTACATCTGGCCGATGCAGCGCTGCGAAGAGGCGGGCAACTGGTGGGATCCCCAGGACCGCGTCTGCGCCGTGCCGCTGCCCATTTCGCAGTTCACCGGCCGCAAGGTCGGCGGCAAGGAAGTGATCACCCGCCTGG
Organism: Phenylobacterium montanum; assembly: GCF_018135625.1. NCBI lineage: Bacteria > Pseudomonadati > Pseudomonadota > Alphaproteobacteria > Caulobacterales > Caulobacteraceae > Poindextera > Poindextera montana. The sequence continues at coordinate 3,249,340 of NZ_CP073078.1, forward strand.
GCCCCGGCGGCAAGCCGGGCGAGGGACGCTAAGGACACTCTCCCGCAAAGCGCTCAGCGCGTCCCGCCGGGCGTCCACAGCACGTCGCCGGCGCCCGTGCCGTTCGCCCAGCGCGAGGCGACGAACAAAAGGTCGGACAGCCGGTTCAGGTAGCGCAGGGCCGGGTCCTCCACCCGCTCGCCGGTCGCCGCCAGCCGCACCACCTCCCGCTCCGCCCGGCGGCAAACCGTGCGGGCCAGATGCAGCGCCGCCGCCGCGGCCGTCCCGCCCGGCAGGACGAACGAGGTCAGGGGCGAGAGCGCTTCGTTCAGCAGGTCGATCTCCTGCTCCAGCCGGTCGACCTGGCCCTGCACGATGCGCAAGGCGCCCGGCTTGTCGCCTGGAGTGGCCAGGTCCGCGCCCAGGTCGAACAGTTCGTTCTGCGCCCGCGCCAGGATCGCGTCCAGCACCGGATCATCCGCCGTGTGCAGGCGCACCAGGCCCAGGCAGGCGTTGGTCTCGTCCACCGCGCCATAGGCCTCGACCCTCTGGTCGGCCTTGCTGACCGGGGCGCCGCTGGCCAGCCGCGTCAGGCCCTTGTCGCCGGTGCGGGTATAGATGCGGTTCAGCGTCACCATCAGTGGTGGTGTCCCCACCAGAAGGCGGCGACCAGCACCATCACTGCGACAAACTGAAGCAGAACCCGCAATCTCATCAACTTATTCGAGTAGGATCGGCCGAAATCGCCGCCTCTGAACAGGGCGTAGATGCCGAAGGCCAGGGTGACCAGAACCGCGGCCAGGGATAGCGGTATCAGGAAATTGAAGAGGTTGGGCATGGCCCAAGCTTAAGCTCCTGCGGCGCTCGGCGCCATCCCAAACCTATGGTTGTGTCGTAACCTTGATATTTTCCCTGTGCGGACGTATCTGCGCGCCGTCCGGCCAAGAGAGCCGGGCGGGCCCGAAGCGGCCGCAATAGCTGAATCCAAACAAAGACTGTGCGGCGATCCGACGCTGGGGCGGGCGGTCGCAGCGCATTTGCCCCCGGCCTGGCGTAACGCTGCTCTCGCGCCGCCACGCTTGGGACGCCGAAGCCTTTGCATGCGCCCGGCCCGAAGCATCCGGGGGCATTCGTGTGGTGAGCCTTTGCTTCGCAGGACTGGACCGATCGATGAACCATAGACCCGCCTACGCCGTCGCCGCCTTCAACGATGCGCCCCCGACCCGGCGCGCCCTGGCCAAGCAACGGACGCGGCAACGCCTTCTGGAAGCGGCCCGCCGCCTGTTCGCCGAGCGCGGCTACGAAGCCGCCACGGTGCGCGACATCGCCGCCGCCGCCGACCTCTCCACCGGAGCCGTCTTCGCCAGCTTCGCCGACAAGGCGGAGCTGTTCACCGAGGTGATCGTCTCCGACTACGAACAGCTGGCCGAACGCATGGACGCCCTGGACCTCGAGGCCCTGCCGGCCCGCGAGGCCCTGATGAGCATCTTCGCCATCGCCTACCAGAACCAGATCGAGCAACTCGGCCTCATCCAGGCGGCGATCAGCTTCTCCTGGCAGCGCGACCACACGGCCGAGCTGCGCAGCCGCCAAGGCATGAAGCTTCTGACCGCGCTGATCTCCGCCGTCCTGCAGCGCGGCGTGCAGTCGGGGGAACTGTCCGACCGGCTCGACGTTCGTCTGACGACGGAAATGCTCTGGGACTGCTACATGGCCAATTATCGCCGGGCCATCTTCGACCACTGGGACGCCAAGGCCCTGTGCGAGCGCCTTTCGGCCCAGATCGACCTGATGCTGGCCGGCTTCCGCGCCGCCGCCTGATCATACGGACTGGAACTTCAAGGATGGCCACGCCGCAGCACATGCGCGCCGCGCGTTCGCGCGACGCCGAGCCCGCCGCCCACGCCCCCGAGGCGCGGATGGCGACGCTGGCGCGCGTCCAGGCCATCCTGGCCGCCCACCACGGCCTGCACGACTGGCGCGCCCGCCAGCTGTTCCCGCGCATGGCCGAGGGCCCGGAGGCCGCGCCGGTGGTCACCGCCGACGCCCAGCTGCGCGAGGCCCTGGCCGCCGCCCTCAGGCTCGGCGTCGATCGCGGCGAGGTGCGGCCAGGCGCCGACATCGAGGGTTTCCTCGACACCCTGCTGGCCATCTACGTGTGGAACTATCGCGAGCTCGGCCAGGCCGGCGCCGCGGCGGGCAAGCTGGACGCCCTGATGGAACAGCAGACCCGCCTGATGTTCGACGGCCTCGCCGCTCGCGGCTGAGGCCGTAGCGGAAGCCCCTTCAAACCGCTCCCGCCCGGGTATAGCGATCTCGGGCAGAAGAGGGAGCGAACGCCGATGGGCCTTGTCGAGACTGAGCGCCGGGGCGAGGCCCTGATCCTGCGCTATGCCAATCCGCCGCTGGGGACCATGACCGCGGCGGGGTCCGAAGCCATGCTGCAGGCGGTGAGCGACGTGGCCGCCGACCGCACGGTCCGCTGCCTGATCATCACCGGCGGCCTACCGGACATCTTCATCCGCCACTACGACGTGGCCGAGCTGGTGGGCCTGGGCGAGGCCCTGGCCGAGCGGCCCCTGCCGCCACCCACCGCCGCTCCGCCGGCCGGCGGCTATCTCGCCCTGGTCGACCGCATCGCCGCCCTGCCGATCCCGGTGATCGCGGCGATCAACGGCCTCTGCATGGGCGGCGGCTTTGAACTGGCCTTGAACTGCGACCTGCGCATCGCCGGCCGCTCGGTCACCGCCATCGGCCTGCCCGAGACCCGCATCGGCCTCTTCCCCGGCGGCGGCGGGACCCAGCGCTTGGTGCGCCTGGTGGGCGAGGCCCGCGCCCTGGAAATGATCCTGCGTGGGCGGGTGGTGGACGGGGAAAAGGCGGCCGAACTCGGCCTCGTGCACGAGGCGGTGGCCGATCCCGTGGAGCGGGCGCTGGAGATCGCCGCCGAGTTCGCCGCGCGCCCGGCCGAGGGCCTGGCCTACGCCAAGCATCTCATCCGCGCGGCCTTGGACCGGCCCCTTTCGGAGGGCCTCGCCGCGGAGCGCCGGGCTTTCCTTGAGGTCGTGCGCCTGCCTTCGGCGATCCAGGCGATGGCTTCGTCGCTGACGGACGCCCCTCTGGGGACCCGCGAACCGTCTTGACCGGGCCGCGCGAGGGCCGCTTCTTCGGCTTGGCCCAGCCCGGCTTGTATTCGGTCTTGGCCTTGGCTGGGCGTTCGGGCGCGGGCCGCGCCTTGGCCTGGCCGCCGCCCCTGCGCTGGCCGTCGCCCGCTGCAGGCCTTTCCGCCACCGCCGCCCGCGCCGGCGGCGCGATCCGCCGGTCGGCCGAGGGCAGCGACGCCGGATCGATATGCGCCGCCAGCTGCTCGCGGATCACCCGCGGCCCAACCTCCTCGACCTCGCCGGCCTCCAGCGTCCCCAACTGGAACGGGCCGTAGGACAGGCGGATCAGCCGATTGACGATCAGGCCCAGGGCCTCCAGCACCTTGCGGACCTCACGGTTCTTGCCCTCGGTCAGGGTGACGGTGATCCAGAGGTTGGCGGCGGTCCCGCCTTCCTTGGCCTTGTCCAGCCGCGCCTCGATCGGGCCGTAGTGCACGCCCTCGACCGTGATGCCGTTCAGCAGCGTGTCCAGCTTGGCCTGGGTGGTGTGGCCGCGCGCCCGGGCGCGATAGCGGCGCACCAGGCCGTTGGTCGGCATCTCCAGCGCCCGCGCCAGGGCCCCGTCATTGGTCAGCAGCAACAGGCCCTCGGAATTCAGGTCCAGCCGCCCGACCGAAATCACCCGCGGCAGGCCTTCGGGCAGGTGCTCGAACACCGTCGGCCGGCCCTTGGGGTCCTTGTGCGTTGTCACCAGGCCCGTGGGCTTGTGATAGCGCCACACCCGCGTCGGTTCGGCCTCGCCCACCGGCGCCCCGTCGACGGTCAGCAGATCGTCCGGACCCACCTTGATCGCCGGCGTGGTCAGGACCTCGCCGTTCAGCGCCACCCGCCCCTCGGCGATCAGTTTTTCCACGTCGCGGCGCGAGGCGACGCCGGCCCGGGCCAGCACCTTGGCCACGCGCTCGCCAACAGGGTCTTGACCGGCGTCCGCACCGGCGATTGGGTCAAAGGCATGATCGACCATGATTTGGCCACCATGCGCATCGCCCTCGACTTGGCGCAAGCCGCTGCCGCGGCCGGAGAGGCGCCGATCGGCGCGGTGGTGGTCGACACCACGACCGGCGAGGTGATCGCCGCCGCCCACAATGCGCCGATCTCGCTCTCGGACCCCACCGCCCACGCCGAGATCCTGGCCATGCGCGAAGCGGCGAAGAAGCGCGGCAACTATCGCCTGACCGGCCTGACCCTGGTGGTGACGCTTGAGCCCTGCCCCATGTGCGCCGGCGCCATCAGCCACGCCAGGATCGGCCGCCTGGTTTTCGGCGCCGAAGACCCCAAGGGCGGCGGGGTGTTGCACGGCGCCAAGGTCTTCGACCACCCCACCTGCCACTGGAAGCCTGATATCACCGGCGGGGTGCTGGCCGAGGAGAGCGCGGCCCTGCTGAGGGGGTTTTTCCAGGCGCGGCGAGGGAAGGGTGCGGAGGCCGCCAAATAGCGGACCGCCCAGCCTCGCCATGCGTGGGCAGGCGGACTAGGCTGGCGAAAACGGTCCGGAAACAGGGCCGAGACGGGAGGCTGGCCATGGCGGAACTTCTGCGGCGCACCCTAGTGCAGGCGGCGTTGGGGCTTGGCGCGGGCGCAGGCGCAGGCGCAGCGAACGCCCAGACCGTCACCTTGCCCTTCGGCAATGGCGAGCGGCCCCTGGTCTCCTATCCGCAGAAACGGCCCCTCATCCGCCTGACCACGCGGCCGCCGCAGTTGGAGACGCCCTTCGCCGTCTATGACGAGGGCGTTCTGACCCCCAACGACGCCTTCTTCGTCCGCTATCACCTGGCCGGCGCCCCGCCCACGGATCTCGACCCCGACACCTTCCGACTTTTGGTCCAGGGGCTCGTCGACAACCAGCTCGCCCTGTCGCTCAAAGAGCTGAAGGCCATGCCGGCGGTCGAGATCGTGGCGGTCAACCAATGCTCGGGCAACGGCCGCGGATTCTTCGAGCCCCGGGTCGGCGGAGGGCAGGCAGGCAACGGCCTGATGGGCAATGCGCGCTGGCGCGGGGTCCCGCTCAAGGGGGTGCTGGAAAAGGCGGGCGTGAAGGCCGGCGCCGTGCAGGTTCGCTTCGACGGCATGGACGGCCCGGTCCTGCCCGAAACCCCCGACTTCGCCAAGGCGCTGGATCTGGCCCACGCCCTGGACGGCGAGGTGATGCTGGCCTGGGGCATGAACGGCGCCGACCTGCCGATCCTCAACGGCTATCCGCTGCGGCTGGTCGTGCCGGGCTATTACGGGACCTATTGGGTCAAGCACGTGAACGAGATCACGGTGCTGGACAAGCCGCTCGACAATTTCTGGATGTCGACCGCCTACCGCGTCCCCGACAACGACTGCGCCTGCGTCACCCCCGGGACCGCGCCGGCCAAGACCCGGCCAATCGGCCGCTTCAAGGTCCGCAGCTTCATCACCAATCTGGCCGACGGCGCCAAGGTGGCGGCCGGCCGCCAGACCCTGCTGCGCGGCATGGCCTTCGACGGCGGCTCGGGCATAGCCGAGGTGGCGGTCTCGGCCGACGGCGGGGCCAGCTGGACGCCGGCCAGGCTCGGCCCGGACCTCGGCCGCTACGCCTTCCGCCCCTGGTCGGCCCAGGTGCGCCTCACCGCCGGCCGCCACGCCCTGAAGGTCAAGGCGACAAGCCATGCCGGCGAGACCCAGCCGGCGGAGCAGCCCTGGAATCCCTCCGGCTACCTGCGCAACCTGATCGAAACCGTGACCGTGGAGGCGGCCTGATGCGCGCTCGCCTGATCCTGGCCGCCAATCTACTAGCTTGCTTCGCGGCCCTGGCCGCCGGCGCCGTGGCCGCGCCGGTCAGCTATGATCCGCCGGCCGAGACGGCGACGCTGCCGCCCGGGCCGAACCTGGAGACGGCCCAGGCCAACTGCTCAGCCTGCCACTCGGCCGACTACATCACCACCCAGCCCAGGAGCTTCAAGGACCCGCACGCCTTCTGGGCCGCCGAGGTGGCCAAGATGCGCAAGGCCTACGGCGCCCAGATCAAGGACGAGGACGCGCCCAAGATCGTCGACTATCTGACGGCGACGATGGGGAAATAGCGGACGCTCAAAGCTCCCGCCCAAGGTACTTCTCGACCTGGCGCTTCTCCCAGGCGCCGTCGAGGAACGGAACGGCGCCGAAGACCGAAAACCCGTGCGCCGCGACGCCCAGACCCCAGCCTAGGGCGGGCCAGACGAACCACCAGTAGTGGGGCGAGCTGTACAGATTGAAGCCCGCCAGCAGGGGGATCACGATCAGGTACTGCATCAGGTGCATGTAGAACCCCTTCAACTTGCGCACGTGCGCCAGGGCCAAGGCCTCGTCCGGGCGGATTTTCGAAAGTTGCGGCTCGTCCACGGCGGTCTCCTTCAGGCTTTCGAGGTCAGTGTCGAAAACCGCCGCAAGGGCCTTCAGCGACTCCAGGCTGCCGGGCTGGCCGCGTTCGAGCCGCTGGATGGTGCGCACGCTGAGGCCGGAAACCTCGGCCAGCTGCTCCTGGGACCAGCCCCGCTGCAGCCTCATCTTCTGGATCAGCATGTTCACGTTCCTTGCCGCGATCGGCCCGACCCTTAAGGCCCGCCGTCATTGGGCGACCACGTCAGCGCCCCGTCAATCGCCCGCCAGCGGCCTGACAGCCGCCCGACAGGAGCCTGTCAGGCCTCCACCATCGCCCGCGCCACCGCCTCGGCGACCTTGATGCCGTCCACCGCGGCCGAGAGGATGCCCCCGGCATAGCCCGCCCCCTCGCCGGCCGGGAACAGCCCGCGCACGTTCAGGCTCTGCAGGTCCGCGCCGCGGGTGATGCGGACGGGCGAGGAGGTGCGGGTCTCCACCCCGGTCAAGAGCGCCTCGGGATCGTCGTAGCGCGGGATCTTGCGGCCGAACACGGGTAGGGCCTCGCGCATGGCCTCGATGACATAGTCCGGCATGACCGCCGCCAGGTCGGTCGGCCGCACCCCGGGGCGATAGCTGGGGACCACCTCGCCCAGCGCGGTCGAGGCCCGCCCGGCCAGGAAGTCGCCGACGAGCTGCCCAGGCGCGAAATAGTCCTTACCGCCCGCGACGAACGCCCGGCTCTCCAGCTCCCGCTGCAGCGCCACGCCAGCCAGCGGATGCTCGCTCGGATAGTCCGCCGGGGTGATGCCGACGACGAAGCCGGCGTTGGCGTTACGCTCGTTGCGCGAATACTGGCTCATGCCGTTGGTGACCACGCGCCCCGGCTCCGAGGCCGCCGCCACCACCGTCCCGCCCGGGCACATGCAGAAGCTGTAGGCCGTGCGGCCATTGGCGCAGTGATGCGACAACGAATAGGCCGCGGCGCCGAGGTCTGGATGCCCGGCGCACGGCCCGAACAGCGCCTTGTCGATCCAGGACTGCGGATGCTCGATGCGAAAGCCGATCGAGAACGGCTTGGCCTCGATGTGGACGCCGCGGTCGTGCAGCATTTCGAAGGTGTCGCGCGACGAATGCCCGACGGCCAGCACCACCTGCTCCGCCTCCAGGAACTCGCCAGTGTGAAGGTGCAGGCCGCGCACGCGACCCCGGTCCAGCTCCACGTCGCTCACCCGGGTCTGGAAGCGATACTCCCCGCCCAGCCCCTCGATCTTGGCTCGCAGGCGCTCGACCATGGTCACCAGGCGAAAGGTGCCGATGTGCGGGTGGGCCTCGGTCAGGATCTCGGCCGGCGCCCCGGCCTGGACGAACTCGGTCAGCACCTTGCGGCCCAGGAAGCGCGGGTCCTTGATCTGGCTGTAGAGCTTGCCGTCGGAAAAGGTGCCGGCGCCGCCCTCGCCGAACTGGACGTTGGATTCCGGGTTCAGTTCGCTGCGTCGCCAAAGGCCCCAGGTGTCCTTGGTCCGCTCGCGCACCACCTTGCCGCGGTCGAGGATGATCGGGCGAAAGCCCATCTCGGCCAGGATCAGCCCGGCGAACAGGCCGCACGGCCCGGCCCCGATCACCACCGGCCGCAGCCCCTGGCCGCGCGGCGCCCTGGCGACCGGGCGGTATGTGGTGTCCGGCGTCGGCCGCACATGCGGATCGCCCGCCAGCCGATCCAGCACCGCCGCCTCGCCCGCGACCTCGGCGTCGACGATATAGACCTTCAGGATCGCCGACTTCCTGCGCGCATCGTGCGCCCGCTTCCACACCGACCACTGGATCAGATCGCCCGCCGGCACGCCCAGCCGCGCGGCGATCGCCGCCGGCAGCGCCTCGGGCGGGTAGTCCAGGGGGAGCTTGAGTTCGGATATGCGCAGCATGGGGGCTATGTAGCGGGGATGGGGCGGAATTTGCTATGCTCACCCAAACAGGGGAGGGCGCGCGATGGGCGAACCGATCGTATGCGACATGCGCGAGACCCGCGCGCTGAACGTGGTGGGCGAGCAGCTTCGCGTGCTCGCTCCCGGGGCCAAGACCGGAAGCTACGAAATCTTTCATCAGGCCGGACCAGAGGGCAGCGGCCCGCCGCCGCACAGCCATGACTGGGACGAGGCCTTCTACGTCATCGCCGGCGAGATCGCCTTCGGTGTCGGCGAGCGAACGCTGACCGCGCGACCCGGCATGCTGGTGCATCTGCCGGCCGGAACCACGCACTGGTTCCGCTTCGGTCCCGGCGGCGGCGAGATGGTCAGCGTCACCAGCCGCGAAGGCGCCGCGCAGTTCTTCGAGGCCATCGACCGCGAAATCGCGCCGGACGCCCCGGACCTCGGCAAGCTAGTCCAGGTCGCCGAGGCCCATGGGTTGAAGGTAGGGGCGCCCTGACGATCTGCATTAGATGAGCTGAAGGGGACCTACCCCACCACCTTATAGAAAAACGTCGCGTCGCACGGCCGGCCGTCCGGATAGAGCGCGAACCCCGGAACGATCCCGAACGCCGTCCAGCCGCAGCGGCGGTAGAGGAGATCGCCCGGATCGCCGGTCACGGTGTCGAGCGTCAGAAGGGTGCGCCCGACCCGCACCGCCTCGGCCTCGGCGGCGGCCAGGAGGGCGGCGCCGGCGCCCAGGCGACGGGCTCTGGAATGCACCAGCATCTTTGAAATATCGGCCCGGTGCGGCTGATTGGGGATCTGGCAGGGGACCAGTTGCACCGTGCCCAGGATTCCCGCCGCGTCCTCCGCTACAAACAGTGTCCGCCCGTCGCCCCGCGCCTTGGCCGCCACGTCGCGGAAGAAGGCGACGGCGTCGTCCATGCCGAAATCGGCCATGAAGCTGATCGAGGCCCCGCCCTCGACACAGTCGACCAGCACCGCCGCCAAGGCTTCGGCCGAAGCCTCGATCTCGTCCGGCAACAGGGCGCGGATGATAAGCCCGCTCATACCAGGAACGCCTCGACGCGGGCGGCCAGGCCGGCGCGAACCTCGGGCCACTCGTCCTTCAGGATCGAAAAGACGATGGTGTCGCGCACCCGCCCGGTCCAGGTGACCAGGTCCTGGCGCAGCACGCCGTCCTGGTGGGCGCCCAGCTTGCGCATGGCCCCCGCCGAGCGGACGTTCATCGCATCGACCCGGAACTGGACGCGCCGGCAGCCCTGCTTGAAGGCGTGATCCAGCATCAGCAGCTTGGACTCCGGATTGACCGGCCCGCCGCGCACGTCCGGGTGCAGATAGGTGCCGCCGATCTCGGCCGTCTGGTTGACCCTGTCGGGACCGAAGCCCGAGACCCCCACCAGCTCCCCGTCCTTCAGGATGGCGAAGATCGCCCCGCTGCCGTCGGCGTTGCGCCCCATGGCCCGGTCCCAATAGGCGTCGAACCCCTCGCCGACCATGGAATAGGGATAGAGGGTCCAGATGCCCTGGTCCGCCGCGCAGACCGCGCGCAGAGCCTCGCGATGCGCCTCGTCCAGCCGCGTCATCCGCACGAACCGGCCCTGAAGATCGACCCCGCCCAGCTCCATGACCCTAGCTGTGCTCAATCCGGGCCATGGGCGCAAGTGATGCTTGCCGCGCACGTCAGGGCGTGCGAAAAGTCTTTCAAACAACCGTTTGAACGGCGAAAGAAGGGCAGGACCATGGACTTCGACATCTCCCCCACCCAGACCCAATGGCTGAACCGGGTCGTGGCCTTCATGAACGAGCACATCTACCCGGCGATCCCGGCCTACGAGGCCGAGATGAACGTCCTCGGCGAGGAGCGCTGGAAGGTGGTCCAGGTGGTCGAGGAGCTGAAGGCGAAGGCCAAGAAGGAAGGCCTGTGGAACTTCTTCATGCCGCCGCACTCAGGCCAGAGCCACGTGGACGACGAGTTCCATTTCGAAGGCCACCAGCTGACCAACCTGGAATACAGCCTGATCGCCGAGCAGATGGGCAAGGTCGGCTTCGCGTCCGAGGTGTTCAACTGCTCGGCGCCGGACACCGGCAACATGGAAGTGCTGATGCGCTACGGCACCCTGGCGCAGAAGGAAAAGTGGCTGCGCCCGCTGATGAACGGCGAGATCCGCTCGGCCTTCCTGATGACCGAGCCGGCGGTGGCCTCCTCCGACGCCACCAACATCGAGACCCGCATCGAGCGCGACGGCGACCACTATGTGATCAACGGCCGCAAGTGGTGGTCCTCGGGCGTGGGCGACCCGCGCTGCAAGGTCGCCATCGTCATGGGCAAGACCAACCTGGAGGCCGAGCGCCACGCCCAGCAATCCCAGGTGCTGGTCCCGCTCGATGCGCCCGGGATCAAGGTCCTGCGCATGCTGCCGGTGTTCGGCTATGACGACGCCCCGCACGGTCACGCCGAGGTGCTGCTGGAGAACGTGCGCGTGCCGATCGAGGACGCGCTCCTGCTCGGCGAAGGCCGCGGCTTCGAGATCGCCCAGGGCCGCCTGGGTCCGGGCCGCATCCACCACTGCATGCGCACCATCGGCACGGCCGAGGTGGCGCTGGAGAAGATGTGCCGGCGCCTGCTGAGCCGCAAAGCCTTCGGCAAATACATCTCCGACCACTCGGTGTGGGAGCAGCGGGTCGCAGAGGCGCGCATCGATATCGAGATGTGCCGCCTTCTGTGCCTGAAGGCCGCCGACATGATGGACAAGGCCGGCAACAAGGCCGCCCGGCTGGAGATCGCCATGATCAAGGTCGCGGCCCCCAGGATCGCACTGAAGATCATCGACGACGCCATCCAGGCCCATGGCGGCGCCGGGGTCACCACCGACTTCGGCCTGGCCCGCGCCTATGCCGGCCAGCGCACCCTGCGCCTGGCCGACGGCCCGGACGAGGTCCACGCCCGCACCATCGCCCGCATGGAGTTCGGCAAGTACGGCGACCTGGTCTACCAGCAGAAGGCCGAACGCGAAGCCGCCCTGCACGTGCCGGGGATCAGGTGATCTGAACCCCTTCCCCCTTGCGGGAAGGGGCAGGGGATGGGGGTGAAACACCCAGGTCGGCCGATTCGGGCGCCGAAACCCCCACCCCAACCCCTCCCCGCAAGGGGGAGGGACTATCTAAGGCGTATGGCAAACCGCCTCGATGTTGCGCCCCTCCGGGTCCAGCACGAACGCGCCATAGTAGCTGGGATGATAGTGCGCCCTTACGCCCGGCGCGCCGTTGTCGATCCCGCCGGCGGCCAGGGCTGCGGCGTAGAAGGCGTCCACCGCCGCCCGGTCGGCCGCAGCGAAGGCCACGTGCAGCGGCCCTTGCGTCGCCGCCGCGTTCTGCAGCCAGAAATAGGGCTTGGTCCCTTCGCCATAACCGACCACCCGCGCGGCGCCCTCGTCGAACTGCATGACCCGGGACACGCCCAGCGGCGCCAGCGCCTTGTCATAGAAGGCCGTGGCGCGCTCGAAATCGGCGACGCCGAAGGTGATGTGGTCCAGCATGGCGGCAGGCTCCTTGACAGGCGGGCGCTGGCGGACGACTGAGCCTCGCGCGCAGGATGCTGGCAAGGGGATCGCATGGGACTGCATGGGTTGGGCAGGGGCTTGGCCGCCACGGCGGCGGCGACCGCGGCCCTTCTCGCGGGCCCCGTGCTGGCCAAGGGCTGGCCCAACGCCCTGCCCGCCCAGCCCCTGGTGCAGGCCGAGCATCGCTGCGCGCCCGGCGTGGTGGCCCTGAACCGCCGCTGCAAGGTGGTCGATTTCGCCCGCCTGGGCCAGGCTTCGGACGGGCGCGAGCTCTACTACGCCTTCTACGGCACCCGCTGGGCCGACCGGCATGGGACCATGGAGCGCGGCTTTCCGATCATCTACTACCTGGAACAGCCGGCGACCCTGCGCCTGGGCCTATGGGTCAATGACGAGCCGGGCCTGGCCGGCCATTGGGCCATGACCGCGCCCCTGCGGCCCGTGCTGCTGAACCGGCCCGACGCCGACTATGTCGGCTTCACCCTCAAGGCCGTCAGAGGCCCCGACGCCCAGCGCCTGTTCCGCCGCGACAAGACCCACTGGAAGAATATCGACATCCTGCACCGCACCGACGCGGATCAGGCCAAGCTCGACGCTGTCACCCCCAGAGCCTGCGAGGCGGCCGACGACGGCTTCTATGACTGGACCCATTTCCGCCTGGTCCTGGCCCTGCGCGACAGCATCAGCCACGCCCCCTGCGGCTTGATTTTCGGCGAGCTGGACGTCAAGGAAAGCCGCCTCGCCATCACCTCGGCGACCTACAGCAAGGTCATTCCAGGGGAACGCACACCCCAGGCCGGGCTGCAAATGATCCCTGCGCCCTTGACTCCCGGCGGTCCCGGACATACCTCCCGCTCGCGTTAGCACTCAGGGGGTGCGGCTGCTAATGGCCGCGCGCCGGGGGCTATCCAGCATTTTGAGAACCCATCTGGGAGAAGCACAAATGGCGTTTCGTCCGCTCGGCGATCGCGTCCTGATCAAACGCGTCGAAGAAGAGACCAAGACCAAGGGCGGGATCATCATCCCCGACACCGCCAAGGAAAAGCCGCAGGAAGGCGAAGTCGTCGCCGTCGGCCCCGGCGCGCGTGACGACCACGGCAAGATCAACCCGCTCGACGTGAAGAAGGGCGACCGCATCCTGTTCGGCAAGTGGTCGGGCACCGAAGTGAAGATCGACGGTCAGGACCTCCTGATCATGAAGGAAAGCGACATCCTGGGCGTGGTCGAAGCTTAAGTCGCTTCCCGCTCCGGACCGTTTCCTCCAACCCACATCTTAGGAAGAGAGCCCTCAAATGGCTGCCAAAGACGTCTATTTCTCCTCCGACGCGCGCGACAAGATGCTCCGCGGCGTCAACACCCTGGCCAACGCCGTGAAGGTCACCCTGGGTCCCAAGGGCCGCAACGTGGTGATCGAAAAGTCCTTCGGCGCCCCGCGCTCGACCAAGGACGGCGTGTCGGTCGCCAAGGAAATCGAGCTGTCTGATCGCTTCGAGAACCTGGGCGCCCAGCTGATCCGCGAAGTCGCCTCCAAGACCAACGACAAGGCCGGCGACGGCACCACCACCGCCACCGTCCTGGCCCAGGCGATCGTCGTCGAAGGCCTGAAGTCGGTCGCGGCCGGCATGAACCCGATGGACCTGAAGCGCGGCGTCGACAAGGCCGTGACCAAGGTGATCGAAGAGATCAAGGCGACCTCCAAGAAGGTCACCACCAACGCCGAGATCGCCCAGGTCGGCGCCATCTCCGCCAACGGCGACCATGACGTCGGCGACATGATCGCCAAGGCCATGGAAAAGGTCGGCAACGAAGGCGTGATCACGGTGGAAGAGGCCAAGAGCCTGGAAACCGAACTCGACGTCGTCGAAGGCATGCAGTTCGACCGCGGCTACCTGTCGCCCTACTTCATCACCAACGCCGACAAGATGGAGGCGGTCCTCGAAGAGCCGCTGATCCTGCTGTTCGAAAAGAAGCTGTCCTCGCTGCAGGCCCTGCTGCCGGTGCTGGAAGCCGTGGTCCAGTCGGGCCGTCCGCTGCTGATCGTGGCGGAAGACATCGAAGGCGAAGCCCTGGCCACCCTGGTGGTCAACAAGCTGCGCGGCGGCCTGCGCGTCGCGGCGGTCAAGGCTCCGGGCTTCGGCGATCGCCGCAAGGCCATGCTGGAAGACATCGCCATCCTGACCGCCGGCCAGCTGATCAGCGAAGACCTGGGCATCAAGCTCGAGAACGTCACCCTCGACATGCTGGGCCGCGCCAAGAAGGTCACCATCACCAAGGACGACACCACCATCGTGGACGGCCTTGGCGACAAGGCTGACATCGAAGCCCGCATCAGCCAGATCAAGCGCCAGATCGAGGACACCACCTCGGACTACGACAAGGAAAAGCTGCAAGAGCGTCTGGCCAAGCTGGCCGGCGGCGTTGCGGTGGTCCGCGTCGGCGGCTCGACCGAAGTCGAAGTGAAGGAAAAGAAGGACCGGGTCGACGACGCCCTCAACGCCACCCGCGCGGCGGTTGAAGAAGGCATCGTCCCCGGCGGCGGCGTCGCCCTGCTCAAGGCCTCCAAGGTTCTGGACGGCTTCAAGGGCGACAACGAAGACCAGGACGCCGGCGTCGCCATCGTGCGCCGCGCCCTGCAGGCCCCGATCCGTCAGATCGCCGAAAACGCCGGCGTGGAAGGCTCGATCGTGGTCGGCAAGATCCTGGAAAACAGCTCCGCCACCTTCGGCTTCAACGCCCAGACGGAAGAATATGTCGACCTGATCCAGGCCGGCATCATCGACCCGGCCAAGGTCGTGCGCACCGCGCTGCAGGACGCCGCCTCGGTGGCGGGCCTGCTGATCACCACGGAAGCGGCGATCGTCGAAGCCCCGAAGAAGTCTTCGGGCGGCGGCGCCCCGGGCGGCATGCCCGGCGGCATGGGCGACATGGACTTCTAAGTCCAAACGCTCAGATTTGAGTGAATGCGGAGAGGGCGGGGCCGAAGGGTCCCGCCCTTTTTCGTTTGGCGGAAAGGGCGCCTATTACGCGCTCGGCCTCGCGACCCAGCGAATTCCCCTGACCGCTCCCGCTAAGAAGAGCACCAAGAAGAACAGAGGCACGGACCACGCCCAAATCGGAGGAACACCTTCAGGGCAATCGTTGGTCTCGCATGGTCCGTTCGCTATCGCTGAAAAGACCAAAGTGAGCATCGAGACGAACCAAGCGGCCGCTAGGTAGGCCGCGGCACCGATCATCAGGACCGCAGTTTTTTTGAATTCGAGACATCCAAAGTTTCCTGACATCATTTTCGCTGATCGGCCAATTCTCAGAGCAGGTGTCGGAGCGAGCGTCGTCCGATGCAGAGCAGCCCTTAATCTCTTGCATGATCCTGGCTCTTCGGCCTGCGTTGCTCAAGGACGCGCGCAGCGCGCCGCTCCGCGGCCAAGAGATTTAAGGGTGGAATAGGCTGTTCCTCAAAGAGGATCTGCCGATTTCCCCCCTTTCGAGCGGAAACGAAGGCGGCGCCATCCCCGATTGATTTACCCCTTTGCAAACGGCCAAGCTGGCTTGAAGATGGGCTGAGGCGGGGTGCGCCGGGGCTCAGCCTAGGCGTCAATTGAGGGGGCGGGGCGATGTCGAGGGCGGTGCTGTTGGGGTTGGCCGCGGCCATGGCCGTCACAGGCGCCGCCTGGGCGCAGACGCCGGCGGGCGCCGCCAAACCACCCGTCGCTGCGCCGGTCGCCACGCCCCCGCCTGGGCCTGCGGTCGCATTGGTCGATGCCCCGGTCGGCGCGGACGCACGCCCGTTCGGCTTCAGCCGGGTCGTGATCCGCATGCCCCTGGGGGCGTCGTTCCAGTCGCCGCACATCGGCATCTTCTGCATCGCCGCGGCGGGGAACAAGACCTGGCAGGTCAGCGGGGACTCGCCGCAAAAGCCCGGCCCCTACCAGCAGGTCCTGCGCGAGGAGATGGCGCCCGCCGGCTTCAAGGTCGACGGCGATCCGGACAATGTGTTCGAGACAGCGTCCTCCACCAGCGACATCCAGCTCGCCGCCATCATCACCCAGGTCGATATGGACTATTGCCAGCCCCGGATCGGCTTCGGCGATGTCTCGATTCGCGGCCACGGTTCGCTGTCGGTCCAATGGCAGGTCTATTCGACCATCCAGAAGCAGGTGCTGGCCAAGATCGACACCACCGGCTCGGCGGAATTCAAGGAGGTGACCGCCGGCGGTCTCCAGGCGCTGCTGCTGGCGGCGTTCCGGGAAAATGTGCGCAAGCTGTCCGCTTCGAAGAGTTTCCGCGATGCGGTGGCCAGCACGCCGAGCTTGCCCGGCGACCTGGCCAAGCCGACGCCCCAGACCCCGATCGTCCTGGCCGGCGCCCTTGCGGCCAAGCCGCGCCCGGTCAACGAGGCGGTCAGTGCAGTGGTGCTCATCCTGGCCGGCGACAGTGAGGGCAGCGGTTTCCTGGCCTCGTCCGACGGCCTGGTGCTGACGGCCCGCCACGTCGTGGGCGACGCCAAGTATGTGAAGATCCGCTGGTCCGATGGGGCCGAAGGTCTGGGCGAGGTGGTGCGCGCCGACAAGGCGCGCGATGTGGCCCTGATCAAGACCGACCCGCGCGGCCACGCCCCGCTTCGCCTGCGCCGCGAGCCTCTGCAGCCGGGAGACGCCGTGTTCGCCGTGGGGGCGCCGCTGGACCCAAAGTTCCAGAGCACGGTCACCCGGGGCGTGATTTCGGCCTACCGCACCTTCAGCGGGCTCAACTACATCCAGAGCGACGCCACGGTGAATCCAGGCAACAGCGGCGGCCCGCTCTTGGATGACAAGGGTGAGGCCATCGGCGCCACGGTCGGCGGCTACACGGTCACCGGCGCCCCCACCAACATCAACCTGTTCATCCCGGTGGGCGACGCCATGGATTTCCTGTCGGCGACGCCGAAATAGATCAGATCCCCAGTTCCGCGCTCGGCTGGTGGCTGCGTTCGTGCCAGGCCGAGATCAGGCAGCCGAGCACGATCAGGGCCGCGCCGGCCAGGGTGGTCAGGGTCACCGGCTCCTTGAACATCAGGAACCCGAACAGCGCCGCCCAGAGGAAGGCGGTGTATTCCAGCACCACCAGCACCCGGGCCTCGGCGCGGGCATAGGCCCAGGACAGGGTGATGAAGGCGGCCGACGCGAAGAGGGCGCTGCCGACGATCGCCGGGACCTGGGCCATCGGCGGCGGCCTGGCGGCGAAGGGCGCGAAGCCCGAGAGGATCACGGCCATCACCACCGTGCCGAAGAAGGCGCTCTCCTCCGGCGCCGCCGCCGTGGCCTGCAGCCGCTGAAGGATCAGGTTGAAGCTGTAGACCACCGCCGAGGCCAGGATGGCCAGGGCGCCCAGCAGGGCGTCCGGCGAATGCGGCCCGCCGATCCTCGCGGCCATGATCACGCCCACCCCGGCCAGGCCGCAGAGCGACGAGATCACCGACCACCGAGTCACCTGCTCGCCCAGCAGCACCGCCGCCAGATAGAGGGTGATCAGGGGCGCGATGAAGGACAGGGCTATGCCTTCGGCCAGGGGCACCCGCGCCACGCCCCAGAAGAACAGGAACACCAAAAGCGGCGAGATCAGGCCGCGCAGGCCGTGCAGCCTCAGCGCTTGGACGGGCGGCCACCGCGGCTTGCGCAACGCCAGGATCAGGCCGGTGATGATCACCCCCGCCAGCGACCGCCACAGCGCCGCGTTATAGGCCCCGATCGCGATCGACAGCTGCTTCATCAGCGCGTCCATCATCGAATAGAGCCCGATGCCCAGGCCGGCGACGGCGAAGACGCGGGAGTGGGACGGCAGGCGCGGGGTCATACCTTCCTATAGGGGGCGTCGCCGTAGCGCGCCAAGGGCGAGGCGGGCAGCGCCTACGCCTCCCTCCCCATCGAGAAGATCGGCGAAAAGCACCCCAGGATCAGGCGCCGTGCGTCGAACGGCGGCTCGCCGGCGGTGTCGAAGCGCTCGTCCTCGTGCATCCTGGTCTCGGCGGCCTGGAAGCTCTCCTTGTCCGGCCAGACCTGCCAGGTGAACACGATCTTCTCCCCTGGCTTGGCGGCGACCGCGCGTCGGAAATCGGTCTGCTTGCCGTCGGGCACGAAGTCCTCCCAGCTCTCGACGATCTCCAGGCAGCCATAGTCCTTGAACAGCTTCGCCCCGTTCTCGGCCCATCGCCGATAGGCTTCCATCTGTCCTTCCGGGACGGGGATGACCAGGCCGCAGACGTACATGATCGGTCTCCTCTTGCAGCGATCCTTCAAAACCGCGCCGAGCGGCCCTTGATGGCGTCGCGCGCCTTGCGCACCCGCGCGCCCAGGGCGTCCGGGCGGTTCAGCTCCTTCCTGAAATCGTCGCGCGCCTCGTGCACCGAGGCGATCACCAGCCCCATGGGCACGCCGATGTCGACCAGCACGGCTTCAGACAGCTGTAGCGAGGCCTCGATGGTCTCGGGCACGGCGTCGGTGGCGCCCAGCTCGTAGAGCCGCTTGGCCTGGCGGGCGTCGCGGGCGCGGGCGACGATGGTCAGGTCCGGGCGGGCCTGGCGCGCCGCGCCGACCACCGCCTCGGCGCCTTCGGGCGAGTCCATGGTCACCACCAGGCCGCGCGCGCTCATCAGGCCCAGGCGACGCAGGAACTCGATCCGGGCCGCGTCGCCGAAATAGACCGCCTTTCCGCCGCGGCGGGCGGCCTCGGCGTTGTGGGCGTCGCGGTCGGCGGCGATCCAGTCGATCTTGTGCCGCGTCAGCATCTCGCCGACCAGCCGCCCGACCCGGCCGTAGCCGATCACCAGCACCCGCGGCGGGGCGGCCGGGTCGGCGGGCGGGGGCGGCTCGTGCGCCGGGGCCTTGGACGCCGCCTGGCTGGCCGTGGCCCCCAGCGCCCCAAGCAGGGGAATGGCGAACATGGTCAGGGTCGCGGCCACCAGCACGCTCTCGCCCAGCCCCGCCGGGACCAGCCGGGTCTGGATGGCGGTGTTCAAGAGCACGAAGGCGAACTCGCCGCCGGCGGCGAGGTTCAGGCCGGTCTCGACCGCCGCCGGAAGCTTCAACCCCATGACCCGCGCCGCCAGGGCCGCTGGCGCGAACTTGACCAGGATCAGGCCGGCCGCCAGCCCGAGGATCAGCAGCGGTTGCTGCGCCAGCCGCGAGAGGTCCAGGTCGATGCCCACCGAGAGGAAGAACAGGCCGAGCAGGAGACCCTTGAACGGCTCGATGGTCACCTCGACCTCGTGCCGATATTCGGTCTCGGCCAGGAGCAGCCCGGCGACGAAGGCGCCGATGGCCATGGAGAGGCCCGCCACCGCGCTGATCAGGCCGGCGCCTATAACCACCAAGAGGCAGGCGGCCAGGAACATCTCCTCGCTCCGAGCCCGCGCCACCGACTTCAGCATGGGTCTGAGCAGCAATCGGCCGATGGCGACGATGGCGACGATGGCCGCCACCGCCGGCAGCACGGCCAGCAGCAGCCGCGGGTCGAAGCCGTTGGCCTGGGCCTTGGCCACCACGCCCAGGGTGATGATGATCGGGGCCACCGAGAGGTCCTGGAACAGCAGCACCGACAGGGTCGCGCGGCCGGCCTCGGCGTGCAGCCGCCGGTGCTCGGCCATCACCGGGATCACCACCGCGGTGGAGGACAGGGTCAGGGCCGCGCCGATCGCCAGGGCGGCAGGCAAGCTGGCGCCCGCCAAGCTCGCCAGGCCGGTCAGGGCTGCGCCGCAGGCCAGCATCTGCAGCGGCCCGAGGCCGAACACCAGCCGCCGCATCAGCCGAAGCCGCTCCCACGACAGCTCCAGCCCGATCATGAACAGCAGGAACACCACCCCGAATTCGGCGAGGTCGGCTATGTCCTCGGGCCGGGCCACGGTGATGGCGCCGAGCCAGGGCAGCCGGACGGCCAGGGCGCCCAGGCCGGAGGGGCCCAAAAGCACGCCGGCGCCCAGAAAGCCCAGCACCGGACTGATCTTCAAGCGCTTGAACAGCGGGGCGACGATCCCGGCGGTGGCCAGGAACAGCACCAGGTCCTTGTAGCCCGCCGCCGCGCCGCCCCCCGCACTGCCCACTGCCATGCCGCCTCCGGTTCGCCTGTCCCTGCCGACTATAGGCCAGGCGCGGACAGGCGCATTGACAGAGCCTGACTTATCGCCGCTAACCTAGGGCAAAAATCGACAACGTGGCGAGGGTGGAGACATGACCGAGTGGATCTATGCGGACGTCTGGGAAGCGATCGCCGACGCCATTCCCGACAGGCCGGCCCTGATCCACGGCCCCCGCCTGATCACTTGGCGCGAGTTCGACCGCCGGGCCGACGCGCTGGCCGCCTTCCTGATCGGCGCGGGTCTGCAGCGCCAGGCCAAGGTCGGGGCCTACCTGTTCAACGCGCCGGAATATCTCGAGACCTACTACGCCGCCTTCAAGGCGGGCCTGGTCCCCTTCAACACCAACTACCGCTACGCCGCCGACGAACTGACCTATCTGTTCGACAACGCCGACGCCGAGGCGATCGTCTTCCACGCCGAATATGCGCCGATGGTCGAGGCGATCCGCGAGCGCCTGCCCGGCGTGAAGGCCTGGATCGGCGTCGCCAGCCCCGGCCACCCCGTCCCGGCCTGGGCGAGCGACTATGAAGCGATCGTCGCCGGCGAGGTCGGCCGCACGATCCCCTCCTGGGGCCGCTCGGGCGACGACCTCCTGTTCCTCTACACCGGCGGCACCACCGGCATGCCCAAGGCGGTGATGTGGCGCCAGGACGACCTGTTCAACGTCTTGGGCGCCGGCGGCAATGTGCTCCTGGGCGTGCCGCCGCTGGAGACCGCCCGCGAGGCCGGCGAGCGCGCCCGGGCGGCCGAGCCCAACCTGACCATGGCCGCGGCGCCCCTGATGCACGGTACCTCCCAGTTCACTGCCCTCGGCAGCCTGACCGCCGGGGGGGCGGTGGCGGTCCTGCCCTCGCACCGCTTCAGCGCGACCGAACTGTGGGACGAGGTCCATCGGCTGAAGGTCAACAACATGGCCATCGTCGGCCAGGCCTTCGCCGCGCCCATGCTGGAGGCCCTGGAAGCCCATCCCGGCCGCTGGGACCTGTCCAGCGTGCGCCGGATCGGCTCCTCGGGCGTGGTCTGGAGCTTCGAGAACAAGCAGGGCCTGCTGCAGCACCTGCCCGCGGGCGCGATCCTGTTCGACAGCCTGGGCTCGTCCGAGGCGGTGGGCCTGGGCGCCTCGATGTCGGCGGCGGGCGAGACGGCCAAGACCGCCCGCTTCGTGGTCGGCCCCAACAGCGCCGTGTTCACCGAGGACGGCGTGCGCGTCGAGCCGGGCTCGGGCGAGAAGGGCCTGGTGGCCACCGCCGGCTTCGTGCCGGTGGGCTACTACAAGGACCCCGAAAAGTCGGCCCGCACCTTCCGCACCTTCGAGGGCCGCCGCTGGTCGGTCCCCGGCGATTTCGCCATCGTCGAGGCCGACGGCTCCATGACCCTCCTGGGCCGCGGCTCGCAGGTGATCAACACCGGCGGCGAAAAGGTCTTCCCCGAGGAGGTTGAGGAGGCCCTGAAGCGCCATCCCGCGGTGCGTGACGCGGTGGTGGTCGGCGTGCCCGACCCCCGCTTCGGCGAGCGCATCTGCGCCGTAGTCGAGGCTGAACCTTCCGCCGCGCCGCCGACCCTGGCGGAGTTGTCCAGCCACGTCAAAACCCAGCTCGCCGACTACAAGACCCCCCGCGAACTGGTTCTGGCCCCGGTGGCCCGCGCGCCCAACGGCAAGGTCGACTACAAGGCCAGCAAGGCCCTGGCGATCGAGGCGCTGAAAGTAGCGGCTGCGGGATAAATGCGTGGTTCGAGGCGTGCCCCTTAGGGTCGCTCCTCACCATGGCTATTATCTTTGCAATCCAAAACTTAGTCATCCTGAGGAGGCTGCGCAGCGGCCGTCTCGAAGGGCGCACTTCGGTTTTGCAACGCTCCCGCAACTCATGAATGGAACTATCACCCGCCCACTTTCGCCCCGGAACGAAGAGGCGCGAGATGACTAATGCTCAAGACGGCCACCGCGCATATGTCGTTCTCGGTATAGGAGCGGTGTGCATTATCCTGGCGGCGTTCCAGCTTTGGCGTGGCGCGGCTTTCGTCGGCTTTGGCTGGAAAAGCCTTCCAACCTGGGCTTCCAGAAGCGAAAACCCTGGCCTGTTTTGGGGTCAGGTCGGCCCGGTCGCTCTGCTGGGCCTCTTTTCTGTTTGTCTCGGCGTCAAGATGATCCTGAGCGGCGGCTGACCGGAAGTAACCCGCCCACCCCCAACATGACCAAACTTTCACCCCAATCCCGCGGGAAAGACCCTATCAATCCATTCAGGCCCGCTGCGCGAACTGTGCGGCGTCTTTGCAGTTTTGGGGCAGGAAACTTCATGAAATCGCTCTTTCTGGCCAGTTGCGCCGTCATCGCGCTCAGCGCCTTCACCCCGGCCGTGGCGGGGGACGCGCCCGACGCCGCGGCGGTGGCCACGCCGCACTATGGGACCTGGGGCTATGACCTCACCGGCGAGGACAAGGCCGCCTCGCCTGGCGCCGACTTCTTCCGCTTCGCCAACGGCGCCTGGTCCGACCATGCCGAGATTCCGGCCGACCGCGTCCGCTTCGGCAATTTCGACAAGCTCTACGTGCTGTCCGAGAACCGCACCCGCCTGATCATCGAATCCGCCGCCGCCGGCCAGTCGTCCGACCCTGACGCGGCCAAGATCGGCGCCGCCTACAAGGCCTTCATGGACCAGGACAAGGTCGAGGCGCTGGACGCCAAGCCCTTGGCCCCCGACCTCGACGCCATCCGCGCCGAAAAGACCCTGGGCGATGTCGCCGCCCTGATGGGCCGCTCGCCCTTGAGCTTCCAGGGCGGGGTCTTCGCCGCCGGCATCCAGGCCGACCAGAAGGCCCCGACCAAGTATGCGGTCTATCTTGACACCGCGGGCCTCTCGCTGCCGGACCGCGACTACTATCTGGAAGCCCAGTTCGCCGAGAAGAAGCAGGCCTACCAGGCCTATGTGGCCAAGATGCTGGGGCAGATCGGCTGGCCGGACGCCGACGCCCAGGCCAAGGCGGTGGTCGACTTCGAGACTGAGATCGCCAAGGTCAGCTGGACCAAGGCCCAGGAGCGCGACCCCGACAAGACCTACAACCCCATGAGTGTCGACGAGCTGGTCCAGTATGCGCCGGGCTTCGACTTCAAGGCGTTCCTGAGGGCCGGCGACCTGCCCGACAGCGGCCGGGTGATCCTGGGCGCCAACACCGCCTTCCCCAAGGTGGCGGCGATCTTCGCCAACACTCCTATGGAGACGCTGAAGGCCTGGCAGGCCTTCCAGGTCGTCGACAGCGCCGCGCCCTATCTCTCCGACCGCTTCGTCCAAGCCCGCTTCGAATTCCGCAACAAGACCCTGGCCGGCCAGCCGCAGCAGAAGCCGCGCTGGAAGCGGGGCGTGGCCTTCGTGCAGGGCGCGCTCGGCGAGTCGGTCGGCCGCCTCTATGTCGCCCAGTACTTCACCCCTGAGGCCAAGGCCCAGATGGACGACCTGGTCGGCCAGCTCAGGGTGGCCCTGAAGGGCCGCATCGAGCGGCTGGACTGGATGGCGCCCGAGACCAAGGCCAAGGCCCTGGAGAAGCTCTCCAAGTTCACCGTCAAGATCGGCTATCCGGACAGGTGGCGGGACTATTCGCCCCTGACCGTCGCGGCCGACGACCTCTATGGCGACGCAGAGCGCAGCACCGCGTACGAATGGGAGCGGCAGGTCAAGCGGCTGAACGATCCGGTCGACAAGATGGAATGGGGCATGACCCCCCAGACCGTGAACGCCTATTACAACCCGACCAACAACGAGATCGTGTTCCCGGCCGCGATCCTGCAGCCGCCGTTCTTCGATCCCAAGGCCGACCCGGCGATCAACTACGGCGGCATCGGTGCGGTGATCGGCCACGAGATGACCCACGGCTTCGACGACGAGGGCCGCAAGTACGATGGCCTCGGCGCCCTCTCCGACTGGTGGTCGCCCCAGGACGCCAAGAAGTTCGAGGCCCAGACCGCACGCCTGGGCGCCCAATACTCCGCCTTCGAACCCCTGCCGGGCGCCCACATCAAGGGCGACAACACCATGGGCGAGAACATCGCCGACCTCGGCGGCCTGTTGGTGGCGCTCGACGCCTACCACGCCTCGCTGCACGGCAAGCCGGCGCCGGTGATCGACGGCCTGACCGGCGACCAGCGGGTGTTCCTGGGCTTCGCCCAGATCTGGCGGGAAAAGATCCGCGACGACGCGCTGCGCCAGCAGATCGCCTCCAACGAACACTCCCCGGCCCACTACCGCGTGGTCGGCACGGTGCGCAACGTCGACGCCTGGTACAAGGCCTTCGGGATCAAGCCGGGCGATCCGATGTACGTGCCGCCGGAACAGCGGGTCCGCATCTGGTGAGGCGAGGCTGAGGCTAAGGAGACGCCGGCGGCCGCTAATCTGAATATGCCGCCGGCCTCCGCCGTAGTATCCCTCTGCCCATGCCGAACCCCATCTTCGCCAACCTGCCCACCACCGTGTTCGAGGAGATGTCGGGCCTGGCCCGCGAGCTCGGAGCCGTGAACCTCGGCCAGGGCTTCCCCGACGATCCCGGCCCCGAGGCCGTGCGGCGCAAGGCGGCCGAGCAGGTGCTGGATGGCTACAACCAGTATCCGCCCATGGCCGGCCTGCCGGCGCTGCGCGAGGCGGTGGCGAACCACTACGCCCGCAGCCAGGGCCTCGATCTCGACTGGAAGGGCGAGGTCACCGTCACCTCCGGCGCCACCGAGGCCATCGCCGCCAGCCTCCTGGCCCTGATCCGGCCCGGCGACGAGGTGGTGCTGTTCCAGCCGCTCTATGACAGCTACCTGCCGATCGTGCGCCTGGCAGGCGGCGTGCCGCGCCTGGCCAATCTGAAGCCGCCGCACTGGCGCATCGACCGGGCCATGCTGGAGGGCGTGTTCAGCGAGAAGACCCGCGTCGTGATGCTCAACACCCCGCTGAACCCCGCCGCCGTGGTGTTGCCGGACGAGGATCTGGCCCTCCTGGCCGAGTTTTGCGTGCGCCACGACGCCGTCGCCGTCTGTGACGAGGTCTGGGAGCAGGTGGTGTTCGCCCCCCACGTCCACCGCTCGCTGATGACGTTTCCGGGGATGCGCGAGCGCGCGGTCAAGATCGGCTCGGCGGGCAAGATGTTCGGCCTGACCGGCTGGAAGGTGGGCTTCATCTGCGCCGCCCCGCCGCTGACGGCGGTGATCGCCAAGGCCCACCAGTTCCTGACCTTCACCACCCCGCCGAACCTGCAGGCCGCCGTCGCCTGGGGCCTCGACAACGCCGGCGATTGGTTCGAGACCATGCCGGCGGGCCTCATGGCCTCGCGCGACCGCCTGGCCGAGGGCCTGAAGCGCGAAGGCTTCGCCACCCTGGCCAGCCAGGGCACCTATTTCCTCAACATCGACCTGCCGGCCTCCGGCGTCGACCTCGGCGACCGCGACTTCTGCCTGCGCGCGGTGAAGGAGGCCGGCGTGGCGGCGATCCCGGTCTCGGCCTTCTACGAACAGGCGCCGGTGACCACGATCATGCGCCTCTGCTTTTCCAAGGCCGACGCCACCCTGGACGAGGGAATCCGGCGCCTCGCCAAGGCGCGGGAGATCGTGCGACGCGGCTAGCCGGCCCCGAACCGCCCCGGCGTCACCCCGAACTGCTTTTTGAACGCGGCGATGAAGGCGCTGGGGCTCTCGTAGCCGCAGTCGAGGGCGGCGCTCGTTACCGGTGTTCCGGCGCCGAGCGCGGCCGCGGCTGCGATCAGGCGGGCCTTCTGGCGAAAAGCTTCCAGGGTCAGGCCGGTCTCGGCGCGGAACAGCCGCTGGAGAGTGCGTAAGGAGGCGCCGGCGGTGTGGGCGAGGCCTGCCAGGTCGCTGCGATCATCGGGCGCCGCCTGCAGTCGCTCGGCCACCGTCCGGGCCCGCGGGTCGCGCGGCAGGGGCAGGGCGAGGTCGAGCGGCGGCGCCTCGCGCATCAGGTCGATCAAAAGGCCCGCCAGCCGGTCGTGCGGCGGCTGGCCCGGGTCCAGCATGCCGATCTTCAGGATATGCAGGATCACCTCGCGCAGCAGCGGCGCTACCCCGACCACCCTCAGGTCCGGCGGCAGGGCGGCGGCGCGTTCCGGCGCGATGTAGAGGGTGCGCAGCGCCGTCTCGCCGACCATGATCAGTTCGTGGCCGGCTCCCGGCGGGACCCAGACCGCTCGCGTCGGCGGGGCGAGCCAGGCGGCCTCGTCGGTGATCACCCGGATCGCGCCCGTGGCGCCGAAGACCAGCTGGCCCCAGGGGTGGGCGTGGCGGTCCAGCCGTGCGCCGTCCCTGAAGGTCAGTGACAAGGAGCGGACATCGAAGCCGTCGCCGCTCAATCGAATACGCCAGGCTCGTACTGCATGGCGCCCACGAGGTTGCCCTCGGTGTCCTCGAAATAGATCAGCTCGCCGACCCCATCGATGCGGTAGGGCGGCATGACGATCTTGCCGCCCCGGGCCTCGACCGCGGCGATGGTGGCCTTCAGATCTTCGACCCCCAGGGTAGCCTCGTACCCCGCCATCTTCACCCCCGGCTTGATCTCGCGGCGGTGCTGCAGGGCGCCGCCGAACCCGTCGCCGGCGTTCTTCACCTGGTAGAAATCGGGCGGCCCCCAGGGTTCGAAGCGCCAGCCGAACACCGCCTCGTAGAAGCTCTTGGCGCGGGGAACGTCGTCGGCGTTGATGGCGAAATGGCGGAACCTGGCGGGCATGGCGCGCTCCTTCCTGAAGAGCGGCCATGCTGCGCCTCAGCGTGACGGCGCGCTAGCGATGGAACGCCAATGAGTGTCGCCAATGCGCAAGTCGATCAGCAGGTCGCGCCGCCGTCGACCACGATGGTCTGGCCGGTGGTCCAGGCGCCGGCGCGCGAGGCCAGGTAGATGGCCGCGCCGGCCAGATCGTCGGGCTCGCCCAGGCGGCGCAGCGGGGTGTTCTGGCTCGAGCGGATCTCGGCTTCGGGCGTATCCCACAGCGCCTTGGCGAAGTCGGTCTTCACCAGCCCCGGGGCGATGCAGTTGACCCGGATGTTGTGCGGCGACAGCTCCTGAGCCAGGTTCCGCGCCAGCTGCATGTCGGCGGCCTTGGAGATGCAGTAGGCGCCGATGATCGGCGAGCCGCGCAGGCCGCCGATCGACGAGACGATGATGATCGCCCCCTCGCGCCGCTCCTTCATCTCGGGCGCCACCATAGAGATCAGCCAGTGGTTCGAGATGATGTTGTTGTCGAGGATTTTGCGGAACTGATCGTCGGCGATGCCCTCCATCGGGCCGTAATAGGGGTTGGAGGCGGCGTTGCAGACCAGGATGTCGACCTTGCCGAACGCCTTGCGAGTCTCGTCCACCAGCCGCTGCAGGTCGGCCTTGGAGGAGATGTTGGCCGGAACGGCGATGGCGGCGGCGGGGTGCTGCTCGTTGATGGCGGCCGCGACCTCTTCGCAGGGGCCGGCCTTGCGCGAGGAGATCACCACCTTGGCCCCCTGCTCGGCCATGCGTTCGGCGATCGCCTTGCCGATGCCGCGCGACGAACCGGTGATGATGGCGACCTTGCCGGTGAGATCGAACAGGGACATTTGGCGCTCCCAAACAGTTGTTTGAATTTCGGGGCGCACCATCGTTCGACCAAGAGATCAGGTCAAGGGGATGCCGCTGCCGCTGCGGAATGAGCGCAGCAAAAGCCGCTTTCCTGCGTCAGCCGCCTCCCTTATCTGTGATCACGAACAAGTCGGGGGGATTTCATGGCCAAAAGGCATGTCGCCGCGGTCGTCGCGATCGGGCTGATCGCCGTCGCCGGCGTAGTCGCGTTTCGCACTGCGACCTTCAAATCGCCGGTGACCGTGGACCCTGCGGCGGTGAAGCTGGCGCCATCGGTCCCGATCGACAACGTGAAGGCGGCGCAGCATCTGGGCCAGGCGGTGCAGTTCCAGACCGTCACCCACCAGGACGCCAGCCAGGACCAACTGGGCGAGTGGGAAAAGCTGCACCAGTGGCTACAGGCGACCTATCCCGCTGCGCACAAGGTCATGACCCGCGACATCGTCGGCGGCCGCACCCTGATCTACACTTGGCCCGGCTCGGACCCGACGGCCCAGCCGATCGTGCTGATGGCCCACCAGGACGTGGTGCCGGTGGCCGAGGGGACCGAGAAGGCCTGGCGCCATCCGCCCTTCTCCGGCGCGGTGGCCGAGGGCGCGGTCTGGGGCCGCGGCTCGATCGACGACAAGGGCTCGCTGGTGGCCCTGTTCGAGGCCGCCGACGCCCTTGCGGCCCAGGGCTTCAAACCTCGGCGGACCATCTATTTCGTCTCCGGCCAGGACGAGGAGTTCGGCGGGACCGGCGCCCGCGCCGCGGCGGCCTGGCTGAAGGCCAAGGGGGTCAAGGCCCTGTTCGTGATCGACGAAGGCTCGGTGGTGATCGCCGACAACCCCCTGACCCACGGCAAGGCGGCGCTGATCGGGGTGGCGGAGAAGGGCTACGCCACTCTGCGCGTCACCGCCCACGGGGCCGGCGGCCATTCCTCGACCCCGCCCAAGGACACGGCGGTGACCACACTGGCCCGCGCCCTGACCGCTATCGCCGACCACCCCTTCCCCGAGCGGCTGGACGGGCCGGCGGCCGAGATGCTGGGCGGCCTGGCGGCGCACGGCTCGGGCGGGATCAAGGTGGCGGTGGCCAATGAGTGGCTGTTCAAGCCGCTGCTGATCAAGGGCTTCGCCGCCAGCCCGGCAGGCGCGGCCATGCTCCACACCACCATCGCCCCGACCATGCTGGAAGGCTCGCCCAAGGAGAACGTGCTGCCCGAGGCCGCCATCGCCCGGATCAACTACCGCATCGCCCCCGGCGACACCCCCGATACGGTGATGGCGCGGGCGAAAGAGGCTGTCGGCGCCCTGAAGGTAGACCTGGCCTGGGAAGGAGCCCCGCGCCCGCCCTCGCCGGTCTCGTCGACGAAGTCGGAGGGCTGGAAGCTGGTCGCCGCGGCGGCCGCCGAATCCTCGCATGCGCCGGTGGCCCCGTCCCTGGTCATCGCCGGCACCGACAGCCGCTCGCTGAGCGAGGTGGCCGACGACGTCTATCGCTTTCAGCCGATCGTCTTGTCGCTGAACGGGACCGAGATGATCCACGGCACCAACGAGCACATGACCCTGGAGAACCTGGCCCTGATGACCGACTTCTACGCCCGCCTGATGGCGACGGCGGCGCGCTAGGGCCTATAAGCTCCCGCCGCCTGTCTCACCCTTCGCTCGCCAGCCGCGCCTCGATCGCGGCCAGGCGGGCCTCGATCGCGGCCAGCCGCTTCTCCAGCGCGCTCTGACCCGGCGCACGGGTCGAGACCCCGGCGCGGGTGGCCACCTCGCCGGCCGGCTCGCCCAGAAGCTCGGCGAAGGCGGCGACCTCGGCGGCGCTGAGTTCGCGCTGGTCCTTGAACGCCAGGGCCAGGTCCGGCTCGCTGATCCGCGCGGCGGCGGCCAGGGCGGCGCGGGTCAGGCCGCGGTCGGCCAGCCGGGCGTCGAACCATTCGATGTCGAAAAACAGGGCCACCGCCGCTCAACCCCCGAACTGGCGCAAGTCTTGCTTAACCATGAGCAACGCCGCTCCCGCCAGGGTCAATGCTCATGTCCGCCATCGCCTTCCGCTCCTTCGACGTCCTGGTGGTGGCGATCCTGCTCTCGGTCCTGATCTGAAGCGGCCGAACAACTCCCAACACCGCTCTGCCCGGCGAATGCCGGGATCCAGATCGTATGGCGCCGAAGCGGCGATGACGACCAGGAGGGCCTTTTCCAAATTACGCCGAACTATGATCTGGGTCCCGGCATTCGCCGGGAAGAGCGGATTTCAAAGATCGTCCTGATCTAGCCGTCGCCGCGGCGCTCGGCCGCCAGGGTGATCAGGAAGCCGGCCAGCACGTCCAGGAACACCATCAAGGTGATCAGGAAGAAGGTCGAGGTGGCGAAGGCCGGGAAGATCAGAAACTCGACCAGGCAGCCGATGAACAGCACGATCGACAGCGAGTGGTTGATCACCGCCATGTGCCGGCTCGCGGCCGATTTCAAAAGCTCGACGAACAGCACCACCAGCGCCCCGGCCACGAAAAGGTCGCCAAGGTTCAGCGGCCAGTCGACCCGCGAGGCCATCGGTACGCCCACGATCTCGCCCGCCAGCCTTTGGGCGATATCGCGCGCATGCAGGCCGCCCATCGCCATGGCCATCAGGTTGTAGGCCAGCACAGGCAGGATCATCAGCGGCAGGGCTGCGAACATTTCCCCTCCGGTTCGGCGCCGCGGCCAGAGGTAAGGCCATTCGCGCCGATAGGCAAAACTCGCCGAGTCGGAACCGCGGGGCGGCTTTGAATATTCTCTTGCCGGAATATTGCCAATTGGGCATATAAGACGCCATGCTCGCTGTCCTCACCGCCCTCGCCGACCCGACCCGCCTGAAGGTGGTGGAGATGCTGGCCGGCGGCGAGCGGTCGGCGGGCGAGATCGAGCGGGCCTTGGGCATCAATCAGCCGGCCGCGTCCAAGCACTTGAAGAGCCTGCGACTTGCAGGGCTGGTGGCCGTGCGCAAGGACGCCCAGCGCCGGCTCTATCGGCTGCAGCCAGAGCCCCTGGCCGAGTTGGACGCCTGGCTCTCCCTCTATCGCCCGTTCTGGAGCGACAAGCTCGACGCCCTCGAACGCCATCTGGACCAGGAGTGCTGATATGGTCATGCCCTTGCCATCCGCCTTTCGCCGCCGGGACGGCGCGGCCGAGTTCGAGCTGGTGCGCCACCTGCGCCAGCCGGTGGACAAGGTCTGGGCCGCCCTGACCACGCCCCAACGCCTGGCCGCGTGGATGGGGGTCGAGTGGCTGTCGGGCGATGCGCCGCTCAAGCGGGGCGCCGACTTCTCCTATCGATTCCTGAACTCGGATCTCGAGAGCCGGGGCAAGGTGCTGCGCTTGGAGCCGCCGCACGTCCTGGAGCACAGCTGGTTCGAGAATGTCGCCCCGGGCACGGTGATCCGCTGGGCCGTGGAGCCGGACGGGGACGGCTGTCGCCTTACCCTGACCCACCGCTTCGGCCAGGTCGATGACGCCCCGCGCACCGCCGCGGGCTGGACCTCGATCCTGGAACAGCTGGCCGTGGCGCTGGAGGAGCCGGGCGCGGTTCTCCCGGCCGGCATGGACGATTGGCGGCGCCTGCGCGACACCTACGCCGCCGCCTTGCCGCCCGAGGCGACCCGCGACGGGCGCAGGCTCGAGGTTGGCGGCCTTCCCGCCCTGCGCTTCGAGCGGCGCATCCGCCGGCCGGCGCAAGCCGTCTGGGAGGCCCTGACCACGCCCGAAGGCATAGCCCGCTGGATGCAGGCCGAGGCGATCGTCGAGCCCCGCGTCGGCGGCTGCTATCGCCTGGCCTTCCATGACTTCGACCACGTGATGGAGGGCGCTGTCACCGCCTGGGACCCGCCCAGGGCCTTCGAATACACCTGGACCGAAGCCCAGGCCGGCGGCGACTCCCTGGTGCGGGTGACCCTGGAGCCGGACGGCGAGGGTTGCCGCCTGGTGCTGCTGCACACCCTGAAAGCCGGCGGCGAGATGGCCGACTTCGCCTCCGGCTGGCACTGGCACCTGGACTGCCTGGACGACGCGGCGGAGGGCGTGGCCAGCCGCTTCGACCGGGCGCGGTGGGAGGTGCTGCGGGCGGCGTATGGGATGACGCTTTAGTGGACTGGTTTTTCCGAGCGTCACCAGGCAGCGGCGCTTGAACAGTGAAGCTTGAGAGAGCACTTGTTTCGGCCCGGAACCGAGGAAAGGCCGATGAAGCCGAACCGAAGCTTGGCGCTGGCGTTGGACAACGCCTATGCCGCGTTCGCTTCCTATCCCCCGCCGATTGAGCTGGAAGCGGCGCCGACGCGTGACCCCAAGGCTATTCTGGCGAGCCTGAGCGCGGCGCCACTCCGACATCTGGCTGGCGAGCAGATTGGTCCCTATGCCGGCTGGGCGATGACCACAGTGGGGACCGTG
Source organism: Phenylobacterium montanum (assembly GCF_018135625.1). Classification (NCBI taxonomy): domain Bacteria; kingdom Pseudomonadati; phylum Pseudomonadota; class Alphaproteobacteria; order Caulobacterales; family Caulobacteraceae; genus Poindextera; species Poindextera montana. The sequence goes on from NZ_CP073078.1 coordinate 3,281,397, forward strand.
CTTGACTACAAACACTTCCTGCCCCGGATCCTTGAGCAGGCGGTGATGAACAATGTCTGGATGGGAACCGAGCCGACAATCATCGCCCAACGACTCGAGATGGCCAGTTGGCGGGCCTGGCCGCAGGAGGAGCAGGAGGCGGTAGAGAGCGTATTCCAAGCATCTTGGTCTTGGGCGCGCCAACTCAATCCTGAAGATGGAGGCGATGCGGCCTCATGGTTCTGCGGTCTCGCTGTTCTCGGGCTGGATGTTCAGGCGGCGATATCGGATTGGCTAACGCCACCTCCGCCCGAACCTGGCCTACAGTTGGCGCTTCTCGTCCAAGACGCTTCCGGGTTGCTCAGCCGACTGGACGAGGAACTCGGCTATTGGAGCTACGTCAGCGAGGCAACGCGCGAGATCGTCATTAACTGGCTGCTGAGCGAGCCTGTCCGAGCCAGCATCGAAGCTAGCCTTGAGATGGTCGAAGACTTTGACCGTTTGTCCGTGCAATCGGCTCTGAAAACGCTGGACGATATCGTCCGGCGAACAACGCGGCACTGACGCCGGCCCCTTAGACCTCCTCCGCCGCCCCCGGGTTTCTCGCGCGTGAGTTCAGCCACATCACGCCGAACAGGTCCGGCAACGACGCGAAAAGGCGGCCGAGGTTGGTGTATTTCGAGGCGCCGGTGGTGCGGGGGCGGTGGCCGACCGGCTCGAAGTCGAGGATGTAGCCCTCGCGCAGGAACAGGGCGGGCAGGAAGCGGTGCTGGTGGTCGAAGAAGGGCAGGCGCAGATAGGCCTCGCGGCGGAAGGCCTTCAGCCCGCAGCCGGTGTCGGCCGCACCGTCCTTCAGCAGCAGGTCGCGCACGCCATTGCCGAATCTGGAGGCCCATTTCTTGGCCAGGCTGTCCTGGCGGGCCACGCGCAGGCCGCCGATCATGGCCAAGTTCGGCGGGCCTTCGCGCAGGCGGCGGGCCAGGCGCGGGGCGTCGGCCGGGTCGTTCTGGCCGTCGCCGTCCAGGGTGATCACGATCGGCGCCGCAGCGGCCATCACCCCGCTGCGGACGGCGCGGCTCTGGCCGGCGTTCCTGGCGTGAGTGATGACGCGCAATGCCGGCAGGTGCTCTTTCAGCGCGGTCAGCCGCAGGCGGGTGGCGTCGGTGGAGGCGTCATCGACGAACAGAATCTCGACCGCTTCGCCAGCGAAGGCGGCGGCGATCTCCTGCGCCAGGGTCTCGGCGGCGCCCTCTTCGTTGAACACCGGCACGACTACGGAAAATTCAGGGAGCATCGGCCTCGTCGTCTTGTTCAGCAGGCTTCCAGCGCGAACGCCGGTGACCTTGGCTGCGGGATATCGTATCGACCGGGCTGAAGGTCAAAGCCTGAGTCAAGGGAAATCAGACCACCGATGTTCGACGCCGCCCGACTAGACGCCTGGACCCGCGGTTGGCAGGGCCCACTGCTCGCGGCGCTGGTGGCCCTGGCGGCGGCCCTGCCGGGCGCCCTGGCCCTGCCGACCATGGACCGGGACGAGGCCCGCTTCGCCCAGGCCACCGCCCAGATGCTGGAGACCGGCGACTTCGTCGACATCCGCTACCAGGACGCCCCGCGCGACAAGAAGCCGGTCGGCATCCACTGGCTGCAGGCGGCCAGCGTCGGCGTCTTGTCCTCGGCCGAGGCGCGGCAGATCTTTTTCTACCGTATCCCCTCACTGCTGGGCGCCATGCTGGCGGCGGCGGCCTGCGCCTGGGGCGCCGCCGCCTGGTTCGGCTCGGCGCGAGGCTTTGCGGCCGGCGGCATCCTGGGCGCGTGCTTCATCCTGGCCACCGAGGGGGGCCTGGCCAAGACCGACGCGGTTCTGTGCGGCTCGACCACCCTTGCCCTGGCGGCCCTGGGGCGGATCTACGCTGAATCGCAAGGGACCCCGGGCGTCTCCACCGGCTGGCGTACGCGGCTCCTCTTCTGGGCCGGCATGGCCGTGGCCGTGATCGACAAGGGGCCGATCGGGCCGATGGTGGCGCTGCTCACGGGCCTGTCGCTGTGGGCGGTGGATCGCCGTGCGCCCTGGGCCCGGCGGATGTCCTGGGCCTGGGGCCTGATCCTGGTTCTGGCGGTGGCCGGGCCGTGGGCGGTGGCGATCAGCGTCAAGACCGACGGCGCCTTCTGGGGCCGCGCCATCGGCGGCGACGTGGCCCCCAAGCTGCGCGGCGGCCAGGAGGGACACGGCGCCTTCTTCGGCTATCACGCCCTGTTCGCCCTGCTCTTGACCTTCCCCTTCACCGCGCTCTTGCCCGCCACGCTGCTGGGCGGCTGGCATGCGCGCAAGGAGCCGGCGGTGCGCTTCGCCCTCTGCTGGCTGATCCCCGCCTGGCTGGTGTTCGAGCTGACCCCGACCAAGCTGCCGCACTACACCCTGCCGACCTATGGCGCCCTGGCCTGGCTGGCGGTCGCCGCCCTGGACCGGACCATCGCCGGCCCGAGCCGCTGGATCGGCCTGGGCCTCAGCCTGTTCGCCGGCCTGTTGCTGGCGGGCGGCGCCGGTTATCTGCAGAGCCGTTTCGGGTCGGGCGCGACCCTGCCCTGGACCCTGATCGTGGCGATCCTGGCGATCGGGGCCGCCGTCGCCGGCGCAGCCGTGCTGCTGAGGCCCGCACGCCGCTGGGGATTGCTGGCCGCGGCCGGTGTCCTGGGCCTGTCCGCCCACGCCGCCCTGGCCGCCGGAGTCCTGGCCCAGGCCGGGCCGTTCTGGCTGTCGCAGCGCATCGCCGCCATGCTCGACCAGGCGCACATGAACCCGCGCGAGGGCCTCACCCCAGGCCCGGTCACGGTGGTCGGCTACGCCGAGCCCAGCCTGGTCTTCGCCCTGGGCACCGAGACCGAACTGGGCGACGCCGGCGACGGAGCCGAGGCCATTTCCGAAGGCCGCCCCGTGGTCGTGGAAAAGCGCGCCGAACAGGGCTTCATCGAGGAGCTGGCCGCCGACCGTCTGAAGGCCAGCCCGGTCGCCCAGACCAAGGGGTTCGACTATTCCAACGGCAAGAGCGATACCGTCATCCTCTATCGCTCCGACAGTCCGCCGCCCGCGACGCCGCTGGCCCCGCCCCCTGCGCCGCCGGCCGCCCCGCCCGCGGCGGACGACAGCAAGGGTTCGAACTGAGTCATGAGCCGCTTCATCGAGATCGTCGAGGTCGGCCCGCGCGACGGGCTGCAGAACGAGGCCCGGCCGCTGGAGGTCGAGGAGAAGGTCGAGTTCATCAACCGGCTGGAGGCCTGCGGGATCAAGCGGGTCGAGGCGGTCTCGTTCGTCAATCCGCGCCGCGTGCCGCAGATGGCCGGAGCCGAGGAGGTGATGGCCGCCCTGCCCACGAGCGACACACGCCGTATCGGCCTGGTGCTCAATCGCCGCGGCTGGGACCGGGCGGTGGAGAGCCGCTGCGACGAGGCCAATGTCGTGGTCTGCGCCTCGGACGGGTTCGGCGTCCGTAACCAGGGTGCGCCGGTGAAGGACCAGGTGGCGGCCATGGCCGAGATCGCCGCCCTGCGCCAGCATGGCGGCGGGCCCGAGCTGTCCCTGACCATCTCTGTGGCCTTCGGCTGCCCGTTCGACGGCGAGGTCAGCGAGGAGCAGGTGGCCGCCATCGCCTTCGAGGCCGCCGCCTGCGGCATAGGCGAGATCGCCCTGGGCGACACCATCGGCGTGGCCGACCCCTGGACCGTGCGCCGGCGCATCGAGGCGGTGCGCAAGGTCGCGCCGGACGCCAGGATCCGCATGCACTTCCACAACACCCGCAACACCGGCCTGGCCAACGCCTATGCCAGCGTCGAGGCGGGCGTGGACGTGCTGGACGCCAGCTGCGGCGGCATCGGCGGCTGCCCCTTCGCCCCCGCGGCCACCGGCAACATCGCCACCGAGGACCTGGTCTACATGCTGAGCCGCGCCGGCTTCGAGACCGGCCTTGACCTCGGCGGCCTGATCCAGACCGGCAAGTGGATCGGCGAGCGCCTGGGCAAGGACGCCCCCTCGGCCCTGACCCGCGCTGGGGTGTTCCCGCCGCAATCGTAAAACCTGATTAACCGGAATCGCCCCACCTGCGCCATGATCTGCGGGCATAGGCCCCGACTTCCCATCCGGAGCGTCAATGTGCTCGACCTGAACCGGCCCCGTTGGCCGTCCGTCCTTGTGTTGCTCGCGGGCCTCGCCCTGTGCGCGGCCGGGCCGGCGCGCGCCATGCACCTGGGCGGGATCAAGCACATGATCAACGGGGCCGAGGCGGCGCACCCCAACGCCCTCTGGCATGTCGTCCACGACCTTTGCACCCGCGACGTGCGGCTGAGCGGCGATCCGGCCCCCTGCGCCAAGGTCGACCTGCGCGGCGGCTATGCGGTGCTGAAGGACGTCGAGCGACACAGCCAGTACCTGCTGCTGCCCACCGCCCGGGTCACCGGCATCGAGAGCCCCGCCCTGCTGGCGCCGGGCTCGCCAAATTATTGGCAGGCGGCCTGGGCCAATCGCAGCCTAGTGGAAAAGGACATCGGCCATCCCGTGCCGCGCGACGCCATCGGCATGGCGGTCAATTCCTATGCCGGCCGCACCCAGAACCAGCTGCATATCCACATCGACTGCGTGAGCGTGCAGGCCCAGAAGGCCCTGGCCGGCAAGCTGGACAGCCTCGGCCCGCACTGGACCACCTTGAGGGTCTGGGAAAACGGCGCGACCTATCGCGTGCGCTGGATCGCCGGCAGCGACCCTGGCGCGGCCGATCCGTTCAAACTGGTGGCCCACGCGGACCCCAAGGCCCGGGCCGACATGGGCCGCATGTCGATCGCCCTGATCCCCGCCACGCGCCGCGACGGGACGCCCGGCTTCGTGTTGCTGGCCGACCGCTCGGACGACGCCCACGAGGCCGTCGCCGAGGAGTTGCTGGATCACCGCTGCCACGTGCTGTCGGGCCCCGGCGGGGTCTGAGCCTCCCGGCAGGAAAGCTAGGCCAGGCGGCGTCAGGCCGCGGGCGCCAAGACCCAGCCATGGGCCGGTTCGGCGCCGCGGAAGGCGATCGCTTCGGTCTCACCGGCCGGACGCCCCAAGCCTGCGGCCGCGTACTGGCTGAACAGCGTGGTCCTCGAACTCGCTGAGCCGCCGGCATGGCTCGCGCCCGAGGGCGGCGGATCGCCGATGATCAGCCCCCCGTCGAAGCTGGAGCCGGACGAGGTCTCGGTCAGGCTGAGCACCGCCTTGAACGTCAGGGTGTTTCCGCTGAGCCCGCCGCTGGCCAGAGATCCCAGGTCGATGGCGTGGTTGGTGAAATAGGTCACCAGCGAGGAGAGGGTGGCGAAGGTCTGGTGCACGATGTCCGTGCCGTCGGCATAGAGGTCCAGGGTCGCGCTGGAAAAGCCCGAGCCCGAGCCGGAGCCGTTGTAGAGGCCCACGATCAGGTCGTGCCGCGCCGCCAGCTGGGTGAGATCGGCGGTGAAGTCGATCTCGCTGGTCACCGTCTGGGCGGTGACGCCGCTGGCCGAATGGGCGCCGCCGAGCTCGGCCAGGGCGAAGAACACCGGCGAAGCCCCGAAGGCCGTGCTGATGTTCGAATTGGCCGAAAGCACCGCCGTGGTCGAGGCGCTGTTCGGCGCGCCCGCCTCCACCGCCACCGACTGGTTTCCCGCCGTGAAGCTGGGCGCGCCGCCGCCGATGGCCGCGCTGGCCTGGGCGGTCGAGGCGCCGCTCACGATCGCCGAGGCGTGGGCGGCGACCGTGGTGATCAGGTGGCCGGCCACATCCGCGGTCGAGGCGTTGGCGGCCACCGCGCCGCTGGTCCCGCTGGCCTGGGTGACAGCCGAGGCCGCGCCGGCGCTGGATCCGGTCCCGCCGGTGGCGGTCGAGGTGGCGTTGGCCGACGTCCCCGCGGTGATCGTGGTGCTGGCCGAGGCTGCGCCACCCGCACCGGCGACGCCGGGCGAATCCGCCGTCCCGCCCGCACCGCCGGCGACGTTGGTCAGCACGTTGACGCTGCCGACGCCCGTGATGCTGACATTGGCCGCGCCCGACCCGCCGGCGGCCCCGCTGGAGCCGCTGTGCCCGGCGCCGCCGTTCCCGCCATAGGCCAGGTCGTTGACCACGAGGGCCGTGCTGGTCGTGGCGTGCGCGGTGTCGTCGAAGGTCTCGTTCGAGGTCGAGGTCCCGCCGGCTCCGGCCGTGCCGCCCGTGCTGGCCCCGCCATTGCCGGCATAGGCGTCCTGCGTCAGGGTCAAGGTTCCGCCGTTGGTCTGGCCGGTGACGTTGTTCAGCTCATAGGCGTAGGCGCCGGCGCCGCCATTGGCGCCGTTCACCCCCACCCCGCCGTTGCCGCCATAGCGGTAGAGGGTGGCGTAGCTGGCGCCCGAGCCCGAGGCGTGGGCCCCGGCCGTGGCCGTGGCGCCGCCGCCGGCGCCGGCGGTCTTGCCGCTGCCGGACGCATTGCCGCCATTGCCGCCTTGGGCCCAGGCATAGGCGTTGGCGGTGACCCCGGTGAGGTCGACCTGGGCCGTGCCGGAGCCGCCGGCGCCACCGTTGGCGGTGGTCCCGCCATTGCCGCCCGCCCCGCCATAGGCATAGGCGTTGCCGGACACCGTCGTGCCGCCGAGGATGGTGTCCTTGGTGGTGGCGGCGCCCCCCGCCGAGCCGTCGACCCCAGCCGGGCCGGAGCCCCCGACGCCGCCCTGGGCCGTCATCGCCACAGTCACCGCCTTGGTCCCGGTGATGGCGCTGGTCGCCGATGCCGCTCCGCCGGCCGAGGTTGTCGCCCCGGTCGCCCCGGCGCCGCCATAGGCGTTGTTGGTCACCGAAATGGTCGCGCTCTGGGTCGGATTGGCGGTGTCGTCCAAGGTCAGGGCCGAGATCGCGCCCCCCGCCGCGCCGCCCCCGCCGCCGGTGCTGGCGCCGCCAGCCCCGCCGACGGCTCGCTGGTTGAGGCTGAGCACGCCGCCGTTGGTGTAACCCGTGGCGCCGTTGGTGATCGAGCTGGCCGCGCCGGCCCCGCCCGCGGCGTTGCTCACGCCCACCCCGCCGGCCCCGCCGGTCTGGTAGGCATAGACCGTGGTGGAGCCTGAGCCGCTGGACTTGGCCACGGCCTTGGCCGAGGCCGTCCCGCCGGCCCCGCCGGTGAAGCCGGCGCCATTGGCCGAACCGCCCGCGCCGCCGACCGCCTCGTCGTCGATATAGATGTTGGCGCCGGTGACCGTGGCGCTCGCATTGGCCGCGCCGCCGGCCGCGCCGCTGGAGCTGCTGGCGCCCGCGCCGCCAAGGCCGCCCGATGCGTAGCTGTCGGCGACGATGCCGGCCGCGCGATAGAAGTTGGGGGTGTCGTCGAAGGTGAGGCTGGAAGCCGCCTGTCCCCCGGCCGCTGCGGTCCCGCCATAGCTGGCGCCGCCGTCGCCCGCCTGGGCGTTCTGGTACAGGGTCAGGGTCCCGGCGTTGCTGTAGCCGGATACGGCGTTGGTCAGATAGCTGCCGCCCGCCGCGCCGCCGTTGGCCCCGCTGTAGCCGACGCCGCCATTCCCGCCGTAGCGGGTGGCCTCGGCTGTCGCGCTGCCGCCCGTGGAATAGGCCAGGGCCGCCGCCCCGCCGCCGCCGCCATAGCCCGCCGCATGGCCGGCGCCATAGCCCGCTCCGCCCGCGCCGCCGCGGCCGACCGCGATCGTCGTCACCGTGGAGCTTCCCTTGCCAGTGCCGGAGGCGAAGCCGTAGCCGCCGCCCCCGCCGTTGCCGCCGCTCGTGGCGCCGGCGCCGCCGCCGCCGCCCGTCCCTGCTGCGGTGCTGGAGACGAGAGTCCCGCCCAGGATGTAGTCGCGGCCCTCGCCGCCGCCGGCCAAGGCCCCATTGCCCGACTGGCCGGCCCCGCCGGCGCCGCCGGTGGCGGCGGCGCTGCCCACCACATGGCCGGCGCCGGTCAGGGTGTTGGTCGCGCTGGCGACGCCGCCGCTGGCGCCGCTGGTCCCGGCGCCGCCGGCGCCGGCGTTGGCGGTCAGAGCGACCTGCAGCAGCGCGCTCGTGGTGGCGCTGGCCGTATCGTCGAAGGTCAGGCCGGAAAAGGCGCTGCCGCCCAGCCCGGCCACGCCGCCGGCGCTGGCGCTGGCGCCGCCATTGCCGGCATAGGCGGTCTCGGAGAGATACAGGCTGCCGTTGCTGGTCATCCCACCGACGGCGTTGCTCAGCGACACAGCCGCCCCGGCGCCGCCGGTCGCGCCCGAGGCCCCCGCGCCGCCATTGCCGCCGTATTCGGTAGCCGTGGCGTAGTTGGCGCCGCTGCCGCTGGAGGTCGCGGTGGCGGACGCGCTGGCGCCGCCGCCCGCGCCGGCGGTCTTGCCCGAGCCCGTCGCATAGCCGCCATTGCCGCCATAGGCGTAGTCGGTCGCCGTGACCTGTGCGCCGGCGCCCTTGGCGCTGGAAAAAGCCGAGCCGCCCGCCCCGCCGCTGGCTGCGTTGGACCCGCCGCCGTCACCGGCGTTGGCGACGGCGGAACTGGTCACGGCATGGGCGCCGGTCAGGGTCAGGTTGGCGAAGGCGTTGCCGCCCGCCGCGCCGGACGCGCCGCTGCCGCCGAAGCCGCCGGCCCCGCCCTGGGCGTTGACGCTGGCCCACAGGGTTGCGCTCTTGTTGGTGTTGGCGGTGTCGTCGAAGGTCAGGGCCGAGGTCGCCGCGCCTGCCGCGCCGGCGGTTCCGCCATAGCTGGCGCCGCCCGCGCCGGCGTTGGCGGTCTGGGTCAGGTAGAGACCGCCGCCATTGGTCGAGCCGCCCACGGCATTGGTCAGGCTGCTGCCGGCGCCTGCGCCGCCGTTCGCCGTATCGTTGCCGGCCCCGCCGGCCCCGCCGGTGCGGGTGGCGGTGGCCTGGGCGTTGCCGGTGCCGCTGGTGGTCGCATTGGCGCTGGCGTTGGCGCTGCCGCCCGCGCCGCCGGTCTTGCCGGCCCCGTCGCCGACGCCGCCGGCTCCGCCGACACCGTTGGCCGTCGCCGTCTGGGCGCCGGAGCCGCTGGCGCTGGCGCTGGCGCTGCCGCCCCCGCCGGCTCCACCCGAGCCGCCGGAGCCGACCGAGCCGCCAGCCCCGCCCACCGCCCCGGCGCTGGAGCCCTCGGCTGTGCCGCCGGAAAGCGCGTCCTTGGCGGAGGCGTTTCCGCCCGCGCCGCCGGTCCCGCCGGCCAGGCCCGCGCCGCCCGTCCCACCGCTGGCGCTGGCCGTGGAACCGATGCTCCCCACACCCTTGATCGTGGCGTTGCTGGTCGCCGCGCCGCCTGCCGTTCCGCTGGCGCCCGACCCGCCGAGCCCGCCCGTGGCGTAGGTGTTGATCGTCAGGGCCGCGCTGGCGTGCGGATTGGCGGTGTCGTCGAAGGTCAGGGTCGAGGTGGCCGCCCCGGCCGCCCCGGCTGTGGCCGAGGCGCTGCCGCCACCGGCCCCGCCGGTCGCCGACTGGGTCATCAGCAGGCCGCCGGCGTTGGTGGAGCCGGAGACCGCATTGGTCAGGGCGACCGAGGCGCCGGCGCCGCCATTGGCGCCGGCATAGCCGTAGCCGCCGGCGCCCCCCGCCGCGCCGAGCTGCAGGTTGGTGGTCCCCGAGCCGCTGGAGGTTCCCTTGGCCGAGGCCGAGGCTGCGCCGCCGGCGGCCCCGCTGTGACCGCCGCCGCCCCCGGCGCCGCCGGCCCCGCCCTGGGCCTGAGCCACCAGGACGACGTTGATCCCCGTTCCGGTGGTCGCCGCCGTCGCCCCGCCGCCCGCCGCGCCATTGCCGCCCGAGGTGTCGGAGCCGCCGTCGCCGCCGGTCGCATAGGCATAGCCGTCGACCTGGCCCGCGCCGGTCAAGGTGGCGGTCGAGCTGGCCGCCCCGCCCGCGCCGCCGGGCGAGCCGCTGGTTCCCTGGCCGCCGGCGCCGCCATTGGCGGTCAGCAGGCCGTAGAGCAGGGCGCTCTTGGTCGTGTTGGCCGTGTCGTCGAAATTCAGCAGGTTGGTCGCCGAGCCGCCGGCCGCCGCCGCGCCGCCCGCAGAGGCGCCGCCGTTCCCGCCGGTCGCATACTGATATTCATAGAGGTTGCCGCCATTGGTCTCGCCCAGGGCGTCGCTGTTCATGTTGACCGAGGCCCCGGCGCCGCCATTGGCGCCCGCAGCGCCCGCGCCGCCCGACCCGCCGGATTCCCGGGCCGTGGCGACGGCGTTGCCAGAGCCGCTGGCGATGGCGACGGCGGAGGTCGCGGCCGCGCCGCCGGCGCCGCCCGCATGGCCGGCGCCATTCCCGGCGCCGCCGACGCCGCCATAGGATGTCCCGCTGGCGGCTGCGATGAGGCCCGTCGCGCTGGCGTTCGAGGAGGCGTTTGCGCCAGCCCCGCCGTTCGCGGCCGCCGCCGCTCCGCCGCCATTTCCGCCGGTGGCCGTAGCTGCGCTGCTCGCCGCCTTGCCGGTGGTGACATAGTCGTTGGCCGCCGCCGCCGCGCCGGCGCCCCCGACCGCCCCGGTGTTCGAGCTGGCGCCGCCCGAGCCGCCCGCCGCGCTGGCGGTGGCGCTGAGCCCGGCGCCCGCCCCGCCGGTCAGGGTGTTGGTGGTCGAAGCCGAGCCGCCCGCCGCGCCAGCGCCGCCGGCCCCCCCGTTGCCGCCATTGCTGGCGGTGGTGACATTGATGGTCGTGCTTTGGGTGGTGTTGGCGGTGTCGTCAAAGGTGAGATTGGAATAGGCGAGCCCCCCGGCGCCCGCGGCGCCGCCAGCGCTACCGCCCCCGCCGCCCCCGTCCGACAGCTGCGACAGGCCCAGGGTCCCGCCGTTGGTCTGGCCGGTGACCGCGTTGGTCTGGTGGCTTTCACCCCCGGCCCCGCCGCTGGCTGTGTTGTAGCCGTAGCCGCCGGATCCAGAATATTGGCTGGCGGCGACCGCGCTGCCGCCGCTGCCGCTGGCCTTGACGCTGGCCGCGGCGCTCGCCATGCCGCCGGCCGCGCCCTGGGAGCCGGGGCCCTGGCCGTAGCCGCCGACGCCGCCGTAGGCGACTGCGGTCGCCCCCGCCGTGCCGCCGGTGTTGGTGTCGCTGGCCGTGGCGGTTCCGTTGGCCCCCGCACCGCCGCTGCCGCCCTGGCCATTCGGCGAGCCGAGGCCGTAGGCGCCGCCCCCGCCGCCGCCGCCGCCCGCGGCCATGGCGTTGGCGCTCGTGGACGAAGCGGTGGCCGTGGTGGTGGTGGTCGCGCTCGCCGCCCCGCCTGCGCCGCCGTTCCCGCCATTGCCGCCCGCGCCGGTATAGACCCCGCCGCTGCTGGGCCCCGCGGCGCCGTTGCCGCCCACGCCGCCGCTCCCGCCATAGGCGTTGGCCGCATTGGCCGTATCCGGCGAGGCGGTGTTGGTCGCCGTAGCCGAATTGCCGGGCCCGCCGGAGGTCCCGGACTGGCCGGGCGAAGAGCCGTTGACACCGTTGGTTCCGTTGGCGCCGGTGACCGAGACAGTGGACATGGCAGGCCCCCTTGGATTGGACGAGACAAGCCGCCGGCGCCTGGCTTGGGCGCCGGTGTGCGGATAGCGAAAACGCAAGACCTAACGAAGCGTCGAAGCGCAGATGACCAAAGACGTCACATAATCGACACGAGAGTGCGCGCGTCCACACAGCATTCGGAAAGTCACGAATTTGCGCGCGCCCCACCTATACGGATCGCGTGCAATCTACGTTCGGGCCGAGGCTACGGGCAACTGCAGTTAGGTCTTGCTAAGGGATTCGAATAAGCTCAGTAGAGCTTGTTTAATCCTGAACAAGTTTATGAAATAACGATGCTATTTCGAATGCGAGGCAGAGGCGCCGGCGGAGGTTTCACGGCATTGTGTCCGCTGGCGCGCGAGGTCCGACCCCGTCCTTTTGGGGCCGAGCCGGCCCAAACGCTCAGGATATGAAAGCAGTGTAGCCGGTTCGGAGGCGCGCATAGAGCTGAGCCCTTGCGCCAGGCAGGCCCTTCCCCCTCGCCAGGGGAAGGGCCGCACGGGTCAACCCCGCCTCAGGTCCGGCGGCAGGGCTTCGTCGGTCAAGACGGCGATGGCCTCGTCGAGGGTCAGGATCTGTTGCCCCTCCGAACCCAAGCGGCGCAGGGCGAGCTTGCCCTCCTCCGCCTCTCTTCGGCCGACCACGGCGATGATCGGGGCCTTGGCCAGGGAATGCTCTCGGATCTTGTAGTTGATCTTCTCGTTGCGCAGGTCCGTCTCGACCCTCAGCCCCGCCTCCTTCAGCTTCGCGGCCGCGGCCCGGGCGAAGTCGTCGGCGTCGGAGGTGATCGTCGCCACCACGATCTGGGTGGGCGCGAGCCAGAGCGGGAAGTGGCCGGCATAGTTCTCGATCACGATGCCGAGGAACCGCTCCACCGAGCCGAACAGGGCGCGGTGCAGCATCACCGGCCGCTGCTTGGAGCCGTCGGCCTCGATGTAGGACGCGTCCAGCCGCTCGGGCAGCACGAAGTCGAGCTGCAGCGTACCGCACTGCCAGGTGCGGCCGATGGCGTCGCGCAGGTGGAACTCCAGCTTGGGGCCGTAGAAGGCGCCTTCGCCGGGCAGATGCTCCACCTCCATGCCGGCGGCCCTGGCGGCGCTTTCCAGCTTGGCCTCGGCGATGTCCCAGACCTCGTCCGAGCCGGCGCGCAGGTCGGGTCGCAGGGCCAGCTTGACCGCATGCAGTTCCACGTCCAGGTCGGCATAGACCGAGTAGAGCAGCTTGACGAACTTGGTCGTCTCTTCCTCGATCTGATCCTCGCGGCAGAAGATGTGCGCGTCGTCCTGAGTGAAGGCTCTGAGGCGCATGATGCCGTGCAGGGCGCCCGACGGCTCATAGCGGTGGCAGGCGCCGAACTCGGCCATGCGCAGCGGGAGGTCGCGATAGGACTTCTGGCCGACATTGAAGATCTGCACATGGCCGGGGCAGTTCATCGGCTTGACCGCCAGGATCTCCTCCTCGGCCGTCTCGCAGACGAACATGGCGTGGCCGAACTTCTCCCAGTGGCCGGAGCGCTCCCAAAGGCCGCGATCCAGGATCTGCGGCGCCTTGACCTCGACATAGCCGTCGTCGTCAAGCCGCCGGCGGATATAGCCCTCCAGCGTGCGGAACAGGGTCCAGCCCTTGGGGTGCCAGAACACCATGCCCTTGCCCTCTTCCTGCAGGTGGAAGAGGTCCATGGCCCGCCCGATCTTGCGGTGGTCGCGGCGCTCGGCCTCTTCCACGCGCTTCAGATAGGCTTCGAGGTCGGCGTCACTGGCCCAGGCCGTGCCGTAGATGCGCTGCAGCTGGGCGTTGTTCTGGTCGCCGCGCCAGTAGGCGCCGGCCAGCTTGGTCAGCTTGAACGCCTTGCCGACGTGCTTGGTGGACGGCAGGTGCGGCCCGCGGCAGAGGTCCTTCCAGGCGCCCTGATGATAGACGGTCACCGCCTCCCCGGCCGGGATGCCGCCGATGATCTCGGCCTTGTAGGCCTCGCCGATCTTCAGGAAATCGGCGATGGCCTGATCGCGGTCCACGACCTCGCGCGTGATCTTCTCGTCGCGGTCGACGATCTCCTTCATCCGCTGCTCGATCTTGGCCAGATCGTCGAGCGAGAACGGCTCGTCGCGGGCGAAGTCGTAGTAGAAACCGTCCTCGACATTGGGGCCGATGGTCACCTGGGTGCCGGGGAACAGCTCTTGCACCGCCTCGGCCAGCACGTGGGCCGTGTCGTGGCGGATCACGTCCAGAGCCTCGGGCGCGTCGCGGGTCACGATCTCGATGGCGCCATTGCGCTCGATCGGGCGATCGAGGTCGCGCAGCTCGCCGTCGAGCTTGATCAGGAGGGCCTTCTTCTCCAGCGACTTGGAGATCGAGGCGGCCACGTCTCGGCCCGTGACGCCGTCTTCGAAGGGGCGGCTGTCGCCGTTGGGGAATTTCAGTTCGATCATGTCTCACACGTCCAGCCCCGTTTCGGGGCGCGCCGGGGCACAGGGTCATAGCCTGATCCACCCCAGGGATTGCAACGGCACAGACGCCTGGTGGCGAGATATCCGCCCCGCCAGGGTCCGTGAACGATCAGGGCCTCGGCCGCATAGTCCGAACAGGTCGGGGTGAAGCGGCAGTGGCGCCCGATCAGGAGCGATAGCGTCAGCTTGTAGGCGCGGTGGGCGCCCCTGACGGTGCGTTCGTAGAGGGTCATGCCGGCGGGCCTGCGAACGGCGGTTCGGCTGGCTTATCGCATCCGCGAAAAGGGCCGATCAAGCCGCGCCGGCGCGGCTAGTTCGCGACGCGTGGGAGTCCACGGCCGTGCGCGCAGCCTCCGCCGCGGCCTCGAACGCCAGCAGCGTCGAGGTATGACGGGCGGGATAATCCTTGACCGGCGCCAGCACGGAGAGCTCCGAAAAGCGGCCCTCGGGAGGCGGGCCGTCCGCTTTCAGCATAGCACGAAGCGCGTCCCGGGCCACCTCGATCTCCTGCGGCGTGGCGCCCAGGACGTGCTCGCCCAGCACCGCCGCCGCCGCCTGGCCGAGGGCGCAGGCGCGAACATCCTGGGCGAAGTCGGCCACCACCCCGTCCCTGACCGTCAGATCGACGGTGATGGTCGAGCCGCAGAGCTTGGAGACCTTGGTCGAGGAGGCGTCGGGCGCCTCGAGCCGGCCGGCGTGCGGCAGGTTTGCGGCCAGCCCCAGGATCTTCGCGGAATAGAGGTCGTCGATCATAGGGCCAGGGCAGGCTCGTCGGCCCGCGCCCGCCACAGCGCCTCGGCGCGGGCCTTCAGGCCTTCGCCGAGCGCGCCGTAGCCCTCGCGCAGGTCGCGCAGGCGCGAGCGGCTCAGGTAGCGCGTGCCAAAACCGGAGAAGATTTCGCCGTTGGAGAACAGGCAGCCGGTCTCGGCCAGCTTTTCGATCTCCAGATAGCGCGTGGTCTCCATCAGAAAGCCCTTGGTCTTCCAATGGATAGCCTCGTCCGGCGTCCAGTCCAGGATCGTCGCCTTGACCGGCCGCGGCGGATGGTCCGGCAGGGCCAGGGTCAGGGCGAGGCTTCCGCCGAAACGCACCTCGCCCGTGGCCTCGGCGTAGATCGCGCTCCATTGGGTCCACGCCGATACGTCGAACATCACCTCCCAGATGATGTTGGCTGGAGCGGCGATGCCGATGCGGTGTTCGATCTTGACGGCCATGGGCTTCGACTGCGGCTGGGCGGATTGCGTGAGGCTAGTTCGCGCGAAACCGCCGAAAGGTTTCATATAGAACGAAACGGGGCGGAGTTAAGCCCTTCGCCCTACTCCGCCATTCTCCAGGTCGCGCCGTGCGGGCCGTCCATCACCACCACCTTGAGCGCGGTCAGTTCGTCACGGATGCGGTCGGCGGTCGCCCAGTCCTTGGCTTGTCTCGCCTCGATGCGGGCAGCGAGCAGGGCCTCGACCTTGGCCTTGAAGGCCTCGTCCGAGCCGCCCTCGAACCAGGCGTCGGGGTCGGCCTGCAAAAAGCCCATCAGCCGGCCGGCGGCCAAAAGGTCGGCCTTGGCCTGGGCGCGGCCGGCGTAATCCCCGGCGGTTTCCAGAACCTTGGCCATGGCGAACAGCTCGGCGACCGCCTTGGGCGTGTTGAGATCGTCGCACAGGGCCTCGATCACCGCCGACGGCGGCCCGCCCGGCGGAGCCTCGACATCGGCGGCGCGGCGCAGGGCGCCGTAGAGACGGTCCAGCGACTTTCGCGACTGCAGGAGCAGATCGCCGGTCCAGTCCAGCGGCGCGCGATAGTGGGCGGCCAGCAGCGCCCAGCGGATCGCCTCGCCAGGGACCTGCTCCACGAGGTCATGCACCAGGAGCACATTGCCCAGCGACTTGGACATCTTCTCGGCGTCCATGGTCAGAAAGCCGTTGTGCATCCAATACTCGGCCATCACCGGCGCATGGTCGGCGCAGCGCGACTGGGCGATCTCGTTTTCGTGGTGAGGAAATATCAGGTCGTGGCCGCCGCCGTGAATGTCGATCGGCAGGCCGAGGTTCTTCTCCACCATGGCCGAGCATTCCAGATGCCAGCCCGGCCGGCCCGGCCCCCATGGCGACTCCCAGACCGTCTCGCCCGGCTTGGACGGCTTCCACAGGACGAAGTCGGCCGGGTGGCGCTTGTAGGGCGCGACCTCGACTCGGGCGCCGGCGATCATATCGTCCAGGCTGCGGCCCGAAAGGGCGCCGTAGTCGCTGAACGCCTGGGTGTCGAACAGCACGTGCCCTTCGGCGGCGTAGGCGGCGTTGTTGCGGATCAGCCGGCCGACCAGCTCGAGCATGGCTTCGATATGCGCCGTGGCGCGGGGCTCGAGGGTGGGCCTGAGCGCGCCGAGGGCGTCCATGTCGCCATGGAAGGCGGCGGTGTATTCGTCGGTTATCACCGAGATCGGCACGCCGCGGTCGATAGCGGCCTGGTTTATCTTGTCGTCCACGTCGGTGATGTTGCGCGCATAGACCACCGCGCGCTCGCCGTAGAGGTGGCGCAGGAGCCGGAACAGGGTGTCGAACACCACGACCGGGCGGGCGTTGCCGATGTGGGCGTAATTGTAGACCGTGGGGCCGCAGACATACATCGTCACCCGGCCAGGATCGCGGGGCGCAAAGGCGCGCTTTTCGCCGCTCAGGGTGTCGTGGATGACGAGGGTCATGGGATGTCTCGGGCCTTTCGAAGGCGGCTGATATAGCCGCGTGTGTCGCCGGAAGCCACTGTCCGGCTTGACAGCCCGGCCCAAGCGCGCGTCAAGGCGGACATGACGCAAGCGACCTTCCCCACCGCCGCGACGCCCGACGAGTTGGAACGCGGCGCTGTGCTGGCCCCGCGCTTCGACGCCAACGGCCTGATCGCCGCCGTCGCCCAGCATGCCGAGACCGGCGAGATACTGATGCTGGCCTGGATGAACGCAGAGGCGCTGAAGCTGACCCTGGACACCCGCGAGGCGCACTATTTCAGCCGCTCGCGAAACGCCCTGTGGAAGAAGGGCGAGACCAGTGGGCAGGTGCAGACGGTGACCGAGGTGCGGGTCGACTGCGACCAGGACGCGGTGCTCTTGAAAGTCCTGCCCCAGGGCGATGGCGGCGCCTGCCACGTCGGCTTCCGCGCCTGCTTCTACCGCGTCGTCGAGGACGGGGTCCTGGTGGAGCGCCCGTGACCGACGAGCCGGTCGAACTGGAGGACGGCGACGATCTCGAAACCCCGCCGGCGGGCGAGGCGATCCTGGTCGAGCTGCCGCCGGAAGAGGCCGGCGCCCGGCTGGACAAGACCCTGGCCGCCCATCTGCACGACATATCCCGCGCCCGGCTACAGGCCCTGATCGCGGACGGCGCCCTGAGTTTCGCCGGCCTGGTCCTGACCGACGCTAGCCGCAAGGCCCAGGCCGGCCTCTACCGACTGGTCGTCCCCCCGCCGACGCCGGCCGAACCCGAACCCGAAGCCATCCCGCTGAGCGTTCTCTACGAAGACGCCCACCTGATCGTGGTCGACAAGCCGGCCGGCATGGCGGCCCATCCCGCGCCCGGGTCGGAAACCGCAACCCTGGTCAACGCCCTGCTGCATCACTGCGGCGACAGCCTCTCCGGCGTCGGCGGGGTGGCGCGGCCCGGCATCGTGCACCGGCTGGACAAGGACACCTCGGGCGTGATGGTCGCGGCCAAGACCGACGCGGCCCATGCCGGCCTTTCGGCCCTGTTCGCCGGCCACGATATCGAGCGCCTGTACATCGCCCTGACCCGCGGCGCGCCGCATCCTCGGTCAGGCGATATCGCAACCCGCATCGGCCGCTCGCCCCACGACCGCAAGAAGATGGCGGTGCTGCGGTCCGGCGGGCGCGAGGCGATCACCCACTACAAGACCGAACAGGCCTGGGGCCCCGCCGAAAAGCCCTTGGCCGCCAGGGTCGCCTGCCGCCTGGAGACCGGCCGCACCCACCAGATCCGCGTCCACCTGGCCTCGCTGGGCGCCCCCTGCCTGGGGGACCCGCTCTACGGCTCCGGTCCGCCGGCCGCAGCGGTGCGCGAAGCGATGGCCGAGGCGGGCCTTTCCCGCCAGGCCCTGCACGCCGCCGTGCTCGGCTTTCACCACCCGATCACAAAAAAGTGGATGCGTTTCGAAACGAAACTTCCTGAGGATTTGCAACGGCTTACCGCCGCCCTTGCAGAAAAATTATAACCGAGCGCAAAACTCGGACATTGTTTCGGCCGTTGATGGTCTTAAACCGGCCCTCATCCGCACTATCTAGTGCTGCGTATCAGATGGGGGCGGGGGACGCGCTCGTGTGCGCGCCGCTTTGCTGCTCCCGAGGGGATGTTCGTCATGGCTTCAGCTCAAGCCCTTGCTGTCATGTCGCCGGAAGGCGGCCTGTCGCGCTACCTGACCGAAATCCGCAAGTTCCCGATGCTGGCCAAGGACGAAGAGTTCATGCTCGCCAAGCGCTGGAAGGAGCATGAGGATCCCGAGGCGGCTCACCGCCTGGTCACCTCGCACCTGCGCCTGGTGGCAAAGATCGCCATGGGCTATCGCGGCTACGGCCTGCCGATCGGCGAGGTTATCTCCGAGGGCAATGTCGGCCTGATGCAGGCCGTGAAGAAGTTCGAGCCTGACAAGGGCTTCCGCCTGGCCACCTACGCCATGTGGTGGATCAGGGCCTCGATCCAGGAATATATCCTGCGCTCGTGGTCGCTGGTGAAGATGGGCACCACCGCCGCCCAGAAGAAGCTGTTCTTCAACCTGCGCAAGGCCAAGAGCGAGATCTCGGCCTTCGAGGAAGGGGATCTGCGCCCCGAACAGGTCAGCCACATCGCCACCCGCCTGGGCGTGCTGGACGAGGAAGTGGTGTCGATGAACCGGCGGCTGTCCGGCCCCGACGCTTCGCTGAACGCGCCCCTGCGCGCAGACGGCGAGAGCGAGTGGCAGGATTGGCTCGCCGACGACACCGCCGTCAGCCAGGAGACCCAGCTGGCGGAGGACGAGGAGAAGTCGATCCGCATGTCGTTGCTCGAAGAGGCGATGACCGAGCTGACCGACCGCGAGCGGCACATCCTGACCGAGCGCCGGCTGAAGGACGAGCCGACCACCCTGGAAGACCTGGCCTCGGAATACGGCGTCAGCCGCGAGCGGGTGCGCCAGATCGAGGTCCGCGCCTTCGAAAAGCTGCAGAAGGCCATGCGCGCCGCGGCCACGGAACGGAACCTGGACGCGGCCTGAGGCCTCGATAGCGCCTCAGGACAAGGCTGAAGGCAGGTCGGCGCGCGCTAGGCGGCCGACTTCGCCGGCCCCTTGGCCTCGTCCTGGGACTTGAAACCCCACAGCCCCAAGGCGCCGTTCTCCAGCTCGGCGCGAGTGAGCTTGCCGCTGGCTGCGGCCGTGCGCAGGGTCGACTGCAGGGCGAGGGCCGCCTCGGCCAGGCGGATGTCGTTGGTCTCGGCAGCCACGGCCTGCAGGTCGGCCACCTGGGCCATCATCGAGCGCAAGGCCTGGGCCGGGTTGGTGTCGATAGCGTCGATCGCCGCGCGCAGGATCTTCAGCGCCTGGGTGATGCGGTCGGCGATGGTCGGCGCCTCGCTGTCCGACTTGCGCTTGCGCGGACCCTGGTAGTCGCCGGAATTGAAGCGGCGGCGGTCCGGGCCGATATAGCGCACCGCCTCTACCCACGGCCGCGGCTTAAGCGTCACCGCCTCGACCCGGCGGGTCAGGTCCTTGATGGTGAAGGGCTTGCGCAGGAACTCGTGCACGCCGGCGTCGCGCGAGGCGGTGATGGTCTGGGCCGTGGCGTCCGCCGTCACCACCGTGATCGGGACCTTGCGGCAGGCCAGGCCGCTGTCGCGCAGCTCGCGCACGAAGGCCAGGCCATCCAGCGCCGGGCCGGTCAGTTCGGTGAAGATCATCTGCGGTTGGATCGCCGGGCAGGCCTCCATGGCGCCCTTGTGGGTCGCCTCCACATGAACGTACTTGGCCCCGAGCTGTTTCAGCAGATCGCCCAGCAGCCGCGCCGGCGCAGCATTCGGATCGACAATCAGCACCCTTTGCAGATGCGATGCGATCAGCCGCTGGGCTCTGGGATCGGGGTTGGACATGGGTGGACTCAGGAGGGGCGTAGAGCGCCTAAAGCTCCCACAAGCCTGGTAAACAAGCGCTTGACGCGCCCTCACCGACCCGCATTCGACGGCTCACGCGGTCGCTGCCCGCCCCAGACTGAGGCGCCACGGCGGAGGGGGGCGGCCGCTCGAAGGATGAGTTGCGTACGCAAACGCGTTGCGCCCCTCCGATGCCCCTGGAAGCCCGCCTACCCCTTTTCGACCACCCGGCTCCTTTCGCGGACGTGTTTCAGTATGGCCAGCGCCGATGTCTGAGGCACCTTGGTCAGGCCGGAATAGTCGCTGGCGCAGATGGCGTTGGCGATATTCGAGCCGACGGTTTCCGGCTTGACCCTGGATATGTGGTCCTCGTTCTTCTCGGCGCTTACCGATCCGTCTGCGTCACTATAGATGACATGCTTGATCGCGATCGTGCCGAGATCGCAGTTTATCTCGTACCTTATCCGCATGTAGTCGGCGCGATTGCCGTCCGGGAATGTCTTTGTGGTCTTGAAGGCGACGACCGTCCAGACCGTGCCGCCGACATGGGGCTTGAAGCGAGACTGCGACAGGTCGAGTAGTTCGAAACTGGGCTCGTCGCCCATCCCGGCGAGATAAAAAGTCGACCCGCCGGCTAACTGCTCGCCGGATGCGGCTGCGGCCACAGTCTGGCTGCCGGCCTCGGACGGCCCGGCAGGGGACTTCAAGGCGATGGCCATCGCCAGGCCCATCCCGGCCAGGGCGATGGCCGATAAAGCGCCCAGCCCCCAGTTTCGCCATTGCTTGGCTCGACGGCGGTCGAGGTTCGGCGGAGGCGCCCGGTCGGGTGGAGACGCGCTTGGCGAGGCGTCTGCGGCCGCCCGTTCAGATCTGGCTTTGGCGCGGAGTCGCAAATCATAGGCGGCGCGGCGATCCAGATCGCTGAGCGTCGCATAGGCCTCGCTGATCCGCTTCGCCTGGGCGTCCGCCCCGGCGCCGCCATTTGTGTCCGGATGGTACTTGCGCATGAGCGCACGGTAGGCGGCCTGAATGACTTCGGGCTCGGCGGTCGGGCTTACGCCGAGCGTCTCATAGTGCGTCGCCACCCGCTGAAGCCCCCGCCGCATAACCGCGCTATCAGATTAGTCGGAAGGCGTGAGGCGATGCAACGCGGCCGTGCAAATCCCAGCCACGGCAAATCGCGCGTCGGGAGCATCGTCTGAGAGGGGGAAAATGGTGGACGCGGCTGGGATTGAACCAGCGACCCCTACGATGTCAACGTAGTGCTCTCCCGCTGAGCTACGCGTCCCCGGCAGGAAGCGGGGTGTATATAGGCCAGCCGCGAAGGCTGCAAGCGGGCTTTGATCAGGCCGCCGCGACCATCCGTTCCACCTCGGCGACGATCTCGCGCAGGTGCACCGGCTTGGACAGGACCTTGGAGCCGGCGGGCGCCTGGTCGCGGGCCGACAGGGCCACGGCGGCGAAACCGGTGATGAACATGATGCGCAGGCCGGGCTGGCGCGAGGCGGCGATGCGGGCCACCTCGATGCCGTCGATGCCGGGCATGACGATGTCGGTCAGAAGCACGTCGAACGGCTGGTCGAGGCAATCGACGGCGCTCTCCCCGTCGGGGCAGGATTCCACCTCATAGCCCGCCCGCTCGAGCGCCCGCGCCAGGAAATTGCGCAGGGACTCGTCGTCTTCGGCCAGGAGGATTCGGACCGGCTTGGGCTGGCTCATGGACGCTCGCGAAGGCTGCCTACTGTCTATAGCCCATCCTAAGTCCGAGAGGGTAAACCAGGGATAAAGCCGGGCGCGACAAGCCTTCGTTGACCCACAGGTTTGGTCACGCGATAGTCATTCGCATGGACGCTTGGTCGGACTCGCCGGCGGCCTCGGCGCTGGAGGCCGAGCCGCCTTTTGTCGTGCGGCGGCCCGCGGCTGGGCTGGCGGGCCCGCTGGTGTTCGCCTCGCCCCATTCCGGCCGGCTGTATCCCGAGGGGCTGATGGCCGCCTCGGCCCTGGACGCCCTGGCTATCCGCCGCTCGGAAGACGCCCTGGTGGACCAGCTGATCCTGGGCGGGCTGGAGGTCGGCGCCAACCTGATCTGCGCCCGCTATGCCCGGGCCTATGTCGACGTGAACCGCGAGCCCTACGAGCTGGACCCGGCCATGTTCGAGGACGAGCTGCCCGACTTCGCCCGCGGGCGCTCGCCGCGGGTGGCGGCCGGGCTGGGATCGATCGCTCGCATCGTCGGCGAGGGGCAGGAGATCTACGACCGCAAGCTGACCTTCGCCGAGGCGGAAGCGCGCATCGAAACCATCCACGGCCCCTATCACGCGGCGCTGAAAGCCCTGGCGGAGGATGCGGTCGGCCGCCATGGCGCGGCGCTGCTGGTCGACTGGCATTCCATGCCGGCGGCCGCGGCGCGGCCGGTGGGCCGCGAGGGCTGTGACGTGGTGCTGGGCGACCGCTTCGGCGTCGCCTGCAGCGGGCGGGTGACCGACGCGGCCGAGGCGGCGTTCGTGGGCCTTGGCTACCGGGTCAGCCGCAACACCCCCTATGCCGGGGGCTACACCACCGAGGCCTATGGCCGGCCGAGCCAGGGAATGCACGCCTTGCAGATCGAGCTGAGCCGCGGCCTCTATCTGGACGAGGCCCAGCTGGAGCCCCACGCGGGCTATGACCGGTTGAGGGGCGACCTGGAGGCGGTGTTCCGGGCGCTGGCGACGGTGGCGGGCGAACTGGCTGCAGGGTGAGCCCTTCTTTCGGCGAGTGAAAGCCCGTTCAGCCGTTGAAACTCCGCACCGCCGCAATGATCCGGTCTTGCGTCTCTTCATCCAGATAGGCGTGCATTGGCAGGGCCAGGACCAGGTCGGCCTTGGCCTCGCTGACCGGCAGGCCGCCGGGCTGGGGATAGATCGAATAGCAGGCCTGGGTGTGCATCGGCATTGGATAGTAGGCGGCCGAGGGCACGCCCTGGGTCTTCAGGTGGGCGGCCAGGCCATCGCGATCGGGATGCTCGATTGTGTATTGCGCCCAGACCGAGACCCCGCCCTGGATCACCGCCGGGGTCTTGGCCCCCGACCCGGCCAGGCCCGCGGCGTAGCGTTCGGCGACCACGCCGCGCTTTTCGATCTCATCTGCGAAGATCTTCAGCTTCTCGATCAGGATCGCCGCCTGAATCGTGTCCAGCCGGCTGTTCAGGCCGACGCGCATGTTCAGGTACTTGGGGTCATGGTCGAAGGTGCGCCCCTGGATGTCGCTGGCGGTGGCCTTGCCATGTACGCGCAGTGAGTCCATCCGCTCGGCCAGCCAGTCGTCGTCGGTCAGCACCGCGCCGCCGTCGCCATAGCAGCCCAGCGGCTTGGCCGGGAAGAAGCTGGTGGTGACCACGTCGGCCCAGGCGCCCGGGTGCTGGCCGCCGAGGGTGCAGCCGAACCCCTGGGCTGAGTCAGCGATTAGCTTCAGACCGTGCTTCTTGGCGATGGCCGAGATGGCCGGATAGTCGGCCGGCTGGCCGAACAGGTCGACCGCGATGATCGCTCTGGGCGTCAAGGCGCCCTGCGCCTTGGTGGCCTGGATCGCGGCCTCCAGCTTGGCCGGGTCGAGGTTGTAGGTGTCCTCCAGGATGTCGACGAACACCGGTGAGGCGCCAAGCCACGGGATCACCTCGCCGGTCGCGGCGAAGGTGAAGCTGGGGCAGAACACCGCATCGCCGGGACCGACCTCCCAGGCCATCAGCGGCAGCACCAGGGCCTCGGTGCCGTTGGCGCAGCCAAGGGCGTGCTTCGAGCCCGCAAAGGCGGCCAGTTGCTCCTCGAAGGCGCGCACCTCCGGCCCCATCACATAGGCCCCGTGGGCCAGGACGCGGGCGATGGCGGCGTCGATCTCCGGCTTGATGCGGCGCTGCTGGGCGGCGAGGTCGATGAAGGCGATGGTCATGCAAATATCCCGAAACTGTCGGGGGCGCCTAATAGGGGCGGGGCTCGCCCAAGGCGACACAAACCCTGTAACCGGTTGTTTCGCCTGGCGAAGCGGCCCTGGCCGCCTCTGGAACGCCACGGTGGGCGCGCCGTGTGGCGTTAAGTAGCGGCTAACAGCCGCTGGGTAGGCTTATTTCTTCAGAGCTTCACCCGCCAAATCCAATTTCCATGTCCACCTCTTCGCCCCAGGTCCAGGTCGAGCCGGCGCCGCAGGAAGCGCGCGTCGATCGCATAGCGTCCGCCGCGGCCCTGGACATGCTGGAACGGCTGAAGGACCCGGCGCTGCTGGCCAGCGGGGCGGTGAACCTGATCGCACTCGACGCCATCCAGGCCAAGCTGGGCGACCGCTGGGAGACCAAGCGCGGCCGGGTCTGGGAGCATGTCGAGCGCGAAATCGAGCGCACGATCGGCCCAGCCAACCTGTCGGTGCGCCTGGACGACACCCACTATCTGATCGCCCTGCCCTCCAGCCCGGGCCTGGCGGCTCAGGCCACCTGCCTGACCGTGCTGCAGGACGTCTTGAAGTTCTTTCTGGGCGAACTTCGCCCCGCCGACATGGCCGTGCGCAACATCTCGGCGATCGAGGGCGCAGAGATCATCTCGGCGCCGGTTGACCTGCACCGGCTGCATGCCGCGGCAAGCGCGCCGCAGGCTCCGGCTGCCGCTTCCACGGCGCGCCAGGGCGCCGGCGCGCCCAGCCCTTCGGCGCCCTCGACCGCGATCATGCTGGGCGAGGAGGCCCCGGCGGCTCCTGACTGGCGCCCGCCCCTGGCCGGCCGCTCCTTCCGCGAACGGGTGGAGCCGCCCAAGCGGCCGCCGTTCGAGCTGACCGTCTCGGATGAGCCGGTGTGGAATCTGCGCCAGGGGATCATCACCTCCTTCGTCATCGACCGGGCCGGCGCCCCGGCCGGCGCCGACGCCCCGGTGCAGGAGGAGATCGACATGGCGGTGTTCCGCCACGCCGCCGATCTCCTGCGCGAGCATGCCAGCCAGGGCGGCCCGTTCGTGCTGCACGTGCCGGTGCATTTCATGTCGCTGGCGACCCAGCGCACGCGACTGCGGCTCCTCGGCGTCACCCAGCCGGTGCGCGAGGCCATGCGCCAGATGGTGCTCTTGGAAATCTGCGGCCTCGACCCCGGCGTGCCGCCCAGCCGCCTGATCGAGGTGATCGGCCTGGTTCGCTCCCTGTGTGGCGGGGTGCTCGGGCGGGTAAGGCCCAGCAAGCCGGCGCTCGCCGCCGTGCGCGGCTGTGGCCTGAAGGGCCTCGTCATCGAGGCCCCCCTGCTGGCGCCGCAAGGCCCGGAGGGCGAGGCGAGGCTGAAAGTGTTCGCCGGCGCAGCGCACGGTCTCAGCCCCAACCTGATCATCCACGGCCTGCCGACCCCGAACCTGATCGACGTCGCCGCTTCGGCAGGCTTCACCCACGCCAGCGCGGCCCCTCTGCCGGGCAAATAGGCGGCTTTCGCCGGATCTTTGGCCGCCCGCCCCCTGCGCCGGCCGCGCAACCTCGCTATATGCGCCAGGCGCAGAGGACGGAGGAGGATGCGATGAAGCTGATCGGGATGTGGGATTCGCCCTATGTTCGGCGGGTGGCGATTTCACTGAGGCTCATGGGCCTGCCCTTCCAGGCCGAGCAGCTGTCGGTGTTCCGCAACTTCGACGAATTCGCCGCCGTCAGCCCGGTGGTCAAGGCGCCCAGCCTGGTCACCGACGAGGGCGTGGTCCTGATGGACTCGACCCTGATCCTGGAACACCTGGAGCGGCTGGCGCCGGCCGGACGCAGCCTGATCCCGCAGGACCCCGCGGCGCACCTGAAGAGCCTGAAGATCATCGGCCTGGCCATGGCCGCCTGCGAGAAGACCGTGCAGGTGGTCTACGAGCACAACCTGCGCCCGGCGGCGAAGCTGCACGAGCCCTGGCTGGAGCGGGTCACCGGCCAGCTGCAGTGCGCCTTCGCCGGGCTGGAGGCCGAGATCGGCGATCCCGCGGCCTGGCTGACCGGCGATCGCATCCAGCAGGCCGACGTGACCACCGCCGTGGCCTGGACCTTCACCCGCTTCACCCAGCCGGGCCTCGCAGACCCCGCAGCCTATCCCAAGCTCGCGGCGTTCGCGTCCAGGCTGGAGGCTCTGCCGGAGTTCAGGGATACGCCGCTGGAATAATTCTGGGGTTTCAGGCCCGGATTGCTTCGATCCTGTCCCACAGAGCCGCCGCCGCGTCTGCGCCGCCGAAGCGCTTCAATTGCTGGGCGCCGGTGGGAGAAGTGACGTTGATCTCGGTCAGGTAGTCGCCGATCACGTCGATGCCGACGAACAGCAGGCCACGCCGCTTCAGTTCGGGGGCGATGATGGCGCAGAGCTCCAGATCGCGGGCGGTGAGCTCCACCGCCTCGGCGCGGCCGCCGCGGGCGAGGTTCGAGCGCACCTGGCCCTCGGCGGGGATGCGATTGATGGCGCCGACCGGCTCGCCGTCGACCAGCAGGATGCGTTTATCCCCCTTGCTCACGGCCGGTATGAACTTCTGGGCGATCACCGGCTCGCGGCCGATCATGCCGTGCAGCTCCAGAAGGGCGTCGAGGTTGGGATCGTCCGCCTTCAGCCGCACCACGCCCGAGCCGCCGCCGCCATAGAGCGGCTTGAGCACCATGTCGCCGTGGCGGTCGCGGAAATCGTAGATCGCCTCGGGATCCGAGGTGATCAGGGTCGGCGGCTGCACGCCCGGGAAGTCGGTGACGAACAGCTTTTCCGGCGCGTTGCGGACCTCGGCCGGATTGTTCACCACCAGGGTCTTGGGGTGGATCTTCTCCAGGAAGTAGGTCGCGGTGATGTAGGCCATGTCGAACGGCGGGTCCTGGCGCATCAGGATCACGTCCATCTCGGACAGGTCGCGGGTCTCGTAACCGCCCAGCCGGTGGTGGTCGCCCTTGACCGCCTGCAGGTTCAGCGCCCGGCCGCGGGCCAGCACCCGCCCCTCCTCCAGGGCGATGCGGTCGGGCGTGTAGACCCACAGGCCATGGCCGCGGAGCTGCGCCTCCATCATCATGAAGAAGGTGGTGTCGGTGTCGATATTGATCCCTTCGACCGGGTCCATCTGGATGGCGACCTTGAGGGACATGGGACGGCGCTCCTGGACCGAAACCGAAAGGGTGGCCGAGATTTAGGGGCTCGAAGGCCGTCCAGCTAGTTCAAACGCATCCGCACCCGCTCGCGGGCGGCGCGGGCGGCCACGGCGGCGCCGCCGTCGAGGGCTTGGGCGCGCGCCAGGGCTTCCAGGGCGCCGGCCAAGGCGCCCAGCCCCTCGCGCGCCGTCGCCACGTCCAGCCAGGGGCGGTGGTCGGCAGGGTCCAGCAAGGCCCGGCGCATGGCCGAGCGCTCGGCCCTGGCGAAGTCGCGGGCCTGGATGGCGCGGGCATAGATGTTGTTCTGCAGCCGCAGGATCACGCTGCGGTCGTCGGTGGGAACCATCAGGGCCTCCAGCCGCTCGGCGACATCGCTGGTCAGGCCGGCCATGTAGGCGCGCCGGGTCAACTCCGAGGGCAGCACCACCCGCCCCTCGCTGAATGGATCGAGGGCCAGGGGGCCTTCGCCGGTCTCGATGCGCAACAGGAAGTGGCCGGGAAAGTCGACCCCTCGCACCTGCAGGCCGCAGCGCCGCCCGATCTCCAGATAGATCACCCCCAGCGCCACCGGCAGGCCCTTGCGCCGCTCGAACACCGAAAGGATGTCCGCATTGTCGGGGTGGTCATAGGTGATCAGGTCGCCGGCCAGGCGCATGTCGCCGGCCATGGTCTCGGCCAGGGCCTCCTCAGGAGATTCCACGCGCTCCAGCCGCGCCTTCAGCCTCCGGGTCGCCTCCGCCGCCAGGGCGCGCGCAGGTTCAGGATCGCGCGTCGGATCCTCGTGCAGGGAGCAGGCGATCGCCGCGTCGAGAAGCGGAAAGCGGCCCTCGGCCTGTTCGCCGATGGCGGCCAGCGTCTTTTCGGCCTCGTCCCGCGTCATGCAGCCTCCCTAGGTCACAGGTCACACGACGGGGCCACTCGAATCAACGTGCAAGCGAATACCCATGAACGACTGAAAGCTATTTTAGATCAGAATCATCTCCCCACGCGTTGGCGAGATGTCGCGGCCAGCGGCCCGGCGCCAGGGCTATGACGTCCAGCCGAACGCGCGTTTCGGCAAGGCCGGGGCTGCGGGCGGCGATCTGGGCGGCGGCCCGCCTCAGGCGCTCGCGCTGGACGGGTCCCACCGCTTCGACGGCGGCGGCGAGGCTCTGGCGCTGCTTGACCTCGACCACCGCCAGCACCCGGCCTCGGCGGGCCAGGAGATCGATCTCACCCTGGGGCGTCTTCAGGCGAAAGCCGAGGATACGGTAGCCCTTGGCCATCAGCCACAGCGCAGCCCAGACTTCGGCCCGCCGGCCGCTGCGCCGGGCTCGGCCGCCGCGCCGCGCCCGCGCCTGGCTCAACGGGCGCCCTTCAGTTCCAGGGCGCGGCGGTAGAGGTCGCGGCGCGAGAGCCCCAGGGCCTGCGCCACTTCGGACGCAGCCTCGGCTGGGCCGACCCGGGTCAGGGCCTCGGTCAAGGCCGCATCGGCGTCGGCGGCCGTCGCGGCCACTTCGGCGCCCGGCGCCACCAGCACCACCAACTCGCCCTTGGGCGCCTGCATCGCCGGATTGGCGGCCAGCTGGTCGAGCGGGCCGCGCGTCAGAGTCTCGTAGAGCTTGGTCAGCTCGCGGGCGACCACAGCCTCGCGCGGGCCGAACACGGCGGCCATGTCGGCCAGACTGGCGCCCAGCCGCGAGGCGCCCTCGTAGAACACCAGGCTGGCGCGAATGGGGGCCAACTCCGCGAAGAAAGCCTTGCGCGCCGCGCTCTTGGGCGGCGGAAAGCCGGCGAACAGGAAGCGGTCGGTAGGCAGGCCCGCCACGCTGAGCGCCGTGATCGCCGCCGAGGCGCCGGGGATGGGGACCACATTGGCGCCCTGGGCGACCGCCTCGCGCACAAGGCGGAAGCCGGGATCGGAGATCAGGGGCGTGCCGGCGTCGGACACCAGGGCCACGCGCTTGCCCTCGGCCAGGGCCGCCAGCACCTTAGGC
The DNA here is from genome assembly GCF_018135625.1 of Phenylobacterium montanum. NCBI lineage: Bacteria > Pseudomonadati > Pseudomonadota > Alphaproteobacteria > Caulobacterales > Caulobacteraceae > Poindextera > Poindextera montana. The sequence goes on from NZ_CP073078.1 coordinate 3,310,471, forward strand.
CGCGCCTGGGCGGCGGCGTGCTCGTCATAGCGCTGAAGGCGGGCCGAGAGACCATAGGCCGCGAGCAGCTTGCCGGTGACACGCGTGTCTTCGGCCAGCACCAGATCGGCGGCGGCGAGCACGTCCAGGGCGCGCAGCGTGATGTCGCGCAGATTGCCAATCGGCGTGGCCACCACATAGAGGCCAGGCGTGAGCGGTGCGGTGCTGAGGAGCGGCGGAGGGAGCTTTTCGGCCAAGGGCTGTGTCCGGCTTTTCTCTAGACCACCAGGCCCTATTCTCCCTCGAACGCCCAGGCCTTGATCAGCTGGTGCGCGATGGCCAGCGCCGGCGGCGCCCAGGCGCCGGGGTATTCGCCCTTCACCAGGGCGCGGGCGTCCTCGCGACTGAACCAGCGGACCTCCTCCAGTTCGGTCTGGTCGGGGGCGGCGGCGTCATCCGAGACCTCGGCGATCAGGCCGATCATCAGCGAGGACGGATAGGGCCAGGGCTGGGTCGAGTGATAGCGGACCGAGGTGGCCGTCAGCCCCGCCTCCTCCTTGATCTCGCGGGCGCAGGCCTCCTCGATGGTCTCGCCGGGCTCGAGGAACCCGGCCAAGGCCGAGTACATGCCCTTGGGCCACACAGCCTGGCGGCCCAGAAGGCATCGCTCGCCAAAGGTCGGCAGCATGATCACCACCGGGTCGGTGCGGGGGAAGTGCTCGGTGCGGCAGGCGTCGCAAACCCGCTTCCAGCCGCCGTCGACAGCAGTGGTGCGCTCGCCGCAATTGGGGCAGCAGCCGTGCTTGCGCCGCCATTCGAACACCGCCTTGGCCGTGGCGATCATGGCCGCGTCGGTCGCCGGCAGGCGCAGGGCCGTGGCGCGCAGGTCCTCGAATCGGCCGAAACCGTTCAGCGGGCCGCTGGCGGGATCGGCCTCGCCCTCCAGGTCGATGGCGAACACCGCCGTCTCTTTCCATAGGCCCAGGAACAGCACCCGTTCCTCGCCCGCCGCCAGTTCCTTGGCGAGCGCGGTAGGCAGATAGGCGATGCGCACCGGCTTGTCGGGGCCATCAGGCTCCTTGGTCCCGTCCTCCACCAACGGCCGGCCGTTCCATAGGGCCAGCGCCAGGGACTCAGGCTCGTCCAGTTTCTGACGCAGCCAGTCGCGGTCGCCGCGCCGCTCGCTGGCGCGATCCAGCGGGTTGCCGGCGAAGGTGTTGGTGATGATCGAGAGGGGCATGGGACAAGCCTAGCAAAGCGGGTGCGACCGCGCGAGACTTGCATCTCGGCCCTCTAGACGCGATATAGCGCCCCGGAGGCTGGCGGCGGGCGGAGTCCTCGCCAACCTGGTCAGGTCCGGAAGGAAGCAGCCACAACGAGTTTCGCTCCGGGTCGCCGTTCAGTCTCCACCCTTTCCCTTCCGCCTTTTTGTGCGTGGTTCGAGACAGCCGCTAGCGCGGCCTCCTCACCATGACTAGGTTTGGCGGTCACCACGAAAATCAGTCATGGTGAGGAGCGGCCCAAAGGGTCGCGTCTCGAACCACGCACTTGAGGCGCCCAGACCGAGGCCTTAATGGACGAAGACCTGCCGAGCGACATCGCCGAAGCCGACGAGCGCGACGACAAGACCTTTTCCATGTTCGGCGACGCCGAGCCGGCCACCACGCCTGCGCCGGAGGGTCCCGCCTACCAGGTGCTGGCGCGCAAGTACCGGCCGCGGAAGTTCGAGGACCTGATCGGGCAAGAGGCGATGGTGCGCACCCTGCGCAACGCCTTCGCCTCGGGCCGCATCGCCCACGCCTTCATGCTCACCGGGGTCCGCGGGGTCGGCAAGACCACCACCGCACGCCTTTTGGCCCGCGCCCTCAACTTCGACAGCGATACGGTGCACGAGCCGTCCCTGGATCTCTCGGTCGAGGGCGTGCACTGCCGCTCGATCATCGAGGGCCGGCACTTGGACGTCTTGGAGCTGGACGCCGCCAGCCGCACCAAGGTCGACGACATGCGCGAACTGCTGGACGGGGTGCGCTATGCCCCCGTCCAGGCGCGCTACAAGGTCTACATCATCGACGAAGTGCACATGCTGTCGACGGCGGCGTTCAACGCGCTGCTCAAGACCCTGGAAGAGCCGCCGCCGCACGCCAAGTTCATCTTCGCCACTACCGAGATCCGCAAGGTCCCGGTGACCATCCTCTCGCGCTGCCAGCGCTTCGACCTGCGCCGCGTCGAGCCTGAGGTGATCGTCCGGAACCTGGAACAGATCTTGGAGACCGAAGGCGCGCGGCTGGAGCCCGAGGGCCTGACCCTGATCGCCCGCGCCGCCGAGGGCTCGGTGCGCGACGCCCAGTCCCTCTTGGACCAGGCCATCGTCCAGGCCGAGCGCGGCCAGGTGGTGCCGGCGGCGGTGGTGCGCGACATGCTGGGCCTGGCCGACCGCGGCCAGACCATCGACCTTTTCGAGCTGGCCATGCGCGGCAAGACCGGCGAGGCGCTGGAAGCGTTCAAGACCCTCTACGGCTTCGGCGCCGACCCGGTGGTGGTGGTGCTGGACCTTCTGGAACACGCCCACGGCGCTTCGGTGGCCAAGGCGCTCGGCCCCGACGCGCTCGGCCTGCCGCAGGAACAGGCGGCCAAGCTCGCCGCCATCGGCGCCGGCGCCTCGGCCGGAACCCTGGCGCGGGTGTGGCAGATGCTGCTCAAGGCGCACGACGACGCCCGCCGCGCCCCCGACCCCAAGGCCGCGGTGGACATGGCCCTGATCCGCCTCTGCTACGCCGCCGACCTGCCGGGGCCGGAGGAGGCGCTGAAAGCCCTGCGCGACGGCGCGCCCGCAGGCGGAGGTGGCGGCGCGTCCCAAGGCCCGTCCGGTGGCGGAGGCGGAGGCGCGACCGCCCAGGCCCGCATGGTCGCCCCACGCCCGGCGGCGCCCCAGGCCGCGGTCAAGCTGGAGTCCTTCGAGGACGTCTGCGCTCTGATCGAACAGCGCCGCGACATCGGCCTGAAGCTGGACGTGGACCGCTTCATGCGCCCGATCAGCTTCCGACCTGGCGCCATCACCTTCGAGCCGGCCCCCGGCGCCCCGTCCAACCTGGCCCAGCGCCTGGTCGCCCGGCTGAAGGAATGGACCGGCCAACCCTGGCTGGTGGCCGCCGAGGGCGGCGGCGGCGCCGAAAGCGCTTGGGAGCGGGAAAAACGCGAGCAGCGAGAGACCCGGGCCGAGGTCGAGGCCGACCCCTTCATCGTCCAGGTCATGCAGGCCTTCCCCGGCGCCGAGATCCTCTCCATCCGCCGGCCCCAGGTGGTCGTCGAACCGCCGCCGGTCGAAGACGGCGAGAGCGTCGAGGACGACGACTAGACCCCGGGCGTCCCGACGCCCATCTTCCTGAATACGAGACCCCTATCGGAGCCCGCCATGAAAGACCTCGGCGCCTTGATGAAACAGGCCCAGGCCATGCAGCAGAAGCTGCAGGAAGCCCAGGCCAAGCTGGCCGAAACCGAGGTCGAGGGCGCCTCCGGCGGCGGCATGGTCAAGGTGACCCTCCTGGGCTCGGGCGAGCTGAAGGGCGTGGTGATCGACGACGAGCTGATGCGCCCGGGCGAGGGCGAGCTTCTGGGCGACCTCCTGGTCGCCGCCCACGCCGACGCCAAGCGCAAGCTGGACGCCGCCCAGGCCGAAACCATGAAGCAGGTCGCCGGCCCCCTAGCCGGCATGCCCGGCTTCCCCAAGTTCTAGCCGTTTGGCCGCCTCCGCCGGACCCGAGATCGAACGCCTGATCGCCCTCCTGGCCAAGCTGCCGGGCCTGGGGCCGAGGTCGGCGCGCCGCTCGGCCCTGGCGCTGCTGAAGCGCCGCGATCAGCTGCTGGTCCCCCTGGCCCAGGCCATGACCGCGGCGGCCGAGCAGGTGAAGACCTGCTCTATCTGCGGCTCGCTGGACTCCACCGATCCCTGCTCGGTCTGCAGCGATCGCACCCGCGACGGCGCTCTGCTGTGCGTGGTGGAAGAGGTCGGCGGCCTCTGGGCGCTCGAGCGCGGCGGCTCCTATCGAGGCCGCTACCACGTGCTCGGCGGCCTGCTGTCCGCCCTCGACGGCCGAGGCCCCGAGTCCTTGCGCGTCGGCGAACTGGTCGCCCGCGCCGGCTCCGGCGAGGTGCGCGAGGTGATCCTGGCCCTCCCCGCCACCGTCGACGGCCAGACCACCGCCCACTACCTCGCCGAACGCCTGGCCCAGACCGGGGCCGCAGTCACCAGCTTGGCGCGCGGCGTGCCGGTGGGCGGCGAGCTGGACTGGCTGGATGATGGAACGATCGCCCAGGCCTTGAGGGCGAGACGGCCGGCTTAGGTTGCCAGTTTGTTCTAAACCTGGTATTGAAATCGCTATATTAAAGCCGCTCATCCCCGCGAAGGCGGGGATCCAGGTTTCACATGGCGTTCTTCACCTGTCTCCTCAGTAGCGGCCGCAACAAAACCCTCTACTGCGGCCATACCGACGACCTGACCAGCCGCATCTGGGAGCACAGAGAGAAGCTGTTCAAAGGCTTCACGGCCGACTACGGCGTCGATCGCCTGGTCTGGTACGAGGTTCATGATACCCGTGAGGCGGCCTTCGTTCGCGAATGCCAGATCAAGAAATGGAATCGCAGCTGGAAAGTCCGGATGATCGAGACGGGCAATCCGAAATGGCGCGATCTCTATTAGACGCTGAACCAATAGTGCGCCGGCCCCTGGATCCCCGCCTTCGCGGGGATGAGCGGATTTTATATGGTTCAAGGACCCGACTCCGCCTAAAGAACGGAGCATGAACGCAATTTCCGCCATCCTCGCCGCCGTGGCGGCCATCACCAGCCTGGGCCTCGTGGGCGCCCTCATGGCCCTGGGCCGGGAGCGGGCGCGGGCCGCTGAGCTGGACCGCGGGCTCGCCCGCGCCGAGGAGCGGCTCAGGGCCAGCGAAGCCGGCCAGGCCCAGTTGCAGGAGGCGGTGCGGGCCCAGGCCGCCGCCTCGGCCCAGGCCGTGGCCGAACAGCTGGTGGTCCGCGCCACCGAGACCTTCAAGGCGCAGGAGGAGCAGGCGAAGACCCGTCTCGAAGCCCAGCTCAAGCCCGTGGCCGAGACCCTGGCCAAGTTCCAGGAACAGGTCACCGCCGCCGAAAAGGCCCGCGCCGAGGAGACCGGCGGCCTGAAGGCCCAGATCGCCGCCCTGATGCAGGCCTCCTCCGACACCCAGGCCGAGGCGCGCAAGCTCTCGGCCGCCCTGCGCCGCGGGGCCGGGGTCCAGGGCCGCTGGGGCGAGCAGACCCTGCGCAACGTCTTGGAAGCCGCGGGCCTGTCCAAGCGCTTCGACTTCGAGGAGCAGTTCTCGGTCGACACCGAGGAGGGCCGCCGCCGGCCGGACGTGAAGGTGCGCATGCCCGGCGGCGGAGTGTTCGTGATCGACGCCAAGTGCTCGCTGAACGCCTTCCTGGAGGCGCAGGACGCCGCCGACGAGGCCCTGCGCGAACAGGCCCTGGCGCGCCACGGTTCCAGCGTGCGCCAGCACATGGCAGGGCTTTCGGCCAAGGCCTATTGGGACCAGTTCAAGGACGAGGGCTCGCCCGACTTCGTGGCCATGTTCGTCCCTGGCGACGGCTTTCTGGCGGCCGCCCTTGACCGCGCGCCCGACCTGATGACCGAGGCCATGGACAAGCGGGTGCTGATCGTCACCCCGACCACCCTGTTCGCGCTGTGCAAGGCGGTCGCCTACGGCTGGCGCGTCGAGGAGCAGGCGGCCAACGCCGACAAGATCGCCGGCCTCGGCCGCGAGCTCTACAAGCGCATCTCGGTCATGGGCGGCCATGCCCTGGCGCTCGGCAAGGCGCTGGAGGGGGCGGTCGGCAAGTACAACGCCTTCGCCGCCTCGCTGGAGAGCCAGGTCCTGACCCAGGCCCGCCGCTTCGAGGACCTGGCCGTCGACCACGAGGGCAAGGAGATCGCCGACCTGCCCCAGGTCGAGACCGGCGTCAGAACCCTCTCCAAACTGGCCAGCGACGATGCGCCCGAACTGGCGGCCTTGACGCTGGAAAGCCGCTGACCTACCTCACGAAATCATGGCCATCCGCGACATCCTGATCGTTCCCGACCCGCGCCTGAAGCAGGTCTCCACCCCCGTCGAGGGCGGGGTGACCGACGAGCTGCGCGCGCTGATGGACGATATGCTGGAGACCATGTACGACGCCCCCGGCATCGGCCTGGCCGCGATCCAGATCGGCGTCGCCAAGCGCATCATCGTCATGGACCTTTCCCGCGAGGACGAACCCAAAGCCCCCCGCTATTTCGTCAATCCCGAGATCACCTGGCGCTCGGAAGAGACCGTCCCCTACGAGGAAGGCTGCCTCTCGGTCCCCGAGATCTACGACGAGGTCGAGCGCCCGGCCCGCGTGCGGCTGAAGTACCTCGACTACAATGGCAAGGCGATCGAGGAAGACGCCGAGGGCATGTACGCCGTCTGCATCCAGCACGAGATGGACCACCTGGAAGGGGTGCTGTTCATCGACCACCTGTCGCGCCTGAAGCGCGACCGCGCGGTCAGCAAGGTCAAGAAGGCCGCCCGCGCGGCCTGATTCCACTCAGTTCTGGTTGCTTGTCCGGTTGCGGGCGTCGTCCGCGGCTTGGTGCGCCTTGGCGTCGGCGCTGTCGGCGGCCTGGCGGGCCTTGTCGGCGGTTTCCGCGGCGCCTGCGCGAAGGGCGTTACCCGTATCCTTGGCGGCGTAGTGCAGATCCTGGCCCGCGCGCTTCAGGTCGGGATCCTGGCCGATCTTGTGCGCCTCGGCCTTGATGTCGTGGCCGGCGGCGTCCAGGTCATGCTTGACCGCATCGCCGTCCGAGCGCGAGCAGGCTGCGGCGGCCAGGGCTAGCATCAGGATATACGGAACGGATCGAGCCATACCGGGTCTCCTCCTATAGGTGATTGCAACGGGCCGGCTTGCGGCAAGGTTCCCGGCGCCGCTAAACCCAGCCCATGCGCATCGCCTTCCTCGGCACCCCCGATTTCGCCGTCCCCTCCCTCGCCGCCTTGGCTGAGGCTGGACACGAGATCGCCTGCGTCTATTCCCAGCCCCCGGCGCCCCGCGGCCGCGGCCAGACCCTGCAGCCCTCGCCGGTGCACGCCTTCGCCCTGGCCCACGGCTTTCCGGTCCGCACGCCGGTCTCGATGAAGGACCCGGCCGAGATCGAGGCCTTCGTGGCCCTGAACCTCGACGCCGCCGTGGTCGTCGCCTTCGGCCAGATCCTGGTGGCCGCGGTGCTGGACGCCCCCCGGCTGGGCTGCTTCAACCTGCACGGCTCGCTCCTGCCCCGCTGGCGGGGCGCCGCGCCGATCCAGCGGGCGGTGATGGCCGCCGACCGCCAGACCGGCGTGCAGGTCATGCGCATGACCGAGGGCCTGGACGAGGGCCCGGTGCTGATGGGCGAGAGCGTGCGTATCGACGCCTTGGAGACCGCCGGCTCTCTGCACGACCGCCTGGCCCCGATCGGCGCGCAACTGCTGGTCCGCGCCATGGCCGCGGTCGAGGCCGGCAAGGCCCAGGAGACGCCCCAGCCCGAGGAAGGCGTCACCTACGCCAAGAAGATCCGCCGCAAGGAGACCCGCATCGACTGGACCCAGCCCGCCGCCGAGGTCGATCGCCGCATTCGCGGCCTCTCGCCTTTCCCCGGCGCCTGGACCACCGCGCCGGGCGAGAAGGGTCCCGTGCGGGTCAAGCTGCTTCTGTCCCGTGTCGAAGACGCCGACGGCCAACCCGGCGAGGCCCTGGACGATGGCCTGCTGATCGCCTGCGGCCAGGGCGCGGTGCGAATCCTGCGCGCCCAGCGCGAGGGCCGCGCGGCCCAGGACGCCGAGGCCTTCCTGCGCGGCTTCCCCGTCCCAGCCAAAACGCGGCTCGGCTGATGCCCCGCTACCGCCTGCTGGTCGAATATGACGGCCGCCCCTATCACGGCTACCAGGCGCAAGGCGACCTGCCCGCGGTGCAGAGCTCGATCGAGCGCGCCATCAGGGCGTTCTGCGGCCAGGAACTGCGCCTCCAGGCGGCCGGCCGCACCGACACCGGCGTCCACGCCACCGGCCAGGTGCTGCACTGCGACCTGGACAAGGACTGGAAGCCGGACGTGGTGCGCGACGCCCTGAACGCCCACCTGGTCCCAGAGCCGATCGCGATCCTGGAGGCGAGCCTGGCCGAGCCCGGCTTCCACGCCCGCTTCTCCGCCACTGGCCGCCGCTACCTCTACCGGATCCTGGCTCGCCGCGCCCCGCCGGCTCTGGACAAGGGCCGGGTCTGGCATTTCCGCAAGCCCCTCGACGCCCAGGCCATGCATGCCGCCGCCCAGATCCTGGTCGGCCACCACGACTTCACCACCTTCCGCGACCTGCAATGCCAGGCCAAGTCGCCGATGAAGACCCTGGACGAGGCCCGGGTCTGGCGCGAGGGCGAACAGGTGCTCTTGACCTTCGCCTCCCGCTCCTTCCTGCACCGCCAGGTCCGCTCCATGACCGGGAGCCTGGCCGAGGTCGGCGTCGGCCGCTGGACCGCGGACGACCTGCGCGCGGCGCTGGAAGCGCGAGATCGCCGCGCCTGCGGGCCAGTGGCGCCGGCGGAGGGGCTGTACCTGACGGGGGTGGAGTATGGGGCGCGGGCTGCGACCGGAGAGGGGGAGTAGGCGCCCGCCTCAGTTCGGCCGACCGTAGCCCTCGCCCAGAAGAAACCCGCGGATCCATTCCGCCACGCGCTCGCGGTCGTTGGGGCCGGCCAGGCTGGCGATCGCCGCGTCGGCCTGCTCGTCGGTGTAGCGCACGCCGCGGCGGGCCTCGATCAGGGCCTTGGCGAACTCGGGGTCGAACTCGGGGTGCCCCTGGAACGAGATGGCGCTGCCGTCCTCGTAGGCCAGGCCGGCATAGGGTGTGAACGCGCTGGTCAGGCTGACCCGGCAGCCCGGCGGCAGTTGCACCACCTGGTCCTGGTGCGAGACGGCGATGCGCACTTCCTCGGCGGCGTCCATCCAGGGGCCGCGCTCTTCCACGCCATAGCGGTGCAGGCCGACGCCCCAGCCCTTGGGCGACTTGATCACCTCGCCGCCGAAGGCCTTGGCCAGGATCTGGTGGCCGAAACAGACCCCCACCAGCCGCGCCCGGCCGCGCGCCGCGCGCAGGAATTCGACCAGGGGCTGGATCCAGGGCAGGTCTTCATAGACCCCGGCCGGGGAGCCGGTGATCATATAGGCCTCGCAGGCCTCGATACTGGGCGGGGCGCCCTGGACCACGTCGAAGGTCTTGGCCTCGAAACCCGGACCGACCAGGTCGCACAGCATGGCGGGGAAGTCGCCGAACTTGTCCTTCAGCGCGTCCGGGGCCGTCCCGGTCTGCAAGATCCCCAGCTTCATGGCTGGCTCCTCGGGTCCTGGCGATTGATTCGTCGCCAGCCTCGAGTTTGCACAGCAGTCGTATACGGATGGTGAGCGGCATGGTTGGCCGCCGTTCATCCAGCGCGGCATTGCGTCACGGACAGGCGTTTCGACCGGGTCGACGCCAATCCTGTGGGCGCCCTTCCCCCGTCCCGGTGTTTGATGCTTAAGCTCGCCGCCATGCAGAGGGGAGAATCGCGGATGTCCTTGGCGGCTGAGCTGCGCGGGATGGACCGGCATCAGTGGAGCGCGGTGACCGCCAGCTTCCTGGGCTGGACCCTGGACGCCTTCGACTTCTTCCTGATGGTGTTCATGTTCAGCGCCATCGCCAAGGAGTTCCACTCCAGCGTGCCGGCGGTGGCCATAGCCAGCACCCTGACCCTGGCGGCGCGTCCGTTCGGGGCGCTTTTCTTCGGCATGCTGGCGGACCGGTTCGGGCGCAAGCCGATCCTGATGATCGACATCCTGCTCTATTCGGTGATGGAGTTCGCCTCGGCCTACGCGCCGACCCTGACGGCCTTGCTGTTCCTGCGCTGCCTGTTCGGCTTCGCCATGGGCGGGGAGTGGGGCATAGGCGCGTCGCTGGTGATGGAGTCGATCCCGCCCAAGGCGCGGGGGTTTCTGTCCGGGGTGCTGCAGGAGGGCTATGCGGCCGGGTACCTTTTGGCCTCGCTGGTGTTCTATTTCCTGTTCGATCGCATCGGCTGGCGCGGCATGTTCATGGTCGGCCTGGCCCCGGCCCTGATCATCGTCCTGATCCGCTTAGGGGTGAAGGAATCGCCGGTGTTCGAAGCGCAAGCGCGGGCGAGCGCCGGCGCCACAGCTCGCCGCAGCCTGCCGGCCATGCTGGGCCTGGGGCTGCTGGCGCTGGGCGTCTCGGTGGGGCCGGCGATCGTCGGCGCGCTGGCGGGTCCGCTGGACAAGAACGCCATGCTGTACTGGGTCTATTTCGTCGACGCGCCGATCGCGCTCTGCGGCCTGTGGGTCTTCCGCAAGCACTGGAGGATGGCGCTCTACTGCGTGCTCCTGATGACCGCCTTCAACTTCTTCAGCCACGGGGCGCAGGACCTCTATCCGACCTTCCTGACCAAGCAGCACCACCTGGACACCCAGGCCACCGGGCTCCTGACCATGCTGGGCAATGTCGGGGCGATTGTCGGCGGCCTCGTCTTCGGCGCCTGGTCAGAGCAGCTCGGCCGGCGGCGAACCATGGTCATCGCCGCCCTGCTGGGCGTCCTGGTGATCCCGCTATGGGCGTTCTCGCACACCATCCCGCTCCTGATGCTGGGCGTAGTGCTGATCCAGGTCAGCGTCCAGGGCTCCTGGGGGGTGATCCCGGTGCATCTGAACGAGCTGTCGCCGGCCGACGCCCGCGGCGCCTTTCCCGGCTTCGCCTATCAGCTCGGCAACATCCTGGCCTCGGGCTGCATCGTCTGGCAGTCGCAGATCGCCGAGGCCCGCGGCGGCGACTACGGCTTCGCCCTGGCCCTGGTGGTGGGGATCGTGGCGGTGGTGATCGCCGGCCTGACCCTGTTCGGGCCCGAGCGCCAGGGGGTGGATTTCGTGACGGCGGACTGAGGCGAGGTTAGGCGCCCCTCAAACCGCCTCGCAGCGCTCGCCCTTGTTCTGCACCGCCAGCCATTTGGCCAGAGGGGCGAAATAGTCGGTGATGGCGCTGGCGTCGATATCGTCCTCGCCGGTGAAGGTCTTCAGGGCCTCGGGCCAGGGGCGAGACTGGCCAAGCTTCAGCATGGCGGCGAACTTCTCGCCCACAGCCTTGTTCCCATAGACCGAACAGCGGTTCAGCGGCCCTTTCCAGCCGGCCTGACGGCAGGCGGCGCGGTAGAACTGGAACTCGTAGATGTCGGCCAGGAAGTAGCGGGCGTAGGGCGTGTTGTCGGCGACGTGGAACTTGGCGCCCGGATCGAAGGCGTCGGCGGGCCGCGGCGCCGGCGGGGCCATGCCCTGATACTTGCGCACCAGGTCCCACCAGGCGTCGTTGTAGTGGTCGGGGGTGACCTGGCCCGAGAACACCTCCCAGCGCCATTTATCGACCAGGTAGGCGAAGGGGAGGATGGCCACCTTGTCCAGCGCTATCTTGAGCAGATAGGGGATGTCGGCGTCGGTCCCGGGCACGGTGTCGATCAGGCCGACCTGCTTCAGATAGTCCGGCGTCAGGGCGTTCAGGCCGGCGAAGTCGCCGATCGCCTCATGGAAGCCGTCATTGGCTCCGCCCTTGAACAGGAACGGCTGATCGGCATACGCCCGCTGGTACATGTTGTGCCCTAGCTCGTGATGGGCGGTGTAGAAGTCGTCGGCGGTGACGGTGAAACAGGCCTTGATCCTGAGGTCGTCCTTGTTGTCGACATCCCAGGCCGAGGGGTGGCAGACCACCTCGCGGTCGCGCGGCCGGGTGATCATCGACCGCTCCCAGAAGGTCTGCGGCAGGGGCGCGAAGCCGAGGGATTGGTACCAGCCCTCGCCGGTCTTTACGATCCGGGTCGCGTCGTAGCCCTGCTTGACCAGGTTGGCGGTCAGGTCATAACCCAGGCCGGTCCCGCCCTTGGGCTGAACGATGTCGTAGATGTCGCCCCAGGCCTGACCCCACATGTTGCCGGTGAGATCGGCGCGGATCGGGCCGGTGCGTGGCTGGACGGCGTCGCCGTAGCGCTCGTTCAGCCGGCCGCGGACATAACAGTGCAGGCTCTTGTAGAGGGGCGCGACCTGGCCCCACAGCCGGTCCATCTCGCCGCCGAACCTGTCCGGCGGCATGTCGTACCAGGAGCGCCACAGGGCGCCGGTGTCGGCATAGCCCAGCGCCTTCGAGCCCTGGTTGGCCAGGGCGACCAGCTTGACATAGTCGTCCTTCATCTTCGGCGAGACGGTGCGCCAGCCCTCCCACAGGGCCTTGGTTTCGGCCGGGTCGCGCGAGGTGCGCAGGATGTCCTGCATGTCGTCGAGCGTCAGGGTCTTGCCCTGATAGGTGAACTTGCCGGTGGAATAGAGGGTGTCGAGGTCAGCCTGCAGGTCCGCCAGTTCCTTGGCCGCGCCCGCCCGCGCCGGCGCCGGCAACACCACCGCCTGTTCCAGCAGATAGAGCTTGCGGCGGGTGACCGGATCGACTTCCACGTGGTCGAACCGGGCCGCCTGTTTCGCGTACTTGACCGCGGCCTCGGTGTTCTCGGCGTTGGCCTTGGCCGCCAGCCAGTTGCTGTCGGCGTTGATATAGGTCGCCTGCACCCAGCCGGCGTGGGCGCCATATTCCGACAGGGCGGCCAGATCGGCTTCCGCGGCATCGACGAAGGCCTTGGCCTCGGCCGCGGTGGGCGGGGCGTCGGCGGCGGCGATGGGAGAGGCGAGGGCGCAGGAAAGAGCAGCCGCAGCACAGGCGGCCAGAAGCTTGGATTTCATGGTCTCGGCGTTCCAGGGTTGGGCGAGGACGTGAAACAGGTCCGTTTCCCTCATGGGTAGCGCCCTGCGATGGGCCGTCAAGGCTTGCCCGGGCTGGACTTCAGCCCGCGCGCGGCCGAAAGAAGGGACATGGACGAGACGCTGAACGCCGACGTGATCATCGCCGGGGCCGGCATGGCCGGCGCCACCCTGGCGCTCGCCCTGCACCAGGGCGGGCTGAAGCCGGTGCTGGTGGATCCGCAGCCGTTCTCGGCCCAGCTGGAGCCGACCTTCGACGGGCGCTCCTCGGCCATCGCCTTCTCCTCGTTCCGCGCCTGGGACGCCATCGGGGTGGGCGACCGGATGCGGCCGGACGTGCAGCGGATCGAGCAGATCCTGGTCACCGACGGCCACAAGCCGGGCGCCTCCACCGGCGGGGTCGGGCCGTTCTTCCTGCGCTTCGAGGCGGCCGAGATCGCCGACCGCGTGCACGGCGAGCCCCTGGGCTACATGGTCGAAAACCGCCGCACCCGCACGGGTCTGGCGCAGGCGATCGAGGCCGCTGGCCTGACCGTGCTGGCCCCGGCCCGGGTCGAGGGGGTGGAGACCACAGGCTCCGGCGCGAACGTGCGCCTGGCCAATGGCCGCATCCTGACCGCGCCGCTGGTGGTGGGGGCCGAGGGCCGCGGCTCGGCAGTCCGCAAAGCCGCGGGCATCGGGACTATCGGCTGGGACTATCGCCAGACCGGGGTGGTGGCGACCCTGAAGCTGGAGCGGCCGCACCACGGGGTGGCGCACGAATATTTCCTGCCCTCCGGCCCCTTCGCCATCCTCCCCCTGACCGAGAACCGGGTCAGCCTGGTCTGGACCGAGAGCAACCGCGCCGCCGCCGCGCTGAAGGCGGCCTCGCCCGAAGCCTTCCTGTCCCTGCTGCGCCGCCGCTTCGGCGATTTCCTGGGGAGGATCGAGCTGACCGGGCCGGTGTTCGTCTATCCCCTGTCGCTGCAGCTGGCCGAGCGGACCACGGCGCCGCGCACGGCCCTTCTGGGCGATGCCGCGCACGGGGTGCATCCGATCGCGGGCCAGGGGCTGAACCTGGGCCTAAGAGGCGCGGCGGCCCTGGCCGAGGTGCTGGTCGACGCCGCGCGGCTCGGCGAGGATATCGGCTCGCCCGCGGTGCTACAGCGCTACGCCGCCTGGCGCCGCTTCGACACCCTGACGCTTAGCGCCGGCATGGACGGCTTCGTCAGGCTATTCTCCAACGACCATCCGCTGGTGCGCCTGGCCCGCGGGGTGGGCATGGCCGCGGTCAACCAGGTCGGCCCGGCCCGCCGCTTCTTCATGCAGGAGGCCGGCGGCGCGGTCGGCGACCTGCCGCGGCTGTTCCGGGGCGAACTGCTTTAGCCTGCCTCAGCGCGACAGCCCCTCGCGCTCAAGCCGCTTCAGATAGTCCGCCCACAGCCGCTCGCGCCCCTGGCCGAGGCGGTAGAGCTCGTCCCAGCTGTAGAGGCCGGTGTCGTGGCCGTCGCTGAAGCGGATGCGCACGGCGTAGCGGCCCACGGGCGTGAGGTCGGTCACCGAGACCCCCTGCTTGCCGCTGACGCAGCGCCCCGGCCCTGCGCCATGCCCGCGGTCGGCGGCGCTGGGGGTCATCACCCGCAGGTATTCGGCCGGCAGGTCGAAGGCAGCGCCATCGTCGAAGCTGGCGGTGAGCACGTCCGTGCTGCGCTTCAGCCTGAGCTCGATCGGCCAGGGACGCGGGGCGCTCATTCGTCGTCGCCGAGGGCGCGGGCCTCCTCGGCCAGCATCACCGGCACCCCGTCGCGCACCGGGTAGGCCAGGCGCGCGGCGCGGCTGACCAGCTCGCCGCGATCGCGATCATAGGTCAGCGGGCTGCGGGTCAGGGGGCAGACCAGCACTTCCAGAAGGCGCGGATCGACCTCATGGACCAGCGCCAGGGGCGCCGCGTCGTCGGCGAAGGGATCGGGGGTTTCGGGCATTCAGGCGTCCTATTGCAGCCAGTGTGGGTCGTCGTCGCCAGATCGGTCGGCGGCGTCGATCTCCATCAGGGCGATCAGGGTCTCGCGCCGCTCCTCGAAAGCCACGGCTTCCAGAAGGGCTTGGCGCTCGGCCGGCTCGAAGGGCAGGGCCATGGACAGGCTGTTGACCAGGGCCTCGGCCGGGGCGTCCTTGGCCGTGTCCCAGTCGACGTCCAGGCCGCGCCGCTCCAGAAACGCCTTCAGCGCGGCCAGGAAACGGATGCGGTCGAAGCCCTCGTCGTCCACCAGGGGCTTCAGGTCTTCGACAAACTCGGCGTAGTTGGCGCGGACCTGGCGATAGGGCAGGCGCCCGGCCAGCTCGTTCGCCACCCGGAAGCGGCAAACCCCGGTCAGGGTGATCAGGTAGCGTCCGTCCGAGGTCTCGGCGAAGCTGGTGATGCGCCCCAGGCACCCGACCGCCGCCAGGGCCGGCAGGGCGGGCGAGCCGCCGGCCGGCTGGATCATGCCGATCATGCGCTCGGCGGCCATGGCGTCGTCGATCATGTTCAGATAGCGCGGCTCGAAGATGTTCAGCGGCAGCTGGGCGTGCGGCAACAACAGCACGCCGCCCAGGGGGAACACCGGGATCACCTGGGGCAGATCGCCTGCCTTGATCGCGCGGCCGGCGGCCATGGCTTTACGAGAACAGGATCGAGGACAGGCGGCGCCGGCCCTTCTTGGCCACATCCGAGGTCGGACCGGCCGCCTCGAAGATGGTCAGGAGCTGCTTGCGCGCAGCCTCCTCATTCCAGGTGCGGTCCTTCTCGATCAGGGTCAGGAGGTGGTCAGCCGCGGCGTCCATGCGCCCCTGGGCCGCCAGCACCTTGGCCAGTTCGAAACGCGCCTCGTGATCCTCCGGGTCGGCGGCCAGGCGCTTTTCCAGCGGCCCGGCCTCGCCCTGGGCCTCAGTCGCCAGCGCCAGGGCTGCGCGCACGCTGTCCAGCTCGGCGTCCTTCGCCCCGGCTGGCGCCATGTCCACCACCTCCTGCGCCCGCTCGGCGTCGCCGCCGGTCAGGTAGCAGCGGGCGAGGCCGGCGATGGCCTTGACGTTCTCCGGCTCCATCTGCAGGGCCTGGGCATAGGCCTGGGCCGCACCACCGATGTCGCCGACCTCGAGAGATTCCCTGGCCATCTCCAGCACCTGGTCCAGGTCCGAAGGCTCGCCGGGGCCGGTCAGCCGCTCGATGAAGGCCTTGATCTGGCTGTCCGGCACCGCGCCCATGAAGCCGTCAACCGGCCGCCCGCCGACGAAGGCGTAAACCGTGGGGATCGACTGCACGCGCAGCTGGCCGGCGAAGCTGGGGTTCTTGTCGACGTCGATCTTGACCAGCTTGACCGCGCCCTTGGCGGCGACGACGGCCTTTTCCAGCGCCGGGGTCAGCTGCTTGCAGGGGCCGCACCAGGTGGCCCAGAAATCGACGATCACCGGCTGGGTCTTGGACGCCTCCAGCACATCGGCCACGAAGGTGGCGTCCGAGCCTTCCTTGATCAGGTCGCTTTGCGAGGGCGCGGAGGTCTTTTCTCCGAGCATGGGCATCAACTCCGGGCGGACAGGGGTCTTAAAGGACGGGGCCTAACATGGTCCGGTCGGCGGCCTGCTGCAACGCGCCTGGACCACAAATCGAAGGCGCGGACTGACCGAAGTTCAGCCGGATACCAGCGTCGCCGGTTCGGCGCTGAAATCCACAACGATCGGCTCGACGCCGACGGCCTTCAGGAAGGCGAGGAAACCGGCCTTGGACACGGCCGTGGTGGCGGTGTTGACCAGGGGATGGAAGTTGACCAGATCGTGCTGCAACAGGCCCGCGTCCAGCACGAAGGTCACCTTGTGCTCCGGATCGTTGATCAGGGCGAAGGCGGTGACCGAGCCGGGGGTCACGCCCAGGGTCTCCTGCATCAGCTCCGCATTGCCGAACGACAGCCGCGCCGAGCCGATGGTCTTGTGCAGGGTCTTCAGGTCGATGACCGAGTCGGCCAGGGCGCTGATCAGCCACAGCCGCCCCTTGGCGTCCTTCAGGAACAGGTTCTTGGTGTGGCCGCCCTTAAGCCTGGCCTTCAGCTCCGGCCCCTCCTCGACGGTGAACACCGCTTCGTGCTCCAGGGTGACGTGGTCGACGCCATGGGCGTCGAAGAAGGCGAACAGGTCTTGGGGCGTTGTGGTCGGCATGGCCGCTTCCTAGCGGCCCCGGCGCCCTAGGTGAAGCCCCGGCGGACTTTACGGCCCCCGCCCGGCGCCGTTAGGAACAACACACGGACCTTGAGGAACCGCGACGATGAAGCTCGAATGTTTCGCCACCACCCAGCGGCCGCCGGACATCGTGCCGGGCCGGCCGCAGCGCGCCTGGATGGAGAAGTTCGACGAGCGGCACCCCTACCGCTGCCTGCCCCTGACCATGGCCAACACCACCGGCTGGGAGATCCTCTGCCCGATGGCCTTCACCGCCACCTGGAACGGCGGCAATCACCAGAACGACATCACCCTGGTCCCGGACGTCCCGCACCCGGACTTCCACGATTTCGTGGTCTCGCACTTCTCGACCGGGGTCCTGACCTTCCATCCCGGCTACCTGTTCCGCACGCCGGAGAACTGGTCGATGTGGGTGATGGGCCCGCCCAACCACATCAAGGACGGCATCCAGCCCCTGATGGGCCTGGTGGAGACCGACTGGCTACCCTTCCCCTTCACCATGAACTGGCATTTCACCCGGCCGGGCGAGGTGCGCTTCGAGCGCGGCGAGCCGTTCTGTTTCATCACCCTGGCCCAGGACAAGCCGATCGAGGAGTTCGACGTGGTCCAGCGCTCGCTGCAGAGCGAGCCGGACCTTCGGGCCCAGTACGAGGCCTGGGGCAACCGCCGCACCGAGTTCAACAAGCGCCTGGCCAAGGGCGACGAGGCCACCATCAAGGAGGCCTGGCAGCGGTTCTATTTCCGCGGCGAAATGCCCGACAACACCGGCCCGAACCCCAAGACCCACGTCAACAAGCGCCGCCTCAAGGCCCCGCGCTTCACCCGCTGAGAGCCGCGCCGCCTTCAGCAAGGCCGCGGCGAAAAAGCCGCGCGACCCCGCTTGCCAAGCGCGCCGGCCTCTGCCATAAGCCGCGCTCCTCGCGAGGGTCGCTTCGGCCCTCGTCGATGCGGGCGTAGCTCAGGGGTAGAGCACAACCTTGCCAAGGTTGGGGTCGGGCGTTCGAATCGCCTCGCCCGCTCCATTTCTCCAAAAGAAATGCAGCGATCAAAGCGGTCCTTCGGGGCCGCTTTTTGCTTTCTGTCGCCCTATTCCGCCGCCGTCAGCCGCCGGGCGCCTTCCTCGGCGCGCTGCTTGAAATTGATGCCCTGCAAAAAGCGGATGCCCTCGTCGGCGATGGCGTCACCGGGCATGGAGAGGCCCTGGGCGGCCAGTTCGTCCATGTCGACGAAGCCGGCGTAGAAGCCCCGGGTGCGCTCGGTGATCAGGTGCGCGTTGAGCAGGGTCTTGACCAGCACGCGGAAGGCGTTGGTCTCGCCGCGCATCTTGCGGTTGGGGTCGCGGTTGCGGCGCATCTCCTCGAAGCCGTCCAGCACCCGCTCGGGGTCGAGGCCAAAGGCTTCGTAGACCGGCGCGTGCTGCTGGGGGCCGCCCTGGTTGATGAGCAGGGCCTGGCAGCAGTGCGCCGCCCAGTCCTCGACCACGCAGCGTTCGGCCTCGGTCATCTGCGGCACGGTGCGGTCGGCCCAGATCTTGCCGAACTTGTGGTGGAAGGCCTCGTCGGTCATCACCAGCTGGAACAGCTTTTTGGCCAGTGGGTCGGCGTTGTAGCGGAAGCCGTTGGCGAAGGCGCCCATGGCCAGGCCCTCGACGATCATCTGCATGCCGATGATCTTCTTGTAGACCTCGGGCGAGGCGATGATCTCGACGAGGAGGGCCTTCAGCACCACCCCGCATTCGGTCGGCCGGCCCCAGCGCACCTTGATGTACTTGGCGAAGGCGGTGACGTGACGGGCCTCTTCCCGGGTCTGGTTGGCGGCGTATTCCTGGGCCCCCTGATCCTTGAGCACATGGCACAGCGAGGCCGAAAGGTTCAGCGCCCCCTGCTCGCCGTGCAGGATCGAGGAGAAGCCCCAGAGCTGCATGTGGTTGATGAAGGCGACCCGCTGCTTGGGATCGCTCAGCGCTTCCGAGACATAGGGGATGCGAAGGGCCATGACGTGGTGGTCGGGGACCATGGCCACGTTTTCCAGGTCGAAGGGGGTGTCGAAGTCGATGTACTTGGGGTCCAGCGGGTCCCAGAAATGGTCGTGGGTCGCCGAGATGATCTTATCGAAACAGGTCGAGCGGGCGCCGTAGCGGTCGAGCTCGAGCATGGACTCGAAATCGTCCGGGGCCACAGCCTCATAGACCATGTCCTTGGTGATGTTGCCGTCGGCCATTTTCGGCTCTCCAGGCGGGCTCGTCCCTGAGTTATCACTGTCCACCTGTACCCGATCGCCGTCAATCGGCGCGCCGGTCGGCGAGGATCATTAAGCAAGTTTAATCCCCGCCGGCCGGCCGTCCGTAGACGCGCGTTTCGCCGTAGCGTATGCCCGCGACCAAACTTGGCCGCGCGAGTGCGAGCCAAGGCGCCACCATAGAGGGGCCTTTTCATGAAACGCACCGCGCTGACCGCGCTGGCCACTGTTCTCCTGCTCAGCGCCGCCCCCGCGGCCTTCGCCACCCACGCCTACGCCGACGACATGGACGGCAAGGGCGAGGCCGCCGCGGCGGACAAGAAGGACAGCCAAGAGGAAAAGATCGACGCGGCCACCGCTCGCGCCCCGATCGACGAGCAGGCCTCGACCACCAGCCACACCATCCAGGTCCACGGCCAGACCCTGGCCTACAAGGCGACCGCCGGCACGCTGACCATCCGCGACGACGACGGCAAGCCGGTCGCCAGCCTGTTCTATGTCGCATACGCCCTGGACAACCCCAAGGGCGGGCTGAACCACCGCCCGGTGACCTTCCTCTACAATGGCGGCCCAGGCTCCTCGAGCATCTGGCTGCACATGGGCTCGCTTGGCCCCATGCGGGTCAAGACTTCGAGCCCCGACCACATGGGCTCGGCGCCGTTCAGCTTCGGCCCCAACGAAGACACCCTTCTGGACAAGACCGACCTGGTGTTCATCGACGCCATCGGCACCGGCTATTCCCGGCCCCTGGGCAAGACCGAGGCCAAGACCTTCTGGGGCGTGGACCAGGACGCCGACGCCTACGCCAAGGCGATCAGCCGATACATCCTGCTGAACGGCCGCACCAACTCGCCCAAGTTCCTGTTCGGCGAATCCTACGGCACCACCCGCTCGTCGGCCCTGGTCTACAACCTGCACCAGCGGGGCGTGGACATGAACGGGGTCACGCTGCTGTCCTCATGGCTGAACACCGCCGCCAGCGAACCCGGCTTCGACCTGAACTACGCCGAATATCTGCCGAGCTATGCGGCGACCGCCTGGTTCCACAACAAGATCGCCAACAAGCCCGCCGACGAGGCCGCCTTCCTGGCCGAGGTCCGCGCCTGGGCCGCCGGCCCCTACGCCGCGGCCCTGTTCAAGGGCGACGCCATCAGCCCTCAGGAGTTCGACCAGGTCGCCCAGCAACTGGCCGCCTATACCGGCCTGCCGGTGGACTATGTGAAGAAGGCCAAGCTGCGGGTGAACCTGGAACGCTTCCGCCGCGAACTGCTGCGCGACCAGGGCCGCATCACCGGCCGCCTCGACAGCCGCTACCTCGGCCAGGAAGAGGACACCGCCGGCGAGGCCACCAGCTACGATCCCGCCGATACCGCCATCTCCGGCGCCTTCGTCGGGGCGGCGGGCGACTACATCACCGGCGAGCTGAAGTTCAAGACCAACCTGGAATACCGCCCCAGCTACTACAAGGCGGGCGAGGCCTGGGACTTCCACCACGCCATCGTCAACGGCGGCGGCCAGAAGGCCAATGTCTCGCCGGTCTATCTCGACCTGGCCCAGACCATGCGCGAGAACCCGCACATGAAGGTGTTTTCGCTGAACGGCTGGTACGACCTGGCCACGCCGTTCTTCGAGACCGAGTACGACCTGGACCACATGCTGCTGGACCCGGCGATCAAGGCGAACCTCTCCTACGCCTACTATCCTTCGGGCCACATGGTCTATCTGAACCCCGACGCGCTGAAGCAGATGCACAGCGACCTCGCCCGGTTCTACGACATGGCCGCCCCGCAGTAGGGTTGTCCTGGCGCGGAGGGGCTTGGAGCCAGGCCTCTCCGCGTCTAAATTGAGCGCCATGAACGCTTATGACCGAGACCTCGGCGGGTCCGACCTCGCCGTCCTGCACTATGGCGACGGCGAATACGCGGTGATCAAGGCCGGGCGCTACGTGGTGTGCGCCGTGTCGGGGGCCAAGATCCCGCTGGACGCCCTGCGCTACTGGAACCCCGAGGCCCAGGAAGCCTATGCCGGGCCGGAACAGGCCCTGGCCCGCTGGCGCGAGCTGCACCCGGCCGAGAAGGGCTGAGCGCCTTCACATCCCGAGCCGCGCATAGGCCTCCTCGTCCCAGCGTTTGTGCACCCAGAAATATTCCTCGGGCCGCTCGCGCACCCGCGCCTCGATGAAGTCGGTGATCCTGCGGACCGCGACCTCAACGTCCTCCTGGCGATCGCCGGTTTGCGGCAACGGGATCGGCTCGTGGACGATGACGCGGAAGCGGGCGCCCTTCAGCCGCTGCACCGACATCGGCTGAATCTGGCCGCCGAACCGCAGGGCGAGCTTGGCCGGGCCTGTGGCCGTATGCACCGGCTGGCCGAAGAACAGCGACGCCACGCCGCGGTTGTTCTTCTGGTCGTTCATCAGCGCCACCGACTGGCCGCGCCCCATGGCCTGCAGCATCTCGCGGATGCCGTCGCTGCTCTTGGGCGCGAACAGTTCGACGCCATAAGCCTTACGGCTCTCGACGATCGCCTCGTTCACATAAGGGTTGTTGGCCTTGCGGAAGGTGATCGCGCAGTCGATGCCGGCGCCCAGGATCACCGAGGACATGATCTCGAAATTGGACAGGTGGCCGGAGACGAACACCGTGGCCGGGCCATGCTCGGCTATGGCCTTCAACCGCTCCATGCCCACGACCTCGACCCGACCGCTGTCCAGGGTCAGGCGGTCCATCATCAGGAATTCGGCGAAGTAGCGGCCGACGCTCTCCCACTGGGCGCGGCGGATACGCTCGCGCTCGGCCTCGCTCATCTCGGGAAAAGCCAGGCGAAGATTGCGCCGGACGGTCTTGTCGACCCCGGTCAGCGGCCCCAGCTGGGACAGGATCCAGGCCCCCAGGTCCGAGGCGGCGTCGACCGGCAACAGGCGCAGCAGGAACTTGACCGCGCCGTAGCCGACGGCCTCCAGCCGCCAGGCCAGGTTCTGTCCGAAGGAAGCGTCGACGGGGTCCAAGCGATCGGCCAATCCAAGCAAGTGCGGCTGCGGCGCGAAGCCGGCGCACAAGCTGCGCCGATCCCGTTCGCCGCCGCGGCATATCGCTTGCCAGGGGAAAGGCCAAGCGTCCCGCGTCGGGACGGCAAGCTATTTGAAAGGCTAGCCGGTGGGCAACGAAATCGACCTTCACCTGGGCAAGCGGCTCCGGCGTCGCCGGCGTCTGCTCGGTCTGACCCAGCAACAGCTCGCGGACGCCGTCGGCGTTCGCTTCCAGCAGATCCAGAAATACGAGTGCGGCGCCAACCGCATCTCGGCCGCGCGCCTTTGGAGTCTGGCCGAGGCGCTGGAGGTTCCCGTGGGCTATTTCTATGACGGCCTGGCCGCCAGCGCGCCCGTCGAGATCCCGCCCGAACGCGGCGAAGGCGGCGAAGTCCTGGCCCGCAAGGAGACCCAGGACCTGATCCGCGCCTACTACCAGCTGGGCGAGCGCCCGCGCCGCCGGCTGCTGGACCTGGCCAAGTCGCTGCACAACGGCGCCGAAGCGGCCTAAGCTCGATGATCGCCGCGCGGGGCTTCGCGGCTCCGCGCTCATATTGCTGAGCGCGGGGCTTTGCCGCCCCGCGCTGAGAGGCTATGGCTTGCGCCATGCCTGACACTCTCGATTCCGCCCGCCTGGACCAGCTCGACGCCTTCCTGCTCGAGCTGAACCGGGCGTCCGCGGACGTCATCCTGCCCCTGTTCCGCGCCGACCATGGCCTGGAGGACAAGGCCGCCCCGGGCGTCGCCTTCGACCCGGTGACCCAGGCCGACAAGGGGGCCGAGGCCGCCATCCGCAAACGGCTGTCTGAGCGGTTCCCCGAGCATGGGGTGATCGGCGAGGAATACGGTGAAGACCGGCCAGACGCCGAGTTCGTCTGGGTGCTGGACCCGATCGACGGCACCCGCGCCTTCATCGCCGGCCTGCCGCTGTGGACCACCCTGATCGGCCTGCGCTTCCAAGGGCGGCCCGTGCTGGGCTCGATCGGCCAGCCCTTCATCGGCGAGGTGTTCGTCGGCTCCGACCGCGGCTCGCGCCTGATCTCGGCCGCAGGGACCCGCCCGCTGGCCGTACGCGCCTGTCCCAGCCTGGAGCAGGCGGTGATCGCCACCACCGACCCGGTCCTGTTCCGCGACGACGCCCAGGCCCAGGCCTGGGGCCAGCTGCGCGCCGCGGTGCGCCTCGCCCGGTACGGCTGTGACGCCTATGCCTACGCCATGGTGGCCATGGGCAAGCTGGACCTGGTGGTCGAGACGGGTCTGAAGGCCTGGGACATCGAGGCGGCCGTGCCGGTGCTGGCCGGCGCCGGCGGCTTCGTCGCCGACTGGCGCGGCGCGCCGATCGGGACCCAGGGCGGCAAGATGCTGCTGGCCGGCGACCGCGCCGCCATGGAACAGGCCGCCGAGATCCTCAGCCCGGCGGCTTAGAGCCGGCGCCCACCTGTTCGGCCAGGGCGTCGAATTCGCGCCAGAACTGGGCGCGGATGTCGTCGGTCTCCATCAGAATCTCGTGGAAGGCGCCCTTGACCTCGACATAGCGGGCGCCTGGCACGCGGGCGGTGACCGTCCTCTGGTCGGCGTTGCTGACCAGCCGCTCCAGCTCGGCGCCCATCACCACCAGCGGAATATGGATGCGGGTCACCTCGGGCGCGGTGTGCAGCCAGTCCACGGCGCGGAAGGCGCTGGCCAGCCAGCCCCAGGTCGGCGCCCCCAGGGCCAGGTCGCGGTCGGCCAGGATCTGGCGGCGGGTGCGGTCGTAGCGCGCCCGGTCATGGGTCAGCTGGTCCGCTTCGAAGGTGGTCGTATAGGGGTCGGTGGCCCCGCCCAGGATGTAGCCGCCGCCCCGCCCCAATGCGGCCAGCCCCTTGGACATGGACCTGGCTAGCCAGGGCGGGATCTGCCCGGTGTTCAGCCCCAGCATCGGCGCCGACAGGATCGCCGCGTCGAAGCCGCCGATCTGCTTGGCCAGGGCGGTCAGGGTAAGGCAGCCGCCCATGGAATGCCCGACGGCGATGCGCGGGTGCGGCAGGCGGTCGTCGAACTGGGCCACCAGCCGGCGAAAATCCTCGATGAAGTCGTCATAGCCCGCCGCATGGCCCTTCAGCCGGTCGCCCAGGAGCCGGGCCGAGCGCCCCTGGCCGCGCCAGTCGTGGATCAGCACCGAAAAGCCGCGGGCGACCAGCTCGCCCACCACCTCGACATATTTCTCGATCGGCTCGGTGCGCCCGCCGCTCAGCACCACCGACCCCCTGGGCTGCTCGGCCGGAGCAAACGCCGCGCGCATGGGCAGGCCGCCGACCCCCTCGTACCAGATGGCCCGGGTTCCGGGTGGAAAGGCGCAGTCGGCGGTGGCCAGCAGGGGCGCGTCCGCGCCGGTCTCGAAGGTCTTGGCGTCCATGGGCTCGAAGTTGGCCGCTTGCGGCGCACAAGTCAAAGCGGCTTGCGAAACCTCAGGGTCATGCGGTCGCTCTCGCCGATCGCCTGGTAAGGCCGGGTGTCGAACTTGGGATCCGGCGGCTTGCCCTCGGGCGCGGTGCGCAAGGTCGGCGGCAGGGTCCAGACGCCGAAGGGATGGTCGTGGCCATCCTTCGGATTGGCGTTGATCTCGCTGGCCGCCTCGAAGGCGAAGCCGGCCTCCTTGGCCATCTGCTGCACATAGGCTTCCTGCACATAGCCGTTGGCCGCCAGCACGTCCTGCACGCCGCCGGGCGGGGCGCGGTGGGCCTCGACCCCCAGGGCGCCGCCGGGCTTCAGGGCCAGGAAGGCGTCATGGAAAGCCTTTTCCGCCATGCCGCCGCGCATCCAGTCGTGCAGGTTGCGCAGGAACAGGGCCAGGTCGCACGAGCCGGCCGGCGCCGCCGGGCCGGAATTGGGACCGAAGGCGGTGAACTCGACCCTGCCATAGAGCTTGGGGCTGGCCTTGATGCGCCGCTGGAAGGCCTGGGTCACCGCCTGGGCCGCAGGGCTGACCGGCTGGATATTGGCGGCGTAGAGCGTCCCGCCGGTGGCGGCGAGGAACGGGGCGATGATGTCGGTGTACCAGCCGGCGCCGGGCCAGAACTCGACCACCGTCATGCCGGGCTTCAGCCCCCAGAAGGCCAGGCTCTGGGCCGGATGGCGCCAGGCGTCGCGGGCCCTGTCCGCGGGCGGGCGCCAGGGCCCTGCGGCCGCGGCCTCCAGCGTGGTCGGCGGCGCGGCGGCCGAGGGCGCTGCGCCCTTGCGCGAACAGGCGGCGACAAGGCCGCCCGCGCCGGCGGCCAGAACGGCCCGCCGCGGCAAATGCCCGATGCTGCGCTTCATGTCCGGCGCCTTCTTCCGCGCCCCCGCGGCCGACCGGCCAAGCCTTAGCGCGACGGCGCAGCCCGGTCAAAACCGGGTCTGGGATCGATCCGGCTTGACGCAGTGATCTGTGACTGCAGATTGGTGAACAATCAAAAGCAAGGGGGAAAACATGGCGCATAAGAACCTGCTCATCTGCCTCACAGTTGTGATCTCAGTTGCGCTGACGGCCGGTTCCGCCGCGGCGCAGGACGACGGCCTGCCCAAGTCCCTGGCCGAGGCGGTGAAGATGGAGGCGGCCGACGCCCTGCCGCGCACAGCTCTCTATGACGCGCCGAAGTCCCTCGCGGCGAGCAAGCCCGGCGCGCTGCTGAAGCACGAGGCTTTCGACGGCTATGACCTGCCCAAGGGCGCGCGGGCGGTGCGTATCCTCTATCATTCGCAGAACGACCGAGGCCGCGACGTGGCCACGAGCGCGGTGGTGCTGATCCCCGCCGGGACCGCCCCCGCCGGCGGCTGGCCGGTGATCGCCTGGGCCCACGGCACCAGCGGCGTCGCCCGCCAGTGCGCCCCCTCGCTGATGAAGGACCTCTATTACGGCGAGGAGGGCCTGATGCCGATGGTCCGCGCCGGCTACGCCGTGGTGGCCACCGACTATCATGGCCTCGGCACTGACGGCGGCCACCAGTACATCGACAAGCCGGCCCAGACGAACGACGTGGTCTTCTCCATCCCCGCCGCGCGCAAGGCGGTTCCCGAGCTCGGCGCCCGCTGGGTGGTCGACGGGCACAGCCAGGGCGGCCTCGCCGCCTGGGGGGTGGCCGAACTGGAGGCCAGGCGGCATGACGCGGGCTATCTGGGCGCGGTGGCCGTGGCCCCGGGGGTGGGGCTAAAGAGCCTGTCCCAGCACCTGGCCGACCCTGGCGCGGCCAGCTTCTATCTCGACTATTTCGCCTATGCGATCGGCCACATGTCGCCGGGCTTCAAACCCTCGGACATGCTGACCGGCCAGGCCCTGGCGCGCTATCACGACGTGACCACCAAGGGCTGCTGGGACTACGCCTACGCCAGCTACCTCGGCGACACCACGCCGCCGAAACTGAAACCGGGCTGGGACGAGACCCCGGCGGCCAAGCGCCTGTTCACCACCGACGCCGCCGGCGAGGCGCCGCTGGGTGGCCCCCTGTTCGTCATCGCCGGCGAGCAGGACCACTCGGTGCCGCTGTTCGCCGTCCGCGAAACCGTGGCCAAGGCCTGCAAGGCGGGCGCGACCCTGAACTTCCGCGTCTATCCAGGCCTGGACCACGACCCGACCATGGACAAGTCCACCCCCGACCAGCTGGCCTGGATCGCCGACCGGTTTGCGGGCAAGGCGGCGGGGAATGACTGCCCGGCCGCTGCAAAGTAGCAGTTGCAGGGAGGCGGGGCGCAACGCCTATCCGCGAACAGGGCCTAAGATCCTTCCATCTGCGCCTTGTTGTTTCGCCAGCCGCCACAAAGCCCTTCCCCCAGCAGGGTCTCGCGCTGCTGCTCGACGAGGCGGGCGCGAAACTGGACGTCGCACCAGGGATCGGCTTCCGCCTCGGCTGATTTCCAGCGCCGTTCTTGGATGAGGATCTGGGCCAGTTCGAAATGGAGCATGGGCTCCAGGATTCGCGGCATCGCGCCAGCCCAGGCGTCGTGCTCGTCGATGGCTGCCCGCGCTTCCGCCTCGGCCGGATAGAGATCGTTCCGGGCCAGGAGGTAATCGCTGCGGATCAGGCGCGCGCGGGGATCGTGCGGATAGAGTTGGACCAGTCTGGCGGTCCGCCGGTCGAAATCCGGGTCCTGCAGCGCCTGGGGCGTGGCCTGCGGCAACTCGCTCGCATAGGGCTCCCCGGCCTGCGCGTAGGTCGGGTAGCGCAGGGCGACCAGCAGAAAGGCGACGGCCGCGATGGCCGCGCCGGCCAGGCCGACCCGGCTGGCGAGCTTCTCCCCGGCAGGATGCACGCGCTCCTCGGGCCATGCCGCCCGGATGAGGAAGCCCAGCAACAGCCCGGCCAGAAAGCCGCCGCCATGGCCGTTGTAGTCGATCGGTGCGCCCTGGACGCTGGAAAAGGGGATCAGGGCGGGGATGGCGATGCGGGCGCAGGCGAACTGGATGCGTCGGCGGCGGTCGGCAGCGTGGACATGGAAACTGATCACCAGCGCCACCGCCAGCAGCCCCATGATCGCGCCCGAGGCGCCCACAGTCGTGGTTTGCGATGGGTTGCACAGGATCGAGGCCACCGTCCCGCCGAGGCCGCAGATGACGAAGGCGGCGGCCAGCCACGCCCGGCCGATCAGCCGCTCGAGCGTCGCACCCGCCATCAGCAGCACGATGCAGTTGCCGACGATGTGAGCGAGGTTGGCATGCAGCAGGGCGGCCGTAATCAGGCGCCAGGGCTCGTGCGCACCGAACACCAGCTGGCGGCTGGCGGCGCCGAGCGCAATGAGGCTGTTCGGTCCCGGGGTCGTATCTGGCGTCGGACTGATATTGAAATGGCGTTCGGCCGCGTAGATCAGGGCCAGGGCGCCAATGATCGCAAGGGTCAGATAGGGCGCCGGGCGACGAGCGGATCGCACCGCGAACTTCACCTTCAGCTCGGGCTCGATCACCATCGCGCCGGCGAGCAGGGTCTGGGGTAGCGCGCCCCGCAGCGCCGAGCCGCCCGCGCCGTCGCCACCGACGCGCCGTCCGAAGGTCGCCTCTTCGCTCATGCCGCGGCTCCGAAGCTCGTGCAATCGGAGTCATAGGACGCGAAGGTTGTGAAACCGTGGATAGCGGCGCAAGGCGGCTTGCCGTAGTGCGTTCAGGAGTGAGCGCAGGGTTCCCTGAAACGGCGGCGGGAAGTCCGGCTTGGGGCTCCGCTGCTCGCTCAAGACTGGGCCGCAAGCACGCCGATCCGCGGCTGCTCTAAGCGCCGGCCTTGACCAAGCTTGAGCCCCAAGCTGCAATATCACCTGAGGCTTTCAAGATGGGTGCAGGGGCACCCAACGCCAAACAGTGGGGGTGAATTTGGCCGTTGTTTCCGGATTTCAACGCGCGGAACTCAAGCAGCCCAAGTTGCATCCGACTCAGGTGGTTTGCCATTGGGCGGTTCTGCAGTCAGAGGCTGGCGGACCGATCCTTCAGCTCGACACACGAGGGTCTGTCGATCGGGAAATGCCAGGCAAAATAAGCCAATCCCTGCAGCTCACGCCGGAGAGCGCCGCGGAACTTCTATCCATAATTCGACGAGAATTTAGACTTCCATGACCCCTACAGCGTCCGCGCGATCAGCACCTTCATGATCTCGTTGGTGCCGCCGTAGATGCGCTGCACCCGGCTGTCCTTGAACATCTGCCCGATCGGGTACTCGTTCATGTAGCCATAGCCGCCGTGCAGCTGCAGGCACTCGTCGACGATCTTGCACTGCAGGTCGGTGACCCAGTACTTGGCCATCGACACCGTGGCCGCATCCAGCTTGCCCCGCAGATGCAGCTCCAGGCAGTGGTTGACGAACACCTTGGCGATGGTGGCCTCGGTCTTGGCCTCGGCCAGCTTGAACTGGGTGTTCTGGAAATCGATGATGCGCTTGCCGAAGGCCTGGCGCTGCTTGACGTAGTCGATGGTCACGGTCAGGGCGCGCTCGATGGTGGCCATGCCCTGCAAGGCGATGATCAGCCGCTCCTGGGGCAGCTTCTCCATCAGCTGGAAGAAGCCGCGGCCCTCCTCGTGGCCCAGCAGGTTGGCGGTCGGCACCCGCACGTCGTTGAAGAACAGCTCGGAGGTGTCGGCCGCCTCCTGGCCGACCTTGTCCAGGTTGCGGCCGCGCTCGAAGCCCGGCGCGTCGTCGGTCTCGACGAACACCAGCGAGGTCCCCTTGGCGCCTTGGGCGGGGTCGGTCTTGGTCACCACACAGATCAGGTTGGCGGTCTGGCCGTTGGTGATGAAGGTTTTCTGGCCGCTGATGACGTAGTGGTTGCCGTCCTTCTTGGCCGTGGTCCGCACGCCCTGCAGGTCCGACCCGGCGCCGGGTTCGGTCATGGCGATGGCGGTGACGATCTCGCCCGAGGCGATCTTGGGCAGCCAGCGCTGCTTCTGCTCTTCCGAGCCATAGGCCTCGATGTACGGGGCGACGATGGCGTTGTGCAGGGTCAGGCCAAAGCCCTCGACCCCCTTCAGCCCCATCTGCTCGATCAGGATCGCCTCGTGGCGGAAGTCGCCGCCGGCGCCGCCATGGGCCTCGGGCATGGAGACGCCGAGAAGCCCGGCCTGCCCCGCCTTCAGCCACATCTCGCGCGGGACGATGCCGGCCTCGCGCCATTTCAGCATCTCGGCCGGGCTGGCGTGATCATCGAAGAAACGGCCGGCCGCGTCCTCGAAGATGTTGAGGTCCTCTTCGGCCATGAAGGCCGGCTTTTCCACCTGCAGCACGCCCATGGCCGTCGCTCCGTGTCAGATCCTGCTTCAGGCGTGTGACACAGGCGAGGAGGCGGGAAAAGCACGACGTAACGGGAGGCTACCCCCCTTTTTCAGGCCTGCTCGACGGCCTTGGCGGCGGCGTCGAGGGCGGCGGCCAGGGCTTCGACCTGGGCGTCGCTCAGGGGCCCGCGGGTAAGGCGCAGGCGAAGGGCCGTCTTCAGGTTCTCCATCGCCCGCACCAGTTGCGGGGCGTCGCGGCCGCGGCTGGCGGCGGCGGCCTGGTCGACGCGGCCCTTCAGCTCGGCCAGGGCTTCGGCCTGGCTGTCCAGCTGGGCCTGGCCTTCGGGGGTGATGGTGTAGAGCTTCTTGCCGCCCTCCTCGGTCGGCCGGGCGTAGCCCAGGTCTTCCAGAAGGGTCAGGGTCGGATAGACCACGCCGGGCGAGGGGCTGTAGGCGCCGCCGACCGAGTCTTCCACCGCCTTGATCAGCTCGTAGCCATGGCGCGGCTTTTCGGCGATCAGCTGCAGCAGCAGAAGGCGCAGGTCGCCCTGTTCGAACACCCGCTCGCGACGGCCCGAACGGCCGAAACCGTGCGGACCCCGTTCGCCCCAGCCGAAGCCGTGGCGGGCCCTTTGCTCGCGGTGCATGCCCATATGATGAAATCGATGCATTTTGATGCTCCTTAGATATATCGATGTGTTAGATATATCTAAGATGGATCAGATTGCAAGGGGTCGGGCAAAGAATCTGAAAACTGGGGATTGGCCTGAGGCCCAGACGCGCAAAAGCCCGCGCGGCGGGGGGGGTGACCGCGCGGGCTCGCTATAGCGCCGAGGATCGAAGCGGGGGCTCCGGGGGCTGGGGGGCTGTACAGGGCCGAAGCCTTGGTCGCCCGATCCGTCGACGATGTGACTATCGCGGCTCAACCTGGCGTGCGTTCGTCCGAAACAAGGTCATTTCATGGCCCAGCCTTCGGCTTCGACACGAAAGGCGGCGACTGTGTCCTGGGCGCAAGCCTTCGCCGTCCGCGCCGCATTTTCCCGGCGCTTTGCGCTTTGCCGCAGGCGGGGTTAGGCTCTGAATCGTGAGCCTGGACCAGATCCCGACAGAGCCCTACCGCGCGGTCGTGTTCTTCGACCGCCGCGAACTCGACAAGCTGCTTCGCCTCTATGGCCGGATGGTCGCCGCCGGCGAATGGCGCGACTATGGCATCGGCGGTCTGCGCGATGCGGCGGTGTTCTCGGTGTTCCGCCGCGCCTCCGAGGCGCCGCTCTACCGCATCGAAAAGCGCCCCGCCCTCGCCCGTCGCCAAGGCGCCTGGGCGGTGATCGCCCAGGGCGGCCACGTCATCAAGCGCGGCCACGAGCTGGACCAGGTGCTGAACGTGTTCGACCGCGGGCGGCTCAAGCTTGTCGAATGAAAAAGCCCCGGCGGAGGCCGCCGGGGCTCGAAAGCACTGTATCCAGTCCTGTCCTCAGCGGCGGCTGCCGCCCATGAAATAGAGCAGGAAGCGGAACAGGTTGATGAAGTCCAGGTAGAGGCTGAGCGCGCCGAAATTGGTCGCCACGCCGATGGCCGCCTCGTTTCCGCCCAGCTGGTAGTAGGTCGCCTTCAGGCGCTGGGTGTCGTAGGCGATCAGGCCCGCGAAGATCAGCACGCCGAACACGCTGATCATGAACTCCATCATCGCCGAGTGCAGGAACATGCTGACGAAGATGGCGATGATCAGGCCGACCAAGCCCATGATCAGGAAGCTGCCGAAGCCGGTCAGGTCCTTCTTGGTGGTGTAGCCCACCAGGCTCAGGGCGCCGAAAGCCGTGGCCGTGACTAGAAAGGTCGTGGCGATGCTGGCGCCGGTATAGAGGAAGGCCAGCGAACCCAGCGAAGCGCCGATCAGGGCGGTGATCACCCAGTAGATCGCGCCGGAGGCCCGCGGCGAGATCGACCGCATGGCAAAACCCGAAAACAGCAGGATCATCAGCGGGGCGAAGGCCACCAGGGCGCCCAGGCCGGTGTAGCCGACCAGCCGGCCGTCATAGGTGACCCTGAACAGCATGGCGGTCACCGCCGGGACGCTGGAGGTCAGGTAGGCCATGGCGGCCGAGAGCACCAGGCCGAGGCCGACCTTGTTGTAGACGCCGAGCATGAACGCGCGCAGTCCCGCGTCCACCGACATGTCGGCGACGCCCGCCGTCATGTTGCGGGGATAGCCGCGGTTGAAGTCGCTCATCGAGGTTGAATCCTTGTTGCGCGCCCAAGACGGACGCCCCTGAAATATCGGTCACCGCCCGCCGGCCCGCAAGGGGTATCGAATTGCGGCAAAGCTCGGGCTTTTTGGCGGCGAAAGCCCCGCGGTTTCAGGGTTGCCTGAGCACAGGCGCGGGGCGGCGAGCCAGGGCGTGGGCGGCGGCGACTAGGCCGCCGGCGCCGGTCAGGCCCGCGGCGGCGGCGAGAAGGGCGGCGAGCCCGCCCCAGTCCATGCTCCAGCGGGCCTCGAACAGCTTGACCACTACCGGCCAGGCGGACGCCGCGCCAAGGGCCGCGCCGGCCAGGCCCGCCACCAGCCCCACCGCGCCATATTCCACCACATAGGCCAAAAGGATCTGCCGCCGGGCCGCGCCCAGCACCTTCAGAAGGGCCGCTTCGCGCGCCCGGGCCTGGGCGCCGGCGGCTATCGAGCCGGCCAGGACCAGGAGGCCGGCCAGGGCCGCGACCCCGGCGGCGGCGCGCACGGCCAGGGCCAGGCGGTCGAACAGGGCGGCGGCCGTCTCCAGCTGCTCGCGGACGCTGATCACATTGACCATGGGAAAGTCGCGCCCCAGGGACCGGGTCAAGGCCAGCTCGTGCGCCCGGTCCATGCGGGCGATAGCCACGCTGCGCAGCGGCGCGCCCTCCAGCGCATGGGGATTCAGGATCACCGCGAAATCGGGGCCGAAGCCGCCGAAGTCGACCTTGCGCAAGGCGCCGACCCTGGCCTCGATGTCCCGGCCCAGCACCTGCAGGGTCAGGCTGTCGCCGACCTTCAGCCCACCGGCAGCGGCGACATCGGCCGACATCGCCACCAGCGGCGGCCCGGCATAGTCCGCCGGCCACCAGCGGCCCTGGACCACGCCCGCGTCGCGGGGCTCCGGCCCGATCACCGAAAGGCTGAGGTCGTTGTCATAGGCCCAGCGCTGGCTCTCGCGGATCGCCTTGCGGTCGACCGGTCGACCTTTCAGGCCGGTGATGCGGCCGGTGACGAAGGGAAAGCGCTGATAGACGTCGGGATTCAGCGGCCCCATGCCCGCCGCCACCGCCCGGTCGAAGGCCTCGGCCCGGCCTTGCGGGATCTCGGTGAACACCACCGCCGGGGCCGACTTGGGCGCCACGGCGCGCACCTGGTCCAAGAGGCTCGACTGGATCAGCACCACGGCGCTGAGCAGGGCGACGGCGAGACCGATGGCCGGGGTCGCGGTGCGGGCGGCCGAGCGGGGCCCGGCGAGATTGGCCAGGCCCAGACGCCAGGGGCCGCGGACCAGGCCCCGCAGCCGTCCCGCGCCCCAGACCGCCAACCGCCCCAGGGCCCAGAGCACGGCCAGGGAAACCGCCACCGCCCCGATCATACCCCCGGCCAGGGCCAGGTTGGGCGCCGTGGCCAGGGTCAGGCCCGCCAGGCCCAGCCCGGCCAGGACGGCGCCGACCGCCTCGGGCGTGAAGCCGACCCGCGACGCCAGGTCCTGGCGCAGCAGCGAAGCCGGTGAGGTCGCCCGGGCCCAGGCCAGGGGCTCGAGCGAAAAGGCGGCGGCGGCCAGGAGGCCGAACAGGCCCGCCTTGGCCAGGGGCAGGGGATAGATGGCGAACAAGGCCGGGACCGGCAGCGAGTTCTGCACCACCGCCCCCAGTACCAGGGGAATCGCCGCCCCGACCACCAGGCCGATGCCGACGCCCAGGGCCGAAAGGGCGGCGATCTGGATCAGATAGACGGCGCGCGCCAGCGGCCCCTCGGCGCCCAGGGCCTTCAGCACCGCGATCGAGCCCTTGCGCGTCTCCAGATAGGCCTGCACGGCGCCGAACACGCCGAGCCCCCCGGCCAACAGCGAGGCCAGGCCGATGAAGCCGAGGAAATAGTCCAGCCGGTCGATCAGCTTGCGCGCGCCAGGCGCCGCGTCGCCGCGGTCGCGGATGCGCACCGGATCGCCGGGCAGGGCGGCGCGCAGGGCTTTGACGGCCTTGGCCGGGTCCTGGCCGGCCGGCAAGGCGATGCGCGCCGTCTCGGCGTGCAGGGTCCCCGGACCCATGAAGGGGCTGGACTGTACGGCGGCGAGGCTGGTCAGCACCCGCGGCCCCAGCGCAAAACCGCGGCCCAGCCGGTCCGGCTCGCCCAGCAGCACCGCCCGGGCGACGAAGGTCTGGTCGCCGACCAGGAAACGGTCGCCGAGCTTCAGGTTCAGGCGTTGCATCAGCGCCGGCTCGACCGCCGCGCCGGGACCCTCGGGCGAGACCGCCAGCGCCTGGGCCAGGCCTGGCGCGCCTTGCAATTGAACCTGGCCGGCCAGGGGATAGCCGGGGCTCACCCCGCGGATCTCGACCAGCCGCCGCTCGCCGCCAGGGGCGGTGGCCATGGCCTCGCCGCCGGCGGCATAGACCACCTGGCCGAGCCGGGCGAAGGCGGCTCGCTCGGCGGGGGTGAAGTTGCGCTGCTGCACCGAGACGGCGACGTCGCCGCCCAGGATCTCCCGCGCCTGCGAGGCCAGGCCCCGGCGGAAGGCCTCGGCCGTCGAGCTCGCCGCCGCGATCGCAGTCACCCCGACCGCGAGGCAGGCGAGGAAGATGCGAAATCCGCGCACGCCCCCGCGCAGCTCACGACCGGCGAAGCGGAAGGCGAGACCGAGCGAACTCACGCGGGCGCTCCGGCCTCACTTGTGATTCGGCCGTCGGCCATGGTCACCACCCGGTCGGCGCGGGCGGCCAGGGCGGGATCGTGGGTGACCATCACCAGGGCCGAGCCGGCCTCGGCGACCAGGCGAAACATCAGCTCGGACACCGCCTCGGCGTTGGCGGCGTCGAGATTGCCTGTGGGCTCGTCGGCGAACAGCAGCCTGGGCCGCGCCGCCAGCGCCCGAGCCAGGGCCACGCGCTGCTGCTCGCCGCCCGAGAGCTGGTGCGGATAGTGCCGGCGGCGGGCGCTGAGGCCCACACGCTCCAGCCAGTCCTGTGCGGTTTCGCCGGCGCCCGCCTGGCCGGCGATCTCCAGCGGCGCGGCGACGTTCTCCTCGGCGGTCATGTTGGGCAGCAGGTGAAAGGCCTGGAACACCAGCGAGACCCGCCCGCGGCGCAGGCGGGCGCGGCCGTCCTCGTCCAGGGCGGCCAGATCCTGGCCGAACAGACGGGCGGTCCCTTCGGTCGGCCGCTCCAGACCAGCGGCGATGGCCATCAGCGAGGACTTGCCGCTGCCGGACGGCCCGACCACCGCCACGCGCTCGCCCGTGGCGACAGTCAGGTCGACGCCCTTCAGAATGCTGACGGGTCCGGCGGCGGAGGGCAGGGTCAGCGCGATGCGCTCGAGCTGCAGAGGCGGTTCGGGCGACGTCATGCGCTTTCGGTTGAGCTCCGGGGTCGATCCCTACATAAGCCGTAGCGATGGAATTCAAACCCGAAACCCGCCTGACCCGGCGCGAAGGGCTGATCGGCCTCGCCGCCGCCCTGGCCGCAGGCAGCGGCGCCCGTGCGGCAGGTTCGGCGCCGGTGGTCACCATCCTGGGCGACTCCATCACCGCGGGCCTCGGCCTGCCCGCCGCCGACGCCTTGCCGGCCCAGCTCTCGGCCGCCCTGGCGCGGATCGGCAGCCCGGCCCAGGTGCGCGGGGCCGCCGTCTCGGGCGACACCACCGCCGACGCCCTGGCGCGGGTGGATTTCAGTGTCCAAGGCGACACCCGCCTGTGCCTAGTGGCCCTGGGCGGCAATGACCTGTTGCAAGGCGTCGAGCCGCGCGCCGTCGCCGCCAACCTGACCGCCATCGTCCGGCGACTGAAGGCGCGGCGGATCGCCGTAGTGCTGGCCGGCATGCGCGCGCCGGCCGGCATCGGCTCGGCCTATGCCCGCGAGTTCAACGCGATCTACGCCCAGGTGGCCAAGGCCGAGGCGGTGCGGTTCTATCCCTTCCTGCTGGAGGGCGTGGCGGCCGATCCCCGGCTGAACCAGGCCGATTCCATCCACCCCAACGCCGCCGGGGTCAAAATCATCGCCTGGAAGCTGGCCCCCGTGCTGGCGCGGGCTCTCAAGGCCGGCCGCTGAGCCGGTTGCAAGCCGGGGGGTCGCCCCCAACCTTTAAATCCATGATCCGTCTGTTCGCCGCCCTTCCCATCCCGCCCGAGATCGCCGAGGGCCTGGTCCGCCGCCAGCACGGCCTGACCGAGGCCCGCTGGAGCCCGGCGGAAAACCTGCACATCACCCTGCGCTTCGCCGGCGACGTGGCCGAGACCACGGCCGAGGACCTCGACAGCGAGCTGTCGCGGGTCGCAGCCGAGCCGTTCGACCTGAGCCTGGAGGGCGTCGGCGCCTTCGGCGAGGGCCGCGACATCCACGCCATCTGGGCCGGGGTGGCGGAAAGCCCAGCGTTGAAGCGCTTGGCCCAGTCCTGCGAGAGCGCGGCCCGCCGCGCGGGCCTCGCCGCCGACACCCGCGCATACCGCCCGCACGTGACCCTGGCCTACCTGCGCCGGCCAGACCCGGCCCTGGGCGCAGCCTGGATCCAGTCCAACAACCTCCTGAAATCGCCGACCTTCCGCATCGACCGCTTCGGCCTCTATTCCAGCCACGCGACCAAGGGGGGCTCGCGCTACCAGCTCGAGCGGCTCTACGGCCTGGGCGGGAACTGAACCCCGGGTGGGCGCGGATATAGCGGCTGGCGGGATTTCGCGGCCGTTCGGGAACCGAACCGTGGCCATAGTCTTAATAGATGGTTAAGAAACCGGGCCTGGCGCGGCGCCGGCGCTTTTGTTTGTCCCCGGAGGACCTCACCCCTGGTCAACGCGACGCGGCGATCCGCCCTGGCCGGCCTTGCGAGCCTCGCGCTCGCCCCGAGCTGGAGCCTTGCGGCGGCCGCCGGCGGCGGGTTGCGCCTGGGCTCGCCTGCGCCCTTCTCCTTCGAACGCTTGAAAGCTCGCGCCGCCGAGTTGGCGCGCCGTCCTTTCGCGCCGACGCCGGCCCCGCCGCGAAACCTGGTCGAGGCGGTGGACTACGACGCCTTCGGGGCGGTGCGCTATCGGCCGGATGCCGGCCTGTGGGCCGACCCGCCGAGCGACGCCACGGTACGCTTCTTCCACATGGGCCGCGCCGCGACCCAGCCGGTCGCCATGCACGTGGTCGAGGGCGGCCAGGCGCGGCAGGTGATCTATGCCGAGAACCTGTTCGACGCCCCCGCCGACTCGCCGGCGCGCAAGCTCGGCCCCCGCGCGGGCTTCGCCGGCTTTCGGGCGATGAACCCGGACCAGCAGGGCGACTGGATCGCCTATCTGGGCGCCTCCTATTTCCGCTCCGCCGACCCGTTCAATCAGTACGGGCTCTCGGCCCGGGGCCTGGCGATCGACACCGCCATAGACGGGGCGGAGGAATTCCCGAGCTTCACCGCCTTCTGGCTGGAGAAGGACGCTCAAGGCCGCCTGCTGGTCCACGCCCTCCTGAACGGGCCGAGCTGCACCGGCGCCTTCCGCATCCTGCACGACCGTCCGGCCAAGGGCGGCCTGCCGGGCCTTACCCAGACCATCCAGGTCCAGCTGAATTTCCGCAAGGCGGTGACGCGCCTGGGCCTCGCCCCGCTGACCAGCATGTACTGGTACGGCCAGAGCGATCGCACGCCCACCGATGACTGGCGGCCGCAGATCCATGACAGCGACGGCCTTTCCATCTGGACCGGCGCCGGCGAGCGTCTCTGGCGGCCCCTGGCCAATCCGCCGCGGGTCACCACCAATCTCTTCTTCGACAAGGGCCCGCGCGGTTTCGGCCTGATGCAGCGCGATCGCCAGTTCCAGGACTATCAGGACGACGGGGTGTTCTATGAAAAGCGGCCCAGCGTCTGGGTCGAGCCCGTGGGCGACTGGGGCGAAGGGTCGGTGCAGCTGGTGCAGATCCCCACCACTGGCGAAACCGACGACAACATTGTCGCGTTCTGGACCCCGTCGGCCCCGGTCCACGCCGCAAGCCGGCTCGACTACGGCTATCGCCTGCTCTGGACCGGCGAGGAACCGGGCCCTTTCGGCGTGGCCCGCGTGGTGGCCACCCGGCAGGGCCGCAGCGGTCGCCCCGGCCTTCCGGCGATCCCTGGCCGGCGCAAGTTCGTGATCGACTTCGAGGGGTCCGGATTGGCCGGCCTGGACCGCTCCAGCGGGGTTCAGCCGGTGGTCGAGGCGCGCCCCGGCCGCATCGTCGATCCGGTCGCCTACCCTGTGGTGGGAACCCCGCGCTGGCGCCTGGCGTTCGACGCGGAGACGACCGGTCTTGCCTCGGGTGCGGCTGTTGAATTGCGGGCGTATCTGAGGCGCGGCTCGGCCGCCCTAACGGAAACCTGGTCGTATCAGGCGTTCGCCGCATGACGTTGCTCGCTTTCGGATCCGCGGCGCCGCGTTTTGGTGTTCACAACGCCGTGATTCCGCCGCAGACAGGGACGATGCTCGCGGCTGCGAATTCGTCCGTGCCCGCCGCTTCGCCGCCGTTCGCCCTCCACGCTCGCGAGTATTGTGTATGAACGCCTCCGTCCGACGGCCCCTGGCCTTCGCCCCCCTCAGCGTGTGCGACCCGATCGTCGCCGACCTGCCGGAGGCCGCGCCGATCGACATGCCCGTGCAATCCCTTTGGGAATCGGCGCGCCGGCGCCGGCGCATGGCTCCGGGCACGGCCCAGGGCTGGCGCGTCGCGGCCCTGTCGGCGATCACCCTGGCCATGACCGTGCCCGCGACGGCTGTCCTGGCCTCGGGTCTGAGGGTCGACGGGCTGAGCGTGCTGGATTTCGCGCTTCTGGTCGTGTTCGCCCTGCTGTTCGCCTGGACGACCTTCGCCTTCGTCAGCGCCGCTGTGGGCCTGATCGCCGTCGAGGAAGAAGCCGAGGACTGCCTCGACCCGGCCGAGCCGGTTCCGACCCTCGCCAGCCGCACGGCGGTGCTGGTCCCGGTCTATAACGAAGACCCCAGGTCCGTGTTCGTGCGGTTGAGAGCGATCGCCGCCTCGATCGCCGAGACCGGCCAGGCCCACGCCTTCGCCCTGTTCGTGCTGAGCGACACCACCAAGGCCGAGATCCGCGTCGCCGAACAGGCCGCCTTTCGCCGCTTCAAGGGCAGCGGGACCGGCGTCGAGGCCTATTATCGCCACCGGCCCGAGAACATCGACCGCAAGGCCGGCAATATCGCCGACTGGGTCAGGGTGTTCGGTGGGGCCTACGAGCAGATGGTGGTGCTGGACGCCGACAGCCTGATGAGCGGCGAGACTCTGGTGCGGCTGGCCGGCGCCATGGAGCGCAACCACCGCCTGGGCCTGATCCAGACCCTGCCGACCCTGGTCAACCTGACCAGCCTGTTCGCCCGGGCGCAGCAGTTCGCCAGCCGCCTCTATGGCCCCATGCTGGCGCGCGGGACCGCCTGGTGGTCGGGGCCGCAGGGCAACTACTGGGGCCACAACGCCATCCTTCGGGTGAAGGCCTTCGCCGATCAGGCCGGCCTGCCACATCTGGCCGGCCGTCGCCCCTTCGGCGGTCACATCATGAGCCACGACTTCGTCGAGGCCGCCCTGATGCGCCGCGCCGGCTGGGAGGTGCGCATGGCCACCAAGCTCGGCGGCTCCTACGAAGAATCACCGCCGACCCTGGCCGATCTGATGGCCCGCGACCGGCGCTGGTGCCAGGGCAACCTCCAGCATGCCCTGGTGGTGCCGGCGCGCGGCCTGCACTGGGTCAGCCGCCTGCACCTGGTGCGCGGCTTCTGCGCCTATCTGACTTCGCCCCTGTGGCTGGCCCTTCTGGTGATTGGTGCGATCCTGTCCGTGGCGCCGAAACTGGGCGCCTATCAGGCCGCGAACGCGACCGCCGCCGACCTGAACCATCGCTCGGCCGCGCTCACAGCCGTGTTCGCCATCTCCATGGGTATGGTGTTGGCGCCCAAACTGATGGCCTTCGGCGTGGCCATGGTCCGCCGTGAGACGCGCGTGGCCTTCGGTGGTCTCCGCCGCGCCCTGATGAGCCTCTTGGCCGAGATCGGACTTTCGGCCCTGATCGCTCCGATCATGATGCTGAGCCAGACCCGCGCCCTGGCCGACATTTTCCTCGGCCGCGACTCCGGCTGGTCGGCCCAGACCCGCAAGGAGGGCGCATTGTCCTTCAGAGAGGCGACCCGCCGCCACCGGGTCGACACCCTGTTCGGTCTGGTGCTTGCGGCGGCCAGCCTTTCGGCCTCGCTGGCGACCTTCCTCTGGCTCTCGCCCGTGATCCTGGGCCTGCTCTCGGCCATTCCGCTCGCGGTCCTGACCTCGCGCCAGGACCTGGGGCTGAAAGCCCTGCGCGCCGGCCTGTTCCTGATCCCCGAGGAGCGCGCGCCGCCGCCCCTGATCCGACATGTCAGCGCCCTGATGGCGTGGCCATCGGATTTCAGCTTCGACGCCGCATCGGCCTGGCTGATCAGCGGCGGCAAGGTCGAACCGATGTTCGGCTAATCCTGCCGCGCCTTCAGCTCCGCGAGCAGTTCGCCGAAGCCGGTCTTGCACACGAACCCCAGGCGCTCGGCCGCGCGGCTCGGGTCATAGACCCGGTCGATCGAGGCGAACATGGTCCAGCCCAGGCGGTTATAGATCTCGCGATAGCCAGGAAAATAGCGCTCGACCACGGCGGGCGCGTCGCGGATCAGGTCCTCGGCGTCGTCCGGTGAGAACGGCGGCC
Organism: Phenylobacterium montanum; assembly: GCF_018135625.1. Taxonomy (NCBI): domain Bacteria; kingdom Pseudomonadati; phylum Pseudomonadota; class Alphaproteobacteria; order Caulobacterales; family Caulobacteraceae; genus Poindextera; species Poindextera montana. Next base: position 3,351,359 of record NZ_CP073078.1, read on the forward strand.
GGGCCGAGATGATGAAGATGTCAAAGCCGAGCTCGGGCGCCTTGTCCAGCGCCGCCACATGGGCCTCGGCCGCGTCCGCCTGGGTCAGGCGGCGATAGAGCAACTCGTTGGCCTTGGTATTGGCGTCGGACTGCTCGATCGCATGGGCCATGTCGTCGGCCTCGGGAAAAAAGCGGCTGGTGCGCAGCACCACCACCGGCAGGCCGGTCTGCAGGTTCACGACCCGGCACAGGCTCTCGGCCGCCAGCTTGGTCGCGCCATAGATGTTGCGCGGCTCGCAAAGCGCCGCCTCGGTCAGCCAGACCGCCTCGCGCGCGCCTCCCCTGGCTCCCTCGCGGATCGCCTGGGTGATCATCAGCGAGGTGGTCGAGGTGAAGACAAACCGCTCCACCCCCTGGTCGGCTGCCTCTTCCAGGAGGTTCAGGGTCCCGGTGACATTGACGTCGATGAAGGTCTGGCGCCCGTGGCGGGCCATGTCCGGCTGGTGCACGGCGCCGGAATGGATCACCGCCTGGACCTTGTGATCCCCGATCGCCTGGCGCACCAGGGCCCGGTCAGCGACCGAACCGACGATCGCCGTGCGTTCGGACGGGACCGGGTCGAGGCCGATCACCTCATGACCTAAGGCGACGAGTCGCGGCGCCAGGCTTTCGCCCAGCCAGCCGGAGGAGCCGGTCAGAAGGATGCGCATGAGGCCACAACTCCGAATCGCCGCAGGAACGGCGAAGATAGGGAGATCAGGGCTCGAACCCCAGATGCAGGGCCACTTCGCGCCGATGCGGGCGGCGGCGGTGCTCGAACAGGTAGATCCCTTGCCAGGTCCCCAGCGCCAGGCGTCCATCGATCAGCGGGACGACCAGATGCACGCCTGTCAGGGCGGCGCGCAGGTGCGCCGGCATGTCGTCCGGGCCTTCGTCGTCATGGGCGTAGCGGCCGGGCGCTTCGGGCGCGATCGCCTCGAAGAAAGCTTCCAGATCGCCCCGCACCTCCGGTGCAGCGTTCTCCTGGATCAGCAGCGAGGCCGAGGTGTGGCGACAGAACAGGGTCAGAAGGCCGGTTCGCGCGCCCTGGCGGCGGACCCACTCGGCGACGGGGCGCGTAATTTCCAAAAGACCGCGGCCCGGCGTGTCGAAGGAAATGATCTCTGCGGCGTGGGGCATGGGAAAGCCATATCAGCTTCAAAGCCCTCACGGCGCGCGGATGTTCCGTCGCCTATTCCGGCACGGCCTCGCCCGAGCCGCCGAATTCGGCCGGGAAATCCCTCAGCTTGGGCAGGCCGTCCTTCATCGGCAGCACGGTCTCGGCATAGTTGACGTGCACCCCCGGCTTGAAGTCGAGCCCAGGCAGGGTGGCCGTGAATACGTCGATCAGGCCCAGCGGCGGGTGGTTGGTCATCAGATGCCCGCCGCACTTGGCGCAATACTGCCGCTGGCTGAGGTCGGTCTTCTGGAATGTCGCCAGGTGCTCGGCCCCCTTGGTCACCTTGATTGACTCCGGCTTCCACAGGCTGAAGGCGTTGACCGGCCCGCCGGACCAGGATCGGCACGAGCGGCAATGGCAATAGCCCATCGCCTCCGGCTCGCCCGTCGCCTGAAGTTCGACCGCGCCGCAAAAGCAGTTCCCGACATAGGCCATCGTGGCCTCCCATCAGCCCGTTGAGATAGCGACGTTATGCCTAAGCCTGGCCGGCGCCAATCGCGGGCGGGCGCCAGGCCATGCCGATCGACGCCGGCGCCGTGGGCTGAAAGCCGAACTGGGCGTAGAGGTCCTTGGCCGGGCCGTCGGCGATCAGGCTGACATAGCCGGTCGGCGGAACCTCGGCCTCCAGCCAGGCCATGATCTCCACCATGATCGCCTTGCCGTAGCCGCGACCCTGGAATCGGGGATCCACGGCGATGTCGACCACCTGGAAGAAGCAGCCTCCGTCGCCGATCACCCGGCCCATGCCGATCGCTTCGTCGCCCATGAACAGCTGCACGGCGAAGAGGCTGCCGGCGAGGCCCCGCGCGGCCGCCATGGGGCTCTTGTCGCTGAGGCCCGCGGCTGTGCGAAGCCGGCGATAGGTCTCGACGGACGGAACGGCGTCCGAGACTCGAATGGATTGGGTCACGGCTGGCTCCGGGAGGGAACGTCGATATCGCAGATGCTGAAATCCGCGCCCTTGGCCGCGCGAACCTTGCGGATCAGGGCGGCGAAGGCCGCCGAGCGCGGGTTCATCACCTCGAGTTTGGGACGCTCCGTCGCCGGCAGGTCGGCCATGACGCGGACCTTGATCATGCGGTCGGGATGGGCCGGCGGTTCGCCGATCGCCACGGTGCGCACCACGTCCAGCCCCTGCACCACACGCCCCCAGACGCTGTAGCTGCGGTCCAGCCGCCGGCTGGGCTCGCGCATGAAGAAGATTTCGCTGTTGCCGGTGCCCGGGTCTTCCTCGCGCCCCATGCCGACCACACCGGCGCAATAGGCGCCGGCGGCGCGCAAGGTTCCGTCGGGGCGCGGCAGCTGGCTGGCTGAGAACGGCGTAGCGCCGACAAAGCCGGTGATCCCGTCGCTGGCGCGGGAGGCGATCGCGTCCGCCGCATCGGGCTTGAGCAGGAAGTCGAATTCGGGCGGCAGGTTCGGGTGGCTGGAGGTTCCGCCGTCGCGGTTGTTGGGATTGCCGGTCTGGTCGACGAAGCGGTCGATCACCCGGTGGAACAGCAGGCCGTCATAGACTCCCTCGCGCGCCAGGAGCTTGACCCGGGCCACCGACTGCGGGGCGAACTCGGGGCGCATCTCGACCACGATCCTGCCCTGGCTGGTGTCGATCACCAGGGTGTTGTCCGGATCTAGCCCACGCCAGGTCGGCGCCGGCGCTGCGCTCGCCGCGCCGGCGCATAGCGCCAGGCAGAGCCCGGCCTGCATGGCCCATCGCCGCATGGTTCCCCCCTCCAGTGTCATCAGCCTTCATAGCCGGCGCGACGCCGTTCTGTCGCGGGTGGACTCCCGTTCGTCCCGCGCGCATCGTGCCGTTAAACAACCGGAACTGGGGGGAAGACTTGAACCGAATCGTCCGCGCGCTCGCCCTGGCTCTGGCCCTGGGCTTTTCCGGCCTCGCCGGCGCCGCCCAGGCCGCGGCCCGCGCGCCGCTGATCCTGATCGCCCTGGACGGTTTCCGCGCCGAATACCTGGACCGCGGCGAGACCCCGAACCTCGCCGCCCTGGGCGCCGAGGGCGTGCGGGCCGAGGCCATGCGGCCAGCTTTCCCCTCGGTCACCAACCCCAACCACTATACCCTCCTGACCGGCCTCTACCCCGCCCATCACGGGGTCGTGGACAACATGATGAAGGACCCCGCCCTGCCCGGCCTTTGGTTCGGCGGGGTCGAGGACGGCAGGGACAACGCCGACCCGCGCTGGTGGGGCGGCGCGACGCCGATCTGGATCACCGCCCAGCGCGCGGGGCTGAGGACCGCCTCCGACGGCTGGCCGCATGACTGGGTGGTCATCAAGGGCCAGGTCCCGACCTATCTCGAGCCGCGCAATCCCAGCGCCCACGTCGCCGACCAGGTGGACAAGGTGCTGGCCTGGCTGGACCTGCCCCTGGCCCAAAGGCCGGACTTCATCCGCCTGCACCTCGATCCCACCGACGCCATCGGCCACATTTTCGGACCCGACGCGCCGCCGACTAACATGGCCATCAAGCAGGTCGACGGGGCGATCGGCCGGCTGGCCCAGGGGCTGAAGGCCCGCGGCCTCTACGACAAGGTCAACATCATCATCGTTTCCGACCACGGCATGACCGAGGTCAGCCCGGCCCGCACCTTCAAGCTGGCGGCCCTGGTGGACTCGAAGCTGGTGGATGTAGCCACCTTCGGCTCCGACCTCGGCGTCACGCCCCTGGCCGGCCACGAGGCGGAGGTGGAGAAGGCGCTTCTGGGCCGCCATCCGCACCTGTCCTGCTGGCGACGGGCCGAGATTCCCGCCCACCTGCACTATCGCGACGGCCCGCGGGTCCCACCGATCTTCTGCCTGCCCGACCTCGGCTGGCTGGTGGTGACGCCGGGGGGCGAGAAGCTCTATGGCGGGCTGAAGGGCGACCACGGCTATGACCCCAACGACCCGGACATGTGGGCGATCTTCCTCGCCCATGGCCCAGGCTTCAGGTCAGGCGCCAACCTGCCGCTGTTCGAAAATGTCGACGTCTATCCGATGATGACGAAGCTGCTGGCGCTCAAGCCGGAGCCCAATGACGGTCGGCTGGCCGAGGTCGAGGGTGCGCTGAAGTAGGCGCTACTTCTTCAGCGAGGCCAGATAGGCGATCAGGTCGCGGCGCTCCTGGGCGTCCGGGACCTGGGCCTGCATGGGCGAGCCCGAGACTATCTTGGTCGGGTCGGTGAGGAATTTGTCGAGCTGGTCCGGCGTCCAGGTCAGGCCCGAGGCGGTCATGGCGTCGGAATAGTTGAAGTCCGCCGCCGTCCCGGCCTTGCGGCCGACGACCCCGTGCAGATCCGGCCCCTGGCCCGGGCCATCCAGCGAATGGCACATGACGCAGCGCGACTGATAGGCGGCTTCCCCCTTGGCGATGTCGGCGCCCTGGCCGTGCGCCGCGCCGGCGATGCCGAGGGCTGCTGTCGCAATCGCCAGGACCCGCCTCACTGGCCGGCCCCGTGCGCCACCCGCCAGATCCCGCCGCCGCCGTCATCGCTGACCAGAAGGGCGCCGTCATGCGCCACCGCCACGCCCACCGGTCGGCCCCAGACGCTCTTGGCGTCGATGACGAAGCCGGTCAGGAAGTCCTCGTACTCCCCGGTCGGGACCCCGTCCTTCAGCTTGACCCGCACCACCTTGTAGCCGGTGCGGACCGCCCGATTCCACGATCCGTGCAGGGCCACGAAGGCGTCTCCCTGGTACTCGGCCGGAAAGGCCGCCGGACCGCCCTTGGCCGTGTAGAAGGTCAGCTCCAGCGGCGCGGAGTGCGGCTGGAAAAGCACGTCCGGCGTCGTCACCCTGTCGGCCAGGTCGGGCCTCTGGCCCTTCAGCCGCGGGTCCTCGTGGGCGCCGATATAGTACCAGGGCCAGCCGTAGAACCCGCCCTCTCGCACCCGCGTGGCATAGTCCGGCGGGGTGTCGTCGCCCAGCAGGTCGCGCTCGTTGGTGGCGCACCAGACGTCGTGGGTCCTGGGATGGATCGCCAGGCCCACGCAATTGCGGATGCCGGCGGCGAACACCTTGCGGTCCTTGCCCTCAGGGTCGAAGGACAGCACCGCGGCCCGGTCCTCCTCCTGGCCCCACATCACGCCCAGCGCATGGTCCTTCTGCCAGGCCAGCGCCTCTTCGGGCGTCTTCTTGGTCACCTGCTCGGCGATGTTCGAGCCAGAGCCGATCGAGACCAGCATGCGCTTGCCGTCGGGCGAGAAGGCGACGTCGCGGGTGAAATGGTACTGGCTGCCGGCGGTCAGCTTGGGGACGATGGTCTCCGGCGCGCCCGAGGCCTTCAGGTCGCCGTCGTGATAGGCGAACCGGACCACCGAATTGGTGTTGGCCACATAGACCCACTTGGGATGCGGGCCGGGCGGGTAGAAGGCGACGCCGAACGGCCGGTCCAGGCCCTCGGCGAAGGTCTCGCTCTGGTCGGGCTTGGCGGCGCCGTCCTTGGCGCGGAACACGTGGATGCGGCCGCCTTGGGTCTCGGCGACAAAGATATCGCCATTGGGCGCGATCCGGATGGTGCGCGGGCCTGACAGGGTGGCGAACTGGCTGACGGTGAAGCCCGCCGGAGTCTTCAGCGCGGCGTCGGCCGGCCTGGGCTTCAGGCTGGCGACGGCGGCGGCGATCGCCTTGGACGGGGGATTGAGATCGGCGGGCGTGATTTTCCGCACCACGCCCGGGGCATCGGTGGTCCAGTCGCCATAGGCCGCGGCGCCGGTGCGGGTCTGGGCGTGGGCCAAGCCCGCCGCCGCCAGGGCCGCCAGCCCCGTCGTGGTCATCCAACGCTTGATCATGTCGTCCTCTGTCGCTCGCCGCTCCGCCTCACCTTATCGCCTGACTTGGTGGGCGGAGCAGCAGATTTCCAGGCGATCGCCGGCTGGTCCCTATCGCGGCGCCGGCTGCCCGCCCTGGCGATAGACCACCCCGGCCTTCATCACGAACTTGACGTGCTCCAGCTGGCTGACGTCGGCCATGGGATCGCCATCGACGGCGACGATGTCGGCGTATTTGCCCGGTGCGATGGCGCCGAGGTCCGCGCCCAGCGGGCCGAGTTCCTTGGCGGCGGTGGTGGTGGCGGCCTGCACCGCCTGCATCGGGGTCATGCCCCACTCGACCATCTTGGCGAACTGCTTGCCGTTGTCGCCGTGGGGGTAGACCCCGGCGTCGGTGCCGAAGGTCATGATCACCCCGGCCTTGACCGCCCGGCGAAAGGTCTCGCGCTGCAGCTTGCCGATCGCCCGCTCCTTGGCCAGGTTCTCGGGCAGCATGCCCATCTTGGCCCCTTCGGCGAGGATGAAGTCGTCGTTGTAGATGTCCATGTCGAAGGCCGCGCCCTTGGCCTTGGCCAGGGCCATGGCTTCGTCGTCGGCCAGGCTGGCGTGCTCGATGGTGTCGACCCCGGCGCGGATGGCGTCCTTGATGCCGCTGGTCCCGTGGGCGTGGGCTGCGACCTTCATGCCCAGCATGTGGGCCTCGTCCACCGCCGCCTTCATCTCCTCATAGGTCATCTGCTGGGCGCCGACGCTGTCGCCCTTGGACAGGACCCCGCCGGTGGCGCAGAGCTTGATCAGGTCGGCGCCGTACTTGTGGTTCTCGCGCACCTTGTGGCGCACCGCGCCCGGTCCGTCGGCCACGCCCTCGCCCACGTCGTGATAGGCGTAGGGCAGAAGGTTCTCGTCGCAGTGGCCGCCGGTGGCCCCGATCAGGGGGCCGGAGACGAACAGGCGCGGGCCGGCAGTCTCTCCGGAATTGATGGAATCACGCAGGGCCACGTCGGCAAAGCCGTCGGCGCCCACATTGCGCAGGGTGGTGAAGCCGGCCTGCAAGCTCTTCCAGGCCTGGGCCACGCCGCTGATCGCCTGCGAGGGCACGCTGACGCCGAGGCCCTGATAGCCTTCGCTGTCCGGGCGCGAGGTGATGTGGGTATGCATGTCGATGAAGCCGGGCAGGATCGTCTCAGCCCCCAGATCGATCCGCCGCGCATCCGCCGGCGCCGCGAGGCTGGCCGCTGTTCCAACCTGGACGATATGCTCGTCCTTGATCAGCACGGCGGGGCTGGAGATCACAGACCCCGAGGCGGGATCGACCATCTTGGCCGCCGTCAGGTAGATCGTCTCGGCCCTCGCCGCCGTGGCCAGCGCCATCACCGCCACGCTGGCCAAGGCCGCGTTCTTCAAACCCTTCATCTGCTTCCTCACCACTCCCAGGCGCACCGCTGCGCCGCACGTGACAGCACCGCTGCACAGGTTCGAGGCCCAAGGCAAGGGCGCCGTGATCACACCAACAGCCTTTGCGACCAATTCGCCGTTCACGCGTTTCTGATGCGCGCCATACGTGTCTTGCGCGATTCGCGGGCGCCCCAGGTGTGACCTTTGAGCTATAAAGCCACCACCTAACCACCGACCCAGACCGACCCCAAAAGATCGACCCGGAGGACCCCATGGTTCAGGTGATTACCGTTGCGCCCATCACGGGCGGATGGACCGTGCAACACGACATCGCCGGCAACGCCATGCTTTTCAAGAGCGGCGCCAAGGCCGAGGCGGCGGCCCGCGAACTGGGCGGCAACCTCGCGCAGAAGGGCGAACCTGCCGAGATACACATCTATCTGCGCGACGGCTCCCTGGCCGGCCGTTTCCTCTGCCCGCCCCAGTTCAGGACCATGGCGGAGGCCTTCTGAGGCGGTTCTGGGGGCCGCCGGACAACCCGATCCGTGACGCGTGACACAATGCCGCGCGCCGCCAATTTAAGACCCGGGAAAGCCTGTTGCGTGCATTTTCCCAAGCATGGACAGGCCGGAAGCCGTATTGCTCATGCCGACGGACGGGGCTGACCCGCGCCGCAGCGAGCCGCGGCTTCGCACGCTCCTCAGCGGCAAGCTGGTGTTTGGAACGCATGACCTGACGGCCGACTGCGCCGTCAGGAACTTGTCCGAGCGGGGCGCCAAGCTGCACACGACCCTGGCCGCCAATCTGCCGCGCGAGCTGTGGCTGATCATGGTCAAGAAGGGCTGCGCCTATCGCGCCACGGTCTGCTGGCGTCGCGGCGACGAGGTGGGCGTGCGCTTCGAGAGCGAGCACGACCTGACCCGCAACACCGATCCCGACCTGGTCGCCGTTCGCCGGGTCTGGCGGGAAGTCGCCGCACGATAGAGGCCGCCGACTATCCGGCCGCGCGGATGCGCTGCAACTCAGTGGCGAGCTGGTCCATGTTCACCGGCTTGCGCACGATCGGCGAGGCGGCATAGCGCTCAGGATTGTCCAGCCGCTCGTAGCCGGTGCAGAACAGGAACGGCACGCCCCCGCGCTGCAGCAGATCCGCCAACGGATAGACGGTGTGGCCGCGCAGGTGGACGTCGAGCATGGCCACGTCGGGCAGGGCGCTTTCGGCGATCAGGTGGAAGGCCTCGTCGACCGATAGGGCCGGGCCGACCACGGTCCAGCCGCGACGACGCATCTGTTCGGCGATCTCCATCGCCACCAGGCTCTCGTCCTCGACGATCAGCAGGCGCTCGCCCTCGCTCGCCGCAGTCTGGCTAATCGGGCTGGCCGTGGCGGATTCGCGCGGCGGATGGGCGTCGATACGGCAGGCGGTCTCGGGCAGGACGGCCGTCAACCTCAGCCCGCCCTTATCCCATAAGATATCCAGCGCCCCGCCGAGCTGTCGCGTGACCACCTCGTTGATCAGGGTCGAGCCGAACCCACGCACCGTAGGCGGCGTCACAGGCGGCCCGCCGGTCTCCTGCCAGGTCAATTCGACGCCCTTGCCGAGATAGAGGCGCGCCGCCACATCCACCCGTCCTCTCTCGGTCGACAGCGCGCCGTACTTCACCGCATTGGTGGCCAGTTCGTGGACCAGCAACCCCACCGGCTGCACCGAGTCCGGCGTCAGCATGATCGTCGGGCAGTCGATACGCACATGCCCGGGCCGTTGATAGGCGGCGCATTCGTCCGCCACCAGCTGGCCCAGCTCGGCGCCTTCCCACCGGTTGCGGGCCAGCAGCACGTGCGAGCGGCCGAGGGACGAGACTCGGCCCATCACCGCCTCGATGAAGCTCTCCGTCGAGGCCGCACGGGTCAGGGACACGACCGCCTGGACCACCGCCAGGGCGTTCTTGGCCCGGTGATCGACCTCCCGCGCCAGGAGATTGCGCGCCTCCTCCACAGCCTTGCGCTCGGTGATGTCACGCAGGATCACCGTCGCCAGACGATCACCGCCGATCTCGACCTGGGAGATCGAGGCCTCGATCGGAAACTCCTCGCCGTTGGCCCTCAGGCCGCTGATGGCGCCCAGCGACCCCATCGCCCGGTTGGTGGCGCCGGTGCGGGTGAAGCGGGCGATGTGCTGCTCGTGGGCGGCGCGAAACCGCTCGGGGATGAAGCGCGAAATGTGCTCGCCCAGCGCCCTGTCGGCCTCGACCCCGAACATGCGCTCGGCCGCCGGGTTGAAAAGCACGATCGCCTGGTTGTGGTCGACCGTGACGATGGCGTCCATGGCCGAGGCGACAATACCCTCCAGCCGCCGCTTGATGTCCGCGACATCCTTAGACCCGCTCTGCCGACGGCGAGGGGCAGTGGTCATGGATCGAACGCCCTCCTCGATCTGAATCGACTATAAGGGGAACTCGGCGCGCTTCAAGGTTGAGTCTGACTTTACCGCCAAGCCGGCGCCCGAGGCCGCACAGGCCGCTCGGATCGGGTTCGGCGAGGTTTTATCGGCGGCGCCGTAGCCTGGCGGTCCCGTTTCCGGGCAGGCTGCAGCGGTCACGCCTCCAGCTCGATGTCCCAATAGAGGTAGTCGAGCCAGCTTTCGTGCAGGTGGTTGGGCGGGAAGCGCCGGCCGTGTTCCTGCAGTTCGTACATGTTGGGGCGGCGGGGGTGATGGTGCGGGTGCATGCCCGCTTCGCGCGGGGTGCGGCCGCCCTTGGTCAGGTTGCAGGGGGCGCAGGCGGTGACGATGTTCTCCCAGGTCGTGCGACCGCCGCGGGAGCGGGGGATGACATGGTCGAAGGTCAGGTCGTCGCCGGAACCGCAGTACTGGCAGGCGAAGGCGTCGCGCAGGAACAGGTTGAAGCGGGTGAAGGCCGGCGGCCGATCCTGGGCCACGTACTGCTTCAGCGACACCACGCTGGGCAGCTTCATCTCGAAGGAGGGGGAGTGGACCGTCTGGTCGTAGGTCGAGACCACGTCGACCCGGTCGAGAAACACCGCCTTGATCACTTCCTGCCAAGGCCACAGGGACAGAGGATAGTAGGAAAGCGGCCGGAAGTCCGCATTGAGCACGAGAGCCGGCCATCCCGACGGCGGACGCTTAAGCACCTGCATGGGAAACCTCCCACCGGGCTGGTCCGGCGGCTGTACGAGCCGCTGATGTCAACGCGAATGGACTGAAGACGAGCTCCTTCCTGACCGCGGCGCCCGCTTCACCGTCAGAATCGACCGATCGATTCGCGAGCATTCTCACCATAGGGGAAAAGCGGCGACAGCTCCATGTCAGGAATGTGATCGTTTGGCCACCATATGGCCAGAAGCGGGGGGTAGGCTAAAAAAACTTGATCGGGACCTAAGGCCCCGGGAGGATCGCTTGAGGGGAGCAGATCCTCTGAGAGAAAAACCGGGAGGAGCGTGGGGAGACGCCCCTCCCTAGTCATTCGGATCCATCATCGGATCGGGAACAGGGCTCAGGCGCCGACCAGGGCAAGGGCGCCGGCCGTGACCAGGCCGAGGGCGAGGAGGAAAACGCCGCCAACGCGGTCGAGAGTCGTTTCAAAGCGAGCGAGAGACATTTGGGTAGTCCTTTTGCGAGAGAGGGTCAGTTCGATTTCAGGCGTCGCCGGGGGGAGCCAGCGGCGGTTCGGATTGTCGCAGGACCTTGGGGAGAAGGACGCTGTTCGATCTGAACGCCGCTTAAATAGTGCATATCTAAACGGTGTCAAGTTCTATCTTTACACCGTTCATATTAAAAGTTAGAAAGGTTCAGGATTTAAGGGTGGAAACATGACGACCGTGGCCTTGGCCGAATCCAAACCCTATCATCATGGCGATCTGCGCCGCGCCCTGCTGCTCGCCGCCGAGGCGGTTCTGGAGCGTGAGGGTCCCAGCGCCCTGTCTCTGCGCGCGGTGGCGCGCGAGGCGGGGGTCAGCCCGGCGGCGCCCTACCACCACTTCAAGGACAAGAACGAACTGCTCAACGCCGTGGCTATGGAGGGCTTCTCCCAGCTGCACGACGCCATGGCCATGGCGATCAAGGATGAGCCGGCCGAGGAGCGGCGGCTGGCGATCGGCGTGGCCTATGTGGAATTCGCCCAGGCCAATCCCGCGCTCTATCGCGTGATGTACGACTGCGCCCGCAATGGCGAGGCCCTGCCGGAGGACACGCACGAAAACGACGCCATGGGCGGCTACAAACTGGTCAAGGACACCATCAACGAAGCGTCCGGCGGCCAGTTGAGCGAGCTGGACCTGGAGCTGACCTGCATCGCCTCCTGGTGCGCGGTGCATGGCCTGGCCGAGATGTGCAAGTTCCACAAGTTCAATCCGCTGAAAGAGATGATGGGCGGTGAGCGCGCCTTCCTGGAGGGCGTGCTGGACCATTTCGGCGTGCTGAGCCGGACCAAGAAAGCCTGACCCAGCCTTGTTCGCCAGCCGCTTCGCGCCATCGCCCAGCGGCTATCTGCATCGCGGCCACGCCTTTTCCGCCCTGACGGCTTTCAAAGCTGCACGTGAGGCGCAAGGCCGCTTCATCCTGCGCATCGAGGACATCGACACCGAGCGCTGCCGGCAGGAATTTGAAGCCGCCATCTTCGAAGACCTCGCCTGGCTGGGCCTCGAATGGGAGCAACCGGTTCGCCGCCAGTCGGATCACCTGGCCGACTACCAGGCGGCGCTCGAGCGCCTGAGGGCCGACGGCCTCGTCTATCGCTGCTTCAAGACCCGCCGCGAGATTCTGGACGAGATCGCCCGCGCGCCCCACGGGCCCGAGACGCCCTATCGCGGCGCGCGCCTGGCGCCCGACGAGGAGGCGCGGATGCTCGAAACCGGCGCCCCGTTCGCGTGGCGGTTGTCGCTGGAGGCCGCGCGGGCCCGGCTAGGCCCTGCCTGGGACGCATTGAGTTTCACTGAGGAAGGCGCCGGGCCGAACGGCGAGCACGGCCTGATTGGCGCTCGACCGGAAACGGCGGGCGATGTGATCCTGGCGCGCAAGGGGCTCGGCGTCGCCTATCACCTTGCGGTCGTGGTCGATGACGCCCTGCAGGGGATAACCCACGTGGTGCGAGGCCAGGACCTGTTCGAGGCGGCGCACATCCAGCGCCTGCTGCAGGCCCTGCTCGGCCTGCCGACGCCGACCTATCGCCACCACCGGCTCCTAGTCGGCCCAGACGGCAAACGCTTCGCCAAGCGCGACAGGGCCGAGACCCTGAGGGAAATCCGGGCGCGTGGGGTGAGCGCAGCCGCGCTCAGGAACGAACTGGGGTTCTGAGCAAAGCCCCTTCCCCGCAAGGGAGAAGGGGCGCTCAGCATCACAGCGTCCGCTTGACCTCTTCCACGGTGAAGCACTCGATGGTGTCGCCGGGCTTGATGTCCTGGAAGTTGGCGAAGGCCATGCCGCATTCCTGGCCGACCACCACCTCGTTGACCTCGTCCTTGAAGCGCTTGAGCGTCTGCAGGGTGCCCAGCTCCAGGATGACCACGTTGTCGCGGACGATCCGGACGCGGGCGCCTTTTCGCACCACGCCTTCGGTGACCTTACAGCCCGCCACGCGGCCGACCTTGGAGATGTCGAAGGCCTGCAGCACCTCGGCGTTGCCCAGGAAGGTCTCGCGCTGGATCGGCGCCAGCATGCCCGAGAGCACGCCTTTGATGTCGTCGAGAAGGTCGTAGATGATCGCGTAGTAGCGGATCTCGACCCCTTCGCGGTCGGCAAGGTCGCGGGCCTGCTTCGAGGCGCGGACGTTGAAGCCCAGGACCGGCGCGCCGATCCCCTTGGCCAGCATGACATCGCTCTCGTTGATCGCCCCGGCGCCGGAATGGATGATCCGGGCGCGGACCTCGTCGGTGGAGATCTTCTCCAGCGAGCTGACGATAGCCTCGGCCGAGCCCTGCACGTCCGCCTTGATGATCAGCGGCAGTTCGGCGACCTTCTTGTCCTGCAGCTTGGCCATCATGTCGGCCAGCGAAGCGCCGGCCACGCCGGCCGGTGCAACGGTCTTTTCGCGCTTCAGGCGGATGCGGTATTCGGTCAGCTCGCGGGCTCGGGCCTCGTTCTCGACCACCGCGAAGGGCTCGCCCGGATCGGGCGTGCCGTCCAGGCCGAGGATCTCCACCGGCTCGGACGGGCCGGCCTCGGGCACCTGCTCGTCGCGCTCGTTGATCAGGGCGCGAACGCGGCCCCAGTTGGCGCCGGCCACGACGATGTCCGAGCGCTTCAGGGTGCCGCGCTTGACCAGTACGGTGGCCACCGCGCCGCGGCCGCGATCCAGCTTGGACTCGATGACGATGCCGTCGGCCACCCGGTCGGGATTGGCCTTCAGGTCCATCAGCTCGGCCTGCAGCAGGATGCCTTCGATCAGATTGTCCAGGCCGATCTTCTTGGTCGCCGAAACCTCGACGATCTGGGTGTCGCCGCCCAGGCTCTCGGCCACGATCTCGTGCTGCAGCAACTCGTTGACCACCCGGGTCGCGTCGGCGTCCGGCTTGTCGATCTTGTTGACCGCCACGATGATCGGGGCGCCGGCGGCCTTGGCGTGGTTGATGGCCTCGATGGTCTGGGGCATCACGCCGTCGTCGGCCGCCACCACCAGGATGACGATGTCGGTGACGTTGGCGCCGCGGGCGCGCATGGCCGAGAAGGCCGCGTGGCCCGGCGTGTCCAGGAAGGTGACGCGCTCGCCGTTCGGCAGGCGCACCTGGTAGGCGCCGATGTGCTGGGTGATGCCGCCGTGCTCGCCGGCCGCAACGTCCGTAGAACGCAGGGCGTCCAAGAGGCTGGTCTTGCCGTGGTCGACGTGACCCATCACCGCGACCACAGGGGCGCGCGGCAGCAGGTGATCGTCGACATCCTCGGCGCCGATGAAGCCTTCTTCGACGTCGGATTCCGAGACGCGGCGGACGGTATGGCCGAATTCGGTGGCCACCAGCTCGGCGGTGTCGCTGTCGATCACGTCGTTGATCTTCAGCATCAGGCCCTGGCGCATCAGGAACTTGATGATCTCGACGCCGCGGGTGGCCATGCGGTTGGCCAGTTCCTGCACGGTGATGACGTCGGGAATGACGACTTCACGCGCCGTGCGGGCCTGTTCCTGGGCCCCGCCCTTGCGCTTTTCGCGCTCGCGTTCGCGGGCCCGGCGCACCGAGGCCAGCGAGCGCATGCGTTCGACGGCCTCGTCGTCGTTGCCGGCCACGGCCTGGATGGTCAGGCGGCCTTCGCGGCGCTGAGGCGCGCCCTTGACGCTGCGGGTCGGCTTGGCCGGGGCGGCCTTGGAGCCGCGGCGGGCGGCGCTTTCTTCCTCGTCGTCCGGACGGCGGTCGATCACGCCGCCGCCGGGGCGCGGGGCCTGGCGGGTGGCGCGCTGGATCTCGGGTCCGGCCGGCGCTTCGGCGCGGCCAATGCCCGGCGGGCGCGGTCCACGATCGCCGCGCGGGGCGGGGGCCGGGTTCAGCGCGGAATAGCGGACGGTCTCGCCCTGGCGCGGCGGGCGGTCGCCGAACCGGCCGCCGCCTTCCGGGCGGCCGCCTTCGCGCGGACCACGGGGCGGATAGCCGCCCTCGGGACGCGGGCCACGGGGGCCTTCGGGGCGGGGACCGCGATCAGGACGCGGGCCGCCTTCGGGGCGAGGCCCACGGCCGGCGACTTCGCCGCGCTGACCGAAATTGACGTTCTGCTGCGGGCGCTCGGGCCGGTAGGTGGTGGTCGAGCTGCGATCGTCACGGCGGTCGTCGCGGCGCGGCTGGTCACGGCCTTCCTGCCGCGGCGGGGCGGCGGAGGCGCGAACCGGTTCGGCCGGGCGCGGTTCCGGCGCCCGCTGCGGCGGCGGCTCAGGGGCGCGAGCCACCACGGGCGCCGGGCGCGGGGCCTCGGCGACGGGCGCAGGGGCCTGGGGCGCGGCAGGCGCAGGCTGAGCCGGCTGGGCGGCGGCCTGGGCGGCGCGCTCGGCGGCTTCCGCCTCGCGGCGACGGGCCTCGTCGGCGCGCCGGCGGGCGTCTTCCTCGGCGCGTCGAGCGGCGTCGCGGCGCTCCTGCTCGGCGCGGGCGGTTTCCAGCACGCGCTGGCGGGCGCGCAGCTCTTCCTGGCTGAGGTTCAGGCCGCCCTGGCCGCCGGCGGGGGCGGCCGGACGCGGGGCCTGGGGCTCACGCGGCCGGACATCCAGGGCGCCGCGCTTCTCGGCGGGCGAGGGGCCGGCAAGATTCGTCGGCGCCGGCGCATCCACGCGCCGCCGCTTGGTCTCGACCACCACGGTCTTGGACCGGCCGTGGCTGAAGCTCTGCTTGACCGTCCCGGCATTGACCGCGCCCTGCCTGGGTTTCAGGGTCAGGGGCGCACGTCCGCTGGTGTTGCGGCCATTTTCGTCGTCGTTCGCGTCGCTCATCCGCTCGCTTTACTGACATGCCGAGCCCGGTGGCGCGGCCTGTCCCTACCGTTGCAAATCCATAGCAGAACAGGCCATCGGCAGCCGAGGCGCCTGGCCCGTTCTCAAGGCTCCTCGCGCCAACTCTCAGGAAGGAGCGGACGGAAGCCAGAAAGACGCTCGACATCGATTGTCCAGCTCTTCGCGCCTCGTCCCGCAAGGAAGGCGAGGTGTATCACATTTCCAAGCCCCAAGGCCAAACTCAATTCTTGCGAATCGAACACGCCCAGAAGCCGGGGCGGGTGACCGGACCTGCGGCCGGCCTGCAAAAGCTTGCGCCGCCCGTCCGCAGCGCCGTCCGAGGCGTCGATCAGCCAGGCGGCCTTGCCCGCCAAAATCGCCTGAGAAACCCCGTCGAACCCCGAAATAAGCTCGCCAGCCCGCCGCGCAAGCCCCAGGCCCTGCAGAATCCGAAGCTTGAGCAGGGATTCAACCTGATCGGCCAGGTCCGCCGGCGCGGAGAGCTTGGTCTTGGCCGCCCGCGAGAAGCCGCCCTTCTTCGCCGCCGCCTCCACCGAAGCCCGATCCGCCGCGACCCACAGCCCCCGCCCCGGCAGCTTGCGCGCCAGGTCCGGAACCACCGAACCGTCCGGCCCGGCCACGAACCGCACCAGCCGCGCCTCGTCCATCACCTGGCCCGAAACCAGGTCCCGCCGCTGGCGGCTCGCCTCGGCGTGGGTGGCGGGGGATGGGGCGTCGGTCGTGGGGTGGCTCCATAGAAAAGCCCCTCCCCCTTGCGGGGAGGGGTTGGGGTTAGGGTGTCGGCGCGAGCTTTCGGGGTTGGAGGTTCACCCCCATCCCCTGCCCTTCCCCCACAAAGGGGAAGGGGTTCGGAAGGCTCAGCCCTCTTCGGCTTCGGCCTCGGCTTCTTCCGCCAGCTCCTCGCCTTCTTCCAGATATTCCTCTTCCGGCGCCGGCTCGACCCAGCCCATGGCCACGCGGGCGTTCATGATCAGGGCCTCGGCCGCCTCGGCCGACAGGCTGAAGCTTTCCAGGATGCCGGATTCGCGCACCCGCTCGCCATTCTTGACCTCGAACCAGCCGCGCAAGTCGTCAGGCACCAGGCCGGCCAGGTCCTCGACGGTCTTCACATCGCCTTCGCCCAGGGCCACGGCGATCGGCAGGGTCACGCCTTCGATCTCGAGCACGCCGTCCTCGACGCCCAGGGCCTTGCGCTTCTCGTCCAGTTCGGCGGCTTCCTTTTCCAGGAAGTCGCGGGCGCGGGCCTGCAGCTCCTCGGCGGTGTCCTCGCCGAAGCCTTCGATCGAGGCGATCTCGTCCGCCTCGACATAGGCCACGTCCTCGACGGTGGCGAAACCTTCGGTGACCAGCAGCTGGGCGATGACCTCGTCCACGTCCAGGGCTTCCTGGAACAGGGCGGTGCGCTCGGCGAACTCGCGCTGGCGGCGCTCGCTCTCCTGGCTTTCGGTCATGATGTCGATCTGCCAGCCGGTCAGCTGGCTGGCCAGGCGCACGTTCTGGCCGCGGCGGCCGATGGCCAGAGACAGCTGCTCGTCGGGCACGACGACCTCGACCCGCTCGTCCTCCTCGTCCATCACCACCTTGGTGACTTCGGCGGGCGCAAGCGCGTTCACCAGGAAGGTGGCCTCGTCCGGCGACCAGGAGATGATGTCGATCTTCTCGCCCTGCAGCTCGGCCACCACCGCCTGAACGCGGCTGCCGCGCATGCCGACGCAGGCGCCGACCGGGTCGATGGAGCTGTCGTTGGACACCACCGCCATCTTGGCGCGGCTGCCCGGGTCGCGGGCGATGGCGCGGATCTCGATCACCCCGTCATAGACTTCCGGCACTTCCTGGGCGAACAGCTTGGCCATGAAGCCGCCGTGGGCGCGGGAGAGCATGATCTGCGGGCCCTTGGCCTCGCGGCGGACGTCGTAGATGTAGCTGCGGATGCGGTCGCCGACCTGGAAATTCTCGCGCGGGATCGCCTGGTCGCGGCGCACGATGCCTTCGCCGCGGCCCAGGTCGACGATGATGTTGCCGTATTCGACCCGCTTGACCACGCCGTTGACGATCTCGCCCACGCGGTCCTTGAATTCCTCGTGCTGCCGCTCGCGCTCGGCCTCGCGCACCTTGCCGGTGACCACCTGGCGGGCCATCTGGGTCTGCACCCGGCCGATCTCGAACGGCGGCAGGATTTCTTCGTAGACCTTGCCGACAAAAGCGTCCTTGTCGTCGCGCTTGGCGTCAGACAGGCTCTTGAAGGCGTAATCGTTCTCGATCGGCTCTTCGTCGTCGACCACGGTGACGAAGCGCTTGATCACCGTCTCGCCGCTCTTGGGGTCCATGTGCACGCGGATGTCGTGCTCAGCGCCGTAGCGGGCGCGGGCGGCCTTCTGGATCGCCTCCTCGATCGCCTCGATCACCACTTCGCGCTCGATCGACTTCTCCCGCGCGACCGCCTCGGCGATCTGCAAGAGTTCCTGGCGGTTGGCGGAAACGCCGGTCAGGGCCATGGGGTCTACTCCTCGTCCGCGTCCGAAGACGCCTGTTCGTGTTCCAGCCGCGCCTGGCGTTGCTCGGCGCCGCGTTTCATCAACTCGTCGTTCAGCACCAGCTTGGCGTCGATGATCCAGGCGAAGGGGACCAGGGCGGTCTCCTCCTCGCCTTCCAGGTTGATGGCGACATTGTCGCCCTCGATCCCGGCCAGCTCGCCCTTGAAGCGCTTGCGGCCGTCGGCCAAGCGGTCCAGCTCCAGCCGCGCCTCCAGGCCCTCATAGGCCTCGAAGTCCTTCAGACGGGTCAGGGGGCGGTCGATGCCGGGACTGGAGACTTCCAGCAGGTAGTCGCCGGAGATGGGATCGGCCGCGTCGAGCACTTCCGACAGGGCGCGCGACAAACGGGCGCAGTCGTCGACGTTCATTTCGCCGTGAGCGTCCTCGGCCATCACCTGCAGCCGGCGCGACTGGGTCCCGCCCATCAGGCGCAGGCGCACGATCTCATAGCCCGCCGCCTCGGCCACCGGGTCGAGCAGTTCCAGCAAACTCCGGTCTTCCTGCGTCTTGCCGCGCAAGGGTCCCTCGAAAATCCAACAAAAAAGCGGCGGGCCTTCCGGCCGCCGCTCGAAAGCGCCATCCAGCGCAAACGATCGATGTGAGAGGGTTTATAGACGGGCCCGGAGCGTTTGTCAGCCCCTTTGCGGCATTCGCGGAGCATCTCGTTTTCCGCCCTTGGATTTTCCCTAGGCTGCTTGAAGGCGGGCTTTTGCAGTTGTCCGCCCCGCTCGATCCGGCGAATCGCCGGCGACTACATCCGAACTGGAGAGGTCAGAGCGAACGCCGCTGTGACCTGTGTCACTATTGCGTCCAGCAAGCTTTACCATGAATGTCGGCTCGGGCGGGCCATTGGGGTCCGACGGGGGCATGACATGATTTCAAGCTATTGCGCGGCCGGGCATGGCCGCGGTCGGCACGTGGCCGTCTCGAAGTCGGCTTGGCTGTTCGGACTGCTGGCGATGCTGGCTCTGGCGCTGTTCGCAGGCGCCGCCCGCGCCGGGGCTTTTGTGGATGCGGCGCTTCCAGATCTGAAGCCTGAGCAGAAGGTTGCGGTGAAGACCCCTCAGCCGGTGCAGCTGCTGTTCCAGTTCCAGACCAAGGGCGCCCCCAACGCCAAGGCGACCAAGTTCGTCCAGCAGCAGGTGGTCGACACCGTCAAGAGCAGCGGTCTGTTCTCTGAGGTCAGCGACGCCCCGACCGCCAATGGCGCCCTGCTCAGCGTGACCATCAACGATGCGCCTTCGCCGCAAGAGATGGACGAGGCCAAGGCCAAGGGTTTCGTCACCGGCGCGACCTTCTTCGTGGTCGGCAGCACGGTGCGCGAGGACTACATCTGCACGATCGACTACGTGCCCGGGCCCAATGCGCCGAAGATCAGCGCTTCGGCCAAGCACGCGATCTATATCCAGCTCGGCATGATCAACAGCGCGCCGCCCAACGCTGTAAAAGTGGATGGCGGGACCAGGGGCGCGGTCATGACCATGGTCCGCCAGATCGTCTCCAACCCGCTGAATGTCGTGGCCGCCGATCCGGGCTTCCAGCCGGCCGCCGCCGCCAGCACGCCGGCGACACCTGCGATTCCGGCCCCGGTTGCGACGCCTGACCAGGCCCCGGCCGCGCCGGCCCAGCAAGCTGCGCCGACGACGACGCCAGCCGCCCCCGCTCCGACCTCTCAGGCGGCGCCGGGGGCGACGCCTTCGGTGGCGCACTGATGCGTCGGACTCGCCTCGGGTTGCTGCTGACGGCTGCGCTGTGCGCCTCCGGATGCGCCATGACGCCCCTGCCGCCGCCCACCGCCAGCCTGGACAACGTCCAGGCGTTGCGCAGCGCCGGCTTGGCGCCGATGCGGACCGGGACCTTCGTTGCTGGCCCCGGCCGACCAACCGAGATGGACCACTCCATCGCGGTCCGCGCCGGCGTCCAGCCGGCGCCCGGCGGTTCGTTCGCCAAGTATCTGGGCGATACCTTGCAGGCCGAGCTGAAGGGCGCCGGTCGGCTCGATCCCAACGCCACCCTGGTCGTCAGCGGCGTCGTGACCGACACCCACGTCGACAGCGCCATGCCGACCGCCCATGCGGCGCTGGCGGCCAAGTTCACCCTGGTGCGCGACGGACGGCCGGTGTTCGAGAAGACCCTCCGGGTCGAGGATCACTGGGACTCCGACTTCATGGGCGCCGTAGCCATCCCGGATGCGTTCAATCACTATACGGGCCTGTTTCCCAAGCTGATCGGGGCGTTGCTGGCGGACGCCGACTTCAGGGCCGCCGCTAAGGCGGGATGATCAGAGGTCTTCAGATCCGGCCAAACTCCAGGAACACCGGCGCGCAGTCGCCCAGCGCCTTGGTCTCGTAGCGCGTGGTCAAATGGTCGGCCGGCGGCAGGCGCCAGTCGTCCGCCCGCTCCGCCAGCCATCGGAAGTCCTTCGACTTCAGCATCCGCTCCAGGGTCCAGGCGGCGTAGTCCTTCCAGTCGGTGGCGAAGCGCAGGCGACCGCCGCTCTTCAGGGCGCGGGCGAGGGCGGCGATGGTCTCTTCCTGGATCAGGCGGCGCTTGTGGTGGCGGGTCTTGGGCCAGGGGTCGGGGAACAGGATGAAGGCGCGGTCGAGGCTGGCGGGGGCGATCTGGGCCAGCACCTCCCGCGCATCGCCCTGATGGATGCGGACATTGGCAAGGCCCATCTCGTCCACATGGCGCAGCGCGCTGGCGACTCCGTTGAGGAACGGCTCCACGCCCAGGATCAGCACCTCCGGCCGGCGGGCGGCCTGGCCGGCCATGTGCTCGCCGCCGCCGAAGCCGATC
This sequence comes from Phenylobacterium montanum, assembly GCF_018135625.1. Classification (NCBI taxonomy): domain Bacteria; kingdom Pseudomonadati; phylum Pseudomonadota; class Alphaproteobacteria; order Caulobacterales; family Caulobacteraceae; genus Poindextera; species Poindextera montana. The sequence goes on from NZ_CP073078.1 coordinate 3,372,487, forward strand.
TCGAGCCACGCCTCCGCGGCGCCAGTCTTCAACGAGCGGGGATCGAACGGGCCATCGGGGATGGCGATGTTTGGCGCCAGCGTTTCCAACAGCGCCGCCTGGCGCGGCTTGATCGGCCGGGCCTTGATGCGGCCATAGGAGCGCAGGACGCCGTGGGTCGGGTCGTCGGCGGTCATGGAACAGGTCTAACCACGAAGAACACAAAGCGCACGAAGAGCGCAGCGTAACCGCAGGCGCTTTTCCTTCGTGTTCTTCGTGAGCTTCGTGGTTCCTATTTTTCTCAGACCAGCCCCTTCAGTTCGCCGACCAGGTCCGTGGCTTCCCAGGAGAAGCCGCCGTCCGCGTCGGGGGTGCGGCCGAAGTGGCCGTAGGCGGCAGTGCGGGCGTAGATCGGGCGGTTCAGCTTCAGGTGCTCGCGGATCGCCCGCGGGGTGGCGCCGCCGATCAGTTCGGGCAGCACCTTTTCCAGCTTGGCCGGGTCGACGCGGTCGGAACCATGGAGGTCTACGTAGAAGCTCAAGGGCTTGGAAACCCCGATGGCGTAGCCGATCTGGATGGTGCAGCGATCGGCCAGGCCCGCGGCGACCACGTTCTTGGCCAAGTAGCGGCAGGCATAGGCGGCCGAGCGGTCGACCTTGGTCGGATCCTTGCCCGAGAAGGCGCCGCCGCCGTGCGGCGCCGCGCCGCCGTAGGTGTCGACGATGATCTTGCGGCCCGTCAGGCCGGCGTCGCCATCGGGCCCGCCGATGACGAAGTTGCCGGTGGGGTTCACGTGCCACTCGGTCTCGGGCGTGATGAAGCTCTCCGGCAGCACGGCACGGATATAGGGCTCGACCAGGGCATGGACGTCAGCCGGGGTGAAGCCTTCCTTGTGCTGGGTCGACAGCACGATGGAGGTGGCGCGCACCGGCTTGCCGTTCTGATACAGCAGGGTGACCTGGCTCTTGGCGTCCGGCTCCAACTCGGGGCGCTCGCCGGAATGGCGGGCGGCGGCCAGGCTCTTCAGGATATTGTGCGAATATTGCAGGGTCGCCGGCATCAGCTCCGGCGTCTCGTTGGTGGCGTAGCCGAACATGATCCCCTGGTCGCCCGCGCCCTCGTCCTTGTTCGAGGAGGCGTCGACACCCATGGCGATGTCGGCCGACTGCTCGTGCAGGAAGCAGTCGTAGGAGGCGTTCTTCCAGTGGAAGCCCTCCTGCTCGTAGCCGATGTCCTTGACCGCCGCGCGGACCTTGTCCTCCAGCCCCTCGATCACCCCGTGCGGCCCGCGAACCTCGCCGGCCAGCACGATGCGGTTGGTGGTCACCAGGGTCTCGCACGCCACCCGCGCATAGGGATCGGCGCCCAGGAACGCATCGACCACGGTGTCGGAGATACGGTCCGCGACCTTGTCCGGATGGCCTTCCGACACGGACTCGCTGGTGAACAGGTAGGAGGTACGGGCCAAGGGGACAGCTCCATGCGTGCGACGCCGCGCGCACCACTGCGCCCGGCGGTCCTGAATAGCGCCGGACCATATAAAGATATCTTTATATCCGCAAGTGACTGTCGGCCCTGGCGGCGCACAATCTCCAGCGCACGGCGCCAAAGCCGACGGCCGCGGTCATTCTGCGCCGATCAAAGTACCGCAGCGTCGCCTTCGTCGTTCTCGGCCAGCGAGCGGATCAGATCCACCAGGCGGCGGCGCACCCGCCGCTGAGGAATCTTGGGGAACAGGTTGGCCAGATCAGCGCCTTCCTGGGTCATCAGGAAGTCGTGAGCATAGCCTTGACCCACCGTCCCGGACGCCTCGCCGCGCCCCGCGGACGGGTCGCCCAGCCCATCGAAGAACCATCCGATCGGCACACGTAAGGTCCTGGCGATCTCATACAACTTGGAGGCGCTAATGCGATTCGCGCCCCGCTCGTATTTCTGCACCTGCTGAAAGGTCAGTCCCAACGTTTCCGCCAGCTTTTCCTGACTGATCTTCAGTTCCTTGCGCCTTAATCGCACCTGCAAGCCGACATGAACATCAATCGGGTTGGGTGAGCGGTCGCTTTCCATCCTATCATTCATCGCGCGACGGTCTTTCCGTTCTTGGGGTCTTGGGCGCCCGTGAATCGAATAGTTGAGCCAGTCGCTTCGACCTGTCGACCTAAATTCCTGATCTTTGCCCCAGATTGCGACGGTAAGATGCGGCGGCGGCCGCGACTGACACCGTTAGCATCATCCAGTACAGAGATCCGCCGTGTCTGAAGTAAGGGGTCGAAGTGAGCGCGGCCGGCAGCAACGTATCGGTCACCCCCATCTCGTCCTGGCCCAGTCTCGAGCCTGGAACGATGCGGCCATAGGCGTCTATGACCGCCGACACGCCGGTCGGCGTGGCCCTGACCAGGGGCAGGCCCTCTTCGATCGCGCGATAGCTGGCCAGGTTCAGATGCTGGACTGGGCCGTAGGTGTGGCCGAACCAGGCGTCGTTAGAGACATTGACGATCCAGCGCGCTCGCCCGCCCTCGGCCGCGCCTTCGCGGGTGAAGCCGGGGAACAGGCTCTCGTAGCAGATCAAGGGCTGGACCGGCGGCGCCCCCGCCGGGCGCAGGGGATGCGGCCTTGGGCCGGCGGTGAAGCCGTCGCCGACATGGACCAGGCTCTTGAAGCCGATGCGGCCCATCAGGCTGTCCATCGGCATGTACTCGCCGAACGGCACCAGGCGGAATTTGTCGTAGACCCCAGTGACCGCCAGGCCGTCGCGGCCCTCTCTCAGCGCCAGCACGGTGTTGTAGTAGATGGGCCGGTCAGGCGTTCCGGCGACGCGATAGGCGCCGTCGATCAGGGTCTGGCCGGGCCTCAGCGCGCCTTCGATCGCCGCCTTGGTCCAGGTCCCGTCGGCCAGGTAGTCGTTGACGGAATCGGGCACTGCGCCCTCCGGCCAGACCACGATGTCCGGCGTGCGAGCGGCGGGGCGGGCGGTCAGGGCGACATAGCGCTCGAGGATCGAGCGGAACATGCGCTCGTCGTACTTGCTCTCCTGCGCGACCCTGGGCTGGACCACCCGCACCAGCGGGGCGTCCTTGGGCGTGGCTTCGGCCCCGGCCAAGCGGTGATTTCCGTAGAGATAGAGGCCGCCGATCGAAGCGACGGAAAGGCCGGCGGCGGCCCAGGCGCGGCGGGACCTGCGCCCCCCCACCAGCATGGCGGGGGCGGCCCCGGCGGCGACCGTGATCCAGCCCAGGCCATAGGCGCCGACTACGGCGGCCATCTGCGAGGGCGCCGAGCCCGCCGCCCAGGTCTCGCCGGCGAGGTCCCACGGAAAGCCGGTCAGGATGTGGCCCCGCAGCCATTCCAGGCCGCAGAAAGCCCCGGCGAACACCAGGACACGCAGGGCGCCGCCCGGCCGCAGGGCGCGATAGAGGAGGGTCGCAACACCCCAGAAGAGGCCAAGACCCGCGGCCAGCAGAGCCACGGCGATCGGCGCCATCCAGCCCTGTTCCCGCGCGTCGACCAGGAAGGCTTCCGCAACCCACCAGGTCGAGATCAGGAAGAAGGCCAGTCCCGCCAGCCAGCCGCGCCAGAAGGCGCTGCGCAGGGGCCTCGCCGCGCCCTCCAGGTCGGCGAGCCTCATCAAGAGGCCATAGCCCAATAGGCCCGGCAGGAAGCCGAACGGCGGAAAGGCCAGGGCCGCCAGGGCGCCGGCCGCCAGGGACAGGGCCGAGGCCGGCAGGCCGCGCTCGGAAAGACGCAACGGGCGCGGCATCAGCCCTCGGCGATCTCGCCTTCCGGGGCGGGTTCGGCGGGGCCGGGCTCGGTGCGGCGGATGCGCAGCCGCTTGACCCGCCGCGGATCGGCGTCGGTGATCTCGAAATCCAGCCCGGCCGGATGGGCGATCACCTCACCTCGCTGCGGCACGCGGCCCGCCAGCGCGCTGACCAGGCCGCCGACCGTGTCGATGTCCTCGTCCAGTTCCTCGGGCGCCAGGGTCTCGCCGACCGCCTCTTCCAGCTCCTCCAGCGGCGCGCGGCCGTCGGCCTCGAACACCCCGCCGGCGCGGGCGACGATCTGGGCGGGGGCGGCCTCGTCGTGCTCGTCGTCGATCTCGCCGACCACCGCCTCGATCAGGTCTTCCAGGGTCACCACCCCGTCGGTTCCGCCGAACTCGTCGATCACCAGGGCCATGTGGATCCGGCTGGCCTGCATCTTGAGCAAGAGGTCCGCGGTGCGCATCGAGCCCGGCACATAGAGGATCTCGCGGCGCAGCCGGCCCAGCACCTGCTCGTCGGGCGAGGGCTTCAGCCGGTCGTCGATCAGCATCTTGAACACGTCCTTGACGTGGACCTGGCCGACCGGGTCGTCCAGGGTCTCGCGATAGATCGGCATGCGGGTGTGCTCGGCCTCGAGGAACCGGCCCAGAAGGTCCTCGAAGGTCGACGAGATCTCCACCGCCACGATGTCGGCGCGGGGGGTCATCACGTCGTCGACGCGCAGGGACTTGAAGGCCTCGGCCTGGTCAACGATGTCGACCGCGCCTTCGGGCGTCGCCGGCTCGGCCGGATCGCCGCGGCGGTGATGATGCTCGTGCTCGCCGCGTCGGCGCAGGCGGCGGAACCAGGCCCTCAAGCCCCGGCTGGGCCGCGGCCGATCGTGATCGCCGTGAGAGCGCCCGCCGTGGTCCTCGTCAGCCATGGCCGGCGTCGTCTCGCTCGCCGGCATAGGGATCAGGAACCCCCAGCCTCGCCAGGATGCGGCGCTCCAGCGCCTCCATCTCTTCGGCCTCCGAATCCATCTGGTGGTCGTAGCCTACAAGATGCAGCACGCCATGCGCCACCAGGTGTTGCAGATGGTGCGCCAGGGGCTTGCCCTGCGCCTCGGCCTCGCGCGCGCAGACGCCGAAGGCGAGCGCGATGTCGCCGATGTGGTCCTCGGGGTTTGGCGCGGCGGGAAAGGACAGCACGTTGGTCGGCCCGGCCTTGCCACGGAAATCGGCGTTCAAGGCCGCGACCTCGTCGTCGCCGGTCAGCAGGATCACGATGCCGCCGCCGGCCTGCTCAGCCTGCTCCAGCGCGGCCAGCGCCGCTCGCCGACTGAGATCCTCCGCGTCGACCAGGGCCTCGGCCCAGGCCTCGGTCTCGATCTCGACCTCGATGGTCACGATCGGTCTTTCGTCGCGTCGGCGTCGTAGGCCTTGACGATGCGCTCCACCAGCGGATGGCGCACCACGTCCGCAGCCTCAAAGCGGGCTATGGCCACGTCCTCCACGCCGTCCAGCAGGCGCACCGCGTGCGAAAGCCCGCTGTCGCGCGGATTGACTAGGTCGACCTGGCTGGGGTCGCCGGTGACCGCCATGCGCGCGCCTTCGCCCAGGCGCGTCAGCACCATCTTCATCTGCAGGCGCGAGGCGTTCTGGGCCTCGTCGACGATGACGAAGGCGTGGCTGAGGGTGCGGCCGCGCATGAAGGCGATTGGCGCGACCTCGATCTCGCCCTTCTCGCGGCGGCGGCGCAGCTGTTCGGCCCCCAGGATGTCGGACATGGCCTCCCAGACGGGGGCCATGTAGGGGTCGACCTTCTCGTTCATGTCGCCGGGCAGAAAGCCCAGCCGCTCGCCAGCCTCGACCGCGGGCCGGGTGACGATCAGCCGATCGACCTCGCCGCGCAGCAGCATGCCAGCGCCATGGGCCACGGCCAGGAAGGTCTTACCGGTGCCGGCGGGGCCCAGGCCGAACACCAGGGTGTGCTTGGCCAGCATCTCCAGATAGCGGGCCTGGGCCGCGGTCTTGGCCGAGATGGCGCCGCGGCGGCCCAGCGGCAGCTCGCCGCCCTTGGGCGAGGCCTCGCCGCGGCGGGCTGCGCCGGCGGCCAGGCGCACGTCGGCCTCGGCCACCTCGGCGCCGGCTTCGACCCGCTTGGCGATCGCCTGGATGGCGCGCTTGGCGCCGGCGCGGGCCTTGGAATCGCCCGCCAGGGACACGCCGCCGCCGGGGGTCTCCAGGAGCACGTGGAAGGCGTCCTCGATCAGGGCGGCATGGCGGCTGTTGGGGCCGGCGACGGCGCGCACGACCTCGTCCGGCAGCGGCAGGAACTCTCGGGTGTCGCGGCTCAAGCGAGCGCCATCGCCGGGTCTTCGGCCAGCGATCCCGTCAAGCTGCCCTTGGCGCTGGCGCTGATCGCCACCGGCGCGATCCGGCCGATCAGGCTTTGCGGCCCCTCGATGTGCACCGGCTGCAGATAGGGGCTGCGGCCGACCACCTGGCCGGCCTTGCGGCCAGGCCGTTCGAACAGCACCGGCAGGGTGCGTCCGACCTGCGCGGCGTTGAACGCCGCCTGCTGCTCGGACAGCAAGGCCAGGAGCCGGGCCAGCCGCTCCTCCTTGACCTCCTCGGCCACCTGGCCGGGCATGGCGGCGGCGGGGGTGCCGGGACGCTTGGAATATTTGAAGGCGAAGGCCGAGCCGTATTTGACCTCGGAGACCAGGTCGAGGGTGGCCTGGAACTCCTTCTCGGTCTCGCCGGGGAAGCCGACGATGAAATCGCCCGAGAGGGCCATGTCCGGCCGCGCGGCGCGGATCTTCTCCACCAGCTTCAGGTAGCTCGCCGCGGTATGGCCGCGGTTCATCGCCCGCAGCACCCGGTCGGCGCCCGCCTGCACCGGCAGATGCAGGTAGGGCATCAGGGCTTCCACCTCGCCATGGGCGGCGATCAGGGCCTCGTCCATGTCGCGGGGATGGCTGGTGGTGTAGCGGATCCGGTCCAGGCCATCGACCTGGGCCAGGCGGCGGACCAGGCCGGCCAGGCCGCCCTCGCCGGCATAGGCGTTGACGTTCTGGCCCAGAAGCGTGACCTCGCGCACGCCCTGGCGGGCAAGGTCCTCGGCCTCTGCGACGATGTCGCCCACCGGGCGGGAGAATTCGGCGCCGCGCGTATAGGGCACCACGCAGAAGGTGCAGAACTTGTCGCAGCCCTCCTGCACGGTCAGGAAGGCGGTGACCCCGCCGGCGTGGCGGGCCTTGGGCAGGGCGTCGAACTTTTCGTCCGCCGCGAACTCGGCCGACAGCCGCTCGCCGCGGGCCCGGTGGGCGCGGGCGATCAGCTCGGGCAACTGGTGATAGGCCTGGGGCCCGACCACCAGATCCACCGCCGGCTGGCGGATCATGATCTCCTCGCCCTCGGCCTGGGCCACGCAGCCGGCCACGGCGATGGTCATGGCCCCGCCGGCATCCGCCTTGCGCGCCTTCATCGCCTTGATCCGGCCGAGCTCGGAATAGACCTTCTCGGCCGCCTTCTCGCGGATGTGGCAGGTGTTCAGCACCACCAGGTCGGCGCCTTCGGCCTCCTCGGTGATGGCATAGCCCAGCGGGCGCAGGACATCGGCCATGCGCTCGCTGTCATAGACGTTCATCTGACAGCCATAGGTCTTGATGAACAGGCGCTTGCTGGGCGCGGTGTCGGTCATATCGGCCTTATGGGCGCGCGGGGCCGCGCATTCAAGGCGCCGACCGTTCCGGGCGTCTAGTTCTCGGTCTCGTCGGCCGGCACGCCGTAGAGTTCGAGCCGATGGTCGACCAGCCTGAAGCCGAGCCGCTTGGCGATGGCCGCCTGCAGCGCCTCGATCTCGGGGTCGACGAACTCGATCACCCGGCCGGAGCGCATGTCGATCAGATGGTCGTGATGCACGTCCGGCGCCTCTTCGTAGCGCGAGCGGCCGTCGCGGAAGTCGTGGCGCTCGATGATGCCGGCCTCTTCGAACAGGCGCACCGTGCGGTAGACCGTGGCGATCGAGATGTGCGGGTCCTGGGCGTGCGAGCGGCGGTACAGCTCCTCGACGTCCGGGTGGTCCTGGGCCTGGGAGAGGACGCGCGCCACCACGCGGCGCTGGTCCGTCATGCGCATGCCTTTTTCGATGCAGAGTTTCTCGATCCGGTCCAAAGCTCGTCTCCGGGGGCCTCCGGCCGCAACATAGGCCGTCGGCGTGTCTGGCAAAAGTGCGGGCGCCATCGCGACGCGGATGCAACTGACGTTCCCCCGCCCCCGCTCCTTCGGATTCGCGCCCAGATTGGGTGCGGGCCTGTCACCCGATCAGCTTGCCGTCGTCAAGCCCTCGCGGCCTTGATTTGCCTCAAGTCGGCGCATTCAGGCTGAGCCGATAGACCAGGGCGTCTATGGGCCCGCGCCCGCCGTGGGCGTAATAGCCGGGGCGAAGGCCGATCCGCTCGAAGCCGAGACCGCGATAGAGGGCCAGGGCCGGCGCGTTGTCGGCCGCCACCTCCAGAAACATGGTCTCGGCGCCGGCCGTGCGGGCAAGGCCCAGGGCCGCCTGCATCAACACCCGGCCCAGGCCCTGGCCGCGTGTCTCGGGCGCCACCGCCAGGGTCAGGACCTCGGCCTCGCCGACCACGACGCGGCAGAGGATGAAGCCGGCCGGGCTCCCATTGGCCGCCTCGATCACCAGGCCGAAGCCGCCCGGCCCGGCAAGCAGGTCGGCGATCTCCTGCGCGCCCCAGGGCGCTACAAAGCTCGCAGCGTGCAGGGCGGCCAGGGCCGGCGTGTCCTCGGGCAAGGCCGGGCGCAGGGTCACGGCGGGTCGATCCCACCCGGCAGCTTGGCGTCCGGCGGCCGCAGATAAAGCGGCCGCGGCGGCGGGAAGGGCTCGCGCGCAGCGGCGGCGATCTCGGCTATGGCCACAGGGTCCGCGGCGGCAGGCGTCAGGGTCTCGGTCTCGGCCAGCACGGGCGCCAGGAGGGGCGCCCCCGAGCCGACCAGCTTCGCCGGCCCGCCGGGCCACAGCTCGGCCAGCCGGGCGGCGGCGATCTCGACCGGCAGCACGTCGGGGGCCATCGCCGCCCGCCCGTCGATGAAGATCTGCAGGTAAACCTGCCCCCGCTTGGCGTCGAGGCAGGCGGCGACGAAGCCCTTGGTCCCCGCGCCTCGCGCCAAGGCTTCAAGCACGCCGACGCCGACGCAGGGCTTATCCAACGCCAGGGCCAAGCCCTTGGCGAAGGCGAGGCCGACCCGAAGGCCGGTGAACGAGCCCGGCCCTACAGTCACGGCGATGCGGTCCAAATCGCCGAAGCGCCAGCCGGCGCCGTCCATCAGCTCGGCGACCATGGGGGCCAGCCGCTCCTGGTGGCCGCGGCGCATCGGCTCGGTGATCGCGGCGACGACCGCGGCGTCAGTCCGCAGGGCGGCCGAGCAGGCGTCGAGGCAGGTGTCGAGGGCCAAGAGCTTCATCCGCGCCGCCTCAACCCTTGGCCTTCAGCGGCTTGATCGGCTTCCAGACGATGGCGCGCAAAAAGCCCTTGGCCCTGAGCAGCGAGTCCGGCGGGAACTCCATCGACTTCCAGCCCGGTATGGCGAAGACGAAGGTCACCGCCCCCTCGTTCGGCCGGGCGCAGACCATGGCGTCGCGGTCGCGGTCGGCGCCCAGCTCGCACTGGGAAAGGTCGAAGTGGGCGTCCTTCCAGCCCATGCCGATATGCTCGCCGTGGGGGCCGCGCACTGCACCGCCCACCAGCCGCACCGTACCGATCTTGGGGTCGTCCGTGCCCGGGAAATTGCCGAAGCCATCGACAATCTCCAGCATCTGGGCGCCGTCCTGGCTGACCGTGATCACCGAGCGGGTCTCGTCCTCGGAGATCTGCACCTCGCCGTCCTGGACGATGGCCTTGGGGAACAGCTCCTTGATCCGAGGGCTCTCGAAATAGGTGTCCCAGCGGATCGGCCCCACGCCCCAAGGCTCGGCGGTCAGCACGCCGCCCTCGTAGGGCGTCGCCGGGGGCGCCGGCGCCTCGACGTGACGGGGCGCACATCCGGCTACAAGCATCAGGAAGGCGAGCGCTGCGAACCGCGGGGTCATGACCCCTGGTTAGACGATCCGGCAAGCCTCTTCAAACGACAGGCGGGGCGAGCGGGGGAACAGGTTGTGCTCGGTCCCGTGACCGATCGAGCAAATGAAGTTCGACTTGATTCGCGTCCCGGCGAAGAAGGCCGCGTCCACCGCCGCGTTGTTGAACCCGGACATGGGGCCAGTGTCGTAGCCCAGTGATCGGGCGGCGATGATCAGATAGGCGCCCTGCAGGCTGGAATTGCGGAACGCGCCGCTCTCGCGCATCGCCGGATCGTTGAACCAGTTCTTGGCGTCCGGATTGTGCGGGAACAGCTTGGGCAGGGTTTCGGGAAAGTCGAGGTCGTAGCCGACGATCACAGTCGCCGGGGCCTGGCGGATCTTGGCTCCGTTGGTCTCGCTGGCCAGAGCCGCCAGCTTCTCCTTGCCCTCGGGCGTCACGCACCAGACGAAGCGGGCCGGGCTCATATTGGCCGAGGTCGGACCCATCTTGGTCAGGTCGTAGATCGCCCGCATGACCTCCTCGGCGATCGGCTCCTCCACCCAGCCGTTGCGGGTGCGGGCGCTGCGGAAGAGGACGTCCAGGGCGGCGTCGTCGAGGGCGTGGCTCAAGGTCGGATTCCCCAGTCTCTGATCAGGATCTGGCGCGCAGCCCTACAGCACCTGCTCCACCCGAGTCACCTCCGGCACGTAGTGCTTCAGCATGTTCTCGACCCCTGCCTTCAGCGTGGCCGAAGAAGAGGGGCAGCCTGAACAGGCGCCGCGCATGTGCAGCCAGACGACGCCGGTCTCGACCTCGAAGCGGTCGAACAGGATGTCGCCGCCGTCCTGGGCCACGGCCGGACGGATGCGGCTGTCCAGCAGGTCCTTGATCTCGGCCACAATCTGGGCGGTCTCGCCCGCATATTCGGTGTCGTCGTGGCCCTCACCGCCGCCGCCCGCCGCCGCGGCTTCGCGCAGCACCGGGGCGCCCGAGGTGAAGTGCTCCATGATCGCGGCCAGCACCGGCGCCTTCAGCTGCGGCCAGGACAGGCCCGCGCCGTCCTTGGTCACGGTCAGGAAGTCCGAACCCAGGAACACGCGCCGCACACCCTCCAGGGCGAAGATGGCCTCGGCCAGGGGCGAGGCCTCAGCCTCGTCGACGTTTCGAAACTCGCGCGAGCCCTCGCCCAGGACGTCGCGTCCGGGCAGGAACTTCAGCACGTCGGGATTGGGGGTGGTCTCGGTCTGGATGAACATGGCTGCAAAGAGGCTCCGCGAACGGCTCTCAGATGGCGCGTCCTGCAGCCGGGCGCAAGCTCAGTGAACGGGCGGGGCGCCGTCGGCGGCGATCTTGGCGCGGATGTTGAAGCTGACCGTGACCTTGCCGGCATGCTCGAACACCAGGGTGATCTCCTGCTGGCCGCCGTCGAGCAGCTTTTCCTTCAGGCCGGTCAGCATCAGGTGACGCCCGCCGGGATGGAAGGTGACCGAGCCGTGCGGCGGAATCTCCACCGGCCCGGCGTCGCCCATCATCATCATGCCCTTCATCTCCTGCATGGTGTGGATCTCGACCTTGTCGGCGCAGGCGCAGGAGGCCGAGACCAGCCGGTCGGGCGTGGAGCCGCCGTTGGCGATGGTCAGATAGGCGGCGGTGTTCGGCGTATGGCCGATGCTCGCCCGCACCGTGCGCGAAGCGATCACCAGAGATCCGGCCTTGACCTGGTGCGGGTCGGCATGGGCGGGAACCGCCAACAGGGCCAGGAGGGCGGCGAACGGGACCAGGCGACGCATGGGAACTCCTTTGGCGCAGGGCCAGAGGATTAGGACAGGCGCGGCCGGATGGCCAGGGTTGGGTCTCCGGCTCCTACTTCACCGCCCGCCAGAAACCCACGATCCGCCGCGTCTCCTCCAGGATCGGCTCGGCCACGGCGGCGGCGCGCTCCGCCCCGTCGGCCAGGATGCGGTCAAGTTCGGCCGGGTCGCCCAACAGCCGGCGCATCTCGGCGCCGATCGGGGCGATGGTCTCGACCATCAGCTCGGCCAGGGCCGGCTTGAAGGCGCCGAAGCCTTGCCCGGCGAAGCGGGCCAGCACCTCGGCCTTGGTCTGGCCGGCCAGGGCGCCGTAGATGCCCACCAGGTTGTCGGCCTCGGGCCGCGCCCTCAGCGCCTCCAGATCAGCCGGCAGCGGCTCGGGATCGGTCCGCGCCTTGCGCACCTTCTGGTCGATGGCGTCCTTGTCGTCCAACAGGTTGATGCGCGAATAGTCCGACGGATCGGACTTGCTCATCTTGGCCGCGCCGTCACGCAGCGACATCACCCGCGCGCCGGGGCCCTCGATCAGGGGCTCGGGCAGGGGGAAGAAGCCCGGCGCGGCGAAGTCGTTGTTGAACTTCTGGGCGATGTCCCGGGTCAGCTCCAGGTGCTGCTTCTGGTCCTCGCCCACCGGCACGTGGGTGGCCTTGTAGATCAGGATGTCGGCGGCCTGCAGCACCGGGTAGGTGTAGAGACCGACGCTGGCCCGCTCCTTGTGCTTGCCGGTCTTCTCCTTGAACTGGGTCATGCGGTCGAGCCAGCCGAGGCGGGCGACGCAGTTGAAGATCCAGGCCAGGTCGACATGGGCGCGCACGGCCGACTGCGGGAATATGGTCGCGACCTTGGGGTCGAGGCCCGAGGCGAGATAGGCGGCGGCGATCTCTCGCGTCTGGGCGGCCAGCTGCGCCGGCTCCTGCCAGACGGTGATGGCGTGCTGGTCGGCGACGAAGATGAAGCACTGCATGCGGTGCTGCAGGTCGACGAACTTCTTCAGCGCGCCCAGGTAGTTGCCCAGGTGCAGGGCGCCGGAGGGCTGCACGCCGGACAGGACGCGCTCGGGGCCGGCATAGGCGGCGGGGGCTTGGTCGGTCATGGGAAGGCTCGAACTTGGAGGAACGGTCTTATAGCGCACGCAGACGCGCACGCCGGGGCGTCGTCAGAAGCGCGCGCCGCGCCATCGCCGGAGATTGCAATCCAAGCTGGCCATGGCCAGGGCTCTAGACCGAAGTGGTTTTGAGGGCAAGCTTTCGGGGCCGATCAACCCCGGCGGCGGGTCGCCGCCCGCATCTCGGCCAGGGTCAGGCCGCCCGAGGCGAACAGCAGGAACGGGTAGGCGGCGCCGGCCAGGACCAGCACCGCGAGAATGGCGATCTCCTTGGCGTGGCGTCCCGCGATCGGCAGATGGCCAATCACCGCCTCGACCAGCGGCCGCTCGTGAGAAACGGCGCCCAGGAGCAGCCCGAGGGCTACGCTGGCGGCGAGGATGCGGGCGAGCTTGGACCAGGCGCGGCCGGTCGGCGAATAGTCGCCGCGCTGATGCAGGGTCCAGGCCATCATCAGCACATTGACCCAGGAGGCCAGGCTGGTGGCCGCGGCTATGCCCTGGACGCCGATGAAATGGAACAGGGTCACGCCGGCGGCGATGTTCACCACCACCGAGACGATGGCGTAGCGCATCGGCGTCCGGGTGTCCTGGCGGGCGAAGAAGGCGCGGGTGACGATCTGCGACAGGACAAAAGCCGGCACGCCCCAGCCATATTGCCTCAGCGCCAGGGCCACCTGATGGGCGTCGCTGACGTGGAAGGCGCCGCGGGTGAACAGGCCGTCGATCAGGAAGAAGGGGATGGCGAACAGGGCGGCCGCCGCCGGCAGGGTCAGGGCCATGGCGAAGGTGATGGCCTCGTCCATGGCCGAGCGGGCGCCCGGATGATCCTCGGCCTGCACCGCGCGCGACAGCCGGGGCAGGAGCGCGACGCCGATCGCCACGCCCACCAGCCCTTGCGGCAGCTGATACAGACGATCGCAGACCGACAGCCACGAGCGAGCGCCGTTGATCGGCGAGACCAGCACCCCGGAGACAAACACGTTGATCTGGCTGACGCTGGCGGCGATGGCGCCGGGCACGGCGAGCGCGATCAGCTTCCTGATCTCCGGCGTCAGCCGCGGCCAGCGCCAGTCGACCCGCGCCCCGGACCTGTTCACGCCCCACCAGAGCAGCCCGGCCTGGGACACCCCGGCCAGGATCACCCCGATCGAGGCCGCCTTGGCCGCCGCCACCGGCGTCGTCGCCGGCAGTACGGTGACCAAAGTCCAGAGGTTCAAAAGGATCGGCGCCGCGCCCGACAGGACGAAGCGGTTCCTCGCATTCAGCACCCCCGACAGGTGGGCGTAGATCGCCATGCACGGCAGGTAGGGCATGGTGATCTGGGTCAGGAAGATGGCCAGCTTGAACTTGGCCGGATTGGCGGCGAAACCCGGGGCGATCAGGAACATCAGCCAGGGCATGGTCAGCTCGGCGAACACCGTCAGGGCCAGCGTCGCCGCGGCGAGGGTGGCCATGGCGTCGGCGGCCAGGATGTCGGCCACCTCCTCGCCGTCCCGCTCCAGCGAGCGGGCGTAGGCCGGCACGAAGGCGGCGGCGAAGGCGCCTTCGGCGAAGATGCGCCGGAACAGGTTGGGGAAGGCGAAGGCGGTGTTGAAGGCGTCGGCGGCGAAGGTCGCGCTGGCCCCCATGCGATAGGTGATGGCCAGGTCGCGCGCGAAGCCCATCACCCGGCTGACCAGGGTCAGGCCGGAATAGATCATCGAGGAGCGGATCATGCCCGAGCGGCCCGAACGGACGGGCGAGGCGGGATCGGCTTTGGCGGCGGGGGCGGCGTCGGGTTCGGCGGTCACGGGCGGTGCGCTACGATGGCGCAGGGACAAGGTCAAGGCGGACGGGGGCGCGGCCAATAGGCTAGACCCTGCGGCGGGGCGCGTAATCTGGAGTGAGCATGAGAGCCAGGCTCCTGTCCCTCGCGGCCGCCATCGGCTTGGCCGCCGCCTGCTGCCAGGCCCCCGCCCAGGCCGCCCCCAGCGAGGGCAATGTGCTGGCCTGGATCAACTGGGCCAGGGCCCATCCGGCCGAATATGCGGACATGCTGCGCGAGTACCGCAGCTGGTTTCAGGGCCGCGTGGTCCATGCGCCGGGCGACGAGACCGGCGTGGCGACGGTCGAGGGCGTCGCCGCGGTGGACGAGGCCATCGCCTATGTCGAGCGGCAAAGGCCGCTGCCGCCGCTCGAGCAGAACGATCGTCTGACGCGGGCCGCCGAAGCCTATGCGGGGGCGACCGGTCCATCTGGCCGGGTGGGCCACGTCGGCCCCCATGGCGAGACCCTGATGCAGCGGATTCGCGCCGTCGGCGTCCTGCCGAGCTCGGCCGGGGAGGTGATCGCCTACGGCCCCGACACCTCCGAGGCGGTGGTGCGCCAGTTGATCATCGACGACGGCGTGCCCAGCCGCGGCCACCGCATGGAGATCTTCGACCCCGGCTATCGTGTCGCCGGCGTCGGCTGCGGCCGTCATCGGGTGTACCGCACCATGTGCGTCGTGGATTTCGCCGGCGCCCTGGCGGAACGCTAGGCGCTCCGGACCGTCAAGGCTCGGCGACCGCTTTCTTCCGTACAGGCTCCAGGCTGTGCAGGAACGCCTTGAGCGCAGCGACCTCGTCCTCGTCGAGCGCGAGGTGCGGCATGCGCGGGTGATAGCGCGACGAGCCCTCTTCCGAGCGATCCGCCGGCGCAAGCATGCCCTCGCTGAGCAGCGCGTCGAGCCCGCCCGGGCCATAGCGGCGATGAAGGTCCCGAAACGGCGGGGCCGCCGCGTTGGGACTGCGCCCTGCACCGATGGCGTGGCATGCGCCGCAATTGCGCTGGGCGATGCGGCGGCCGAACGCGACATCCGCCGGCTCGCTCCGCACCAGGCCGGCGCAAGCGAAAGCCGCCACGGCGATCATCAGGCCTGCAAAACGCTTCATGCCGCGAGCATCGCCGAGCGCGCGCCCGCCGTGCATTGATCCAGCACAAGCCCGCATCCCCTCACCGCCTCGCGTCGAAAATTGCGGTGCGGTCAATCATTCGTTCGCGTGTTTCGTTGGAGGCTTTTCGCTGAAGCCGCCGAATGAGACCATCCGCTGTCGAGGGGGCGCTCCATCCGATGTCGCGACAGGCCGATAGCCATACGCCGGAACTCTTCAGGCCGCTGGTGCGCGGCTACGCCTTCACGGCGGCGGCCTATTTCGCGGCCCTGGCCCCAGTTCACTTCGCCTACCACCCGCTGCGGGTCGCGCTTGTGCTTGCGGCGAACGCCCTGTTCGACGCTGTGGTCTGCGCCTGGTGCGGCATGCGCCTGCGCCGGCCACAGCCGTCGCGGCGATCGCTGGAGCTGTCGGCCTTCCTCCTCAACCTGCTGTTCGCCACCAGCCTGCTGCTGAGCCTCAAGCTGGCCTACACGGCCCAGGACCTCGTCTACCTGCCGGTCTTGGCCCTGGGCTTTGCGATCGCCAGTCCCAGTCCGCGGGTGTTGTTCGCCAGCCTAGGCCTCCTGCTCGTCTTGCTCATCGGTGTTGGGCATTGGCCGGACGTGGCGCGCTACGCCTTCGTATTCGCTGTTTCCGCCTACGGAGCCAGCGCGGCCTCGCTGCTGATCCACGGCGCTGTCCGCCGGCAGACGCAAGCCCGGCTACAGGCCGAAACCCTGGGGATAGAACTCGAAAAAGAATCGGCCACGAACCGCGCGCTCGCTGTTGAGGCCCAGGCGGCCAGCACGGCCAAGTCGGACTTCCTGGCCAATATGAGCCATGAGCTCAGGACGCCGCTGAACGGGGTGATCGCTGTCGCAGACATGCTGGCCTCGACCCGACTGGACGCTAAGCAGCGCGAACTCGTCGATCTGATCTCGGAATCCGGGCGAATGCTCGAGGTGCTGCTCTCGGACCTGCTGGACATCTCCAAGATCGAGAGCGGCAAGATCGTGCTCGATTCCGAGCCGTTCAATCTGCGCCGGGCGGCGGTCTCGGTCTGCGAACTGTTCCGCCAGCGGGCGGAAGCCAAGGGCCTGGCCTTCGAGGTCGCGGTCGCACCGGAAACCGACCGGATCTTTCTCGGCGACGAACTCAGGCTGAAACAGATCCTGGCCAATCTCGTCTCGAACGCGATCAAGTTCACCGAGGCCGGAGCCGTGCGGATCGAGGCCGTGATCGGTGACGGCGCGAATGGCGAGGCCGATCTCGACATCTCGGTCAGCGACACCGGAATCGGCTTCGACGAAGCTCTTCGTGCGCGCTTGTTCGAGCGCTTCGAGCAGGCGGACCAGTCGATCAGCCGCCGGTTCGGCGGCGCCGGCCTGGGCCTGGCCATCACCGCCTCGCTGGTCGAGCTGATGGGGGCGACGATCCAGGTGCAATCCGCGCCCGGCGACGGGTCCCGCTTCTCCATCAGGGCGCCCCTCCGGCCGGCGAGTCCGGAAGCCGAAGCGGCGCGCGCGGAAGCCAACCAACGCCGGACCTCGCCCGATCATGCCCAGCAGAGCCAGCTGATGGCCCTGGTCGCCGAGGACAACCTGACGAATCAGCGGGTGATCCAGCTCCTTCTGGAGGCTGCCGGGGTAGGCTTCCGGATCGTCGAAAATGGGCGTCAGGCGGTGGCGGCCTGGCGCGACGAGCCGTTCGACTTCGTGCTGATGGACATGCAGATGCCGATCATGGACGGCCTGACGGCGGTGCGCGAGATTCGCGCGATCGAACAGGCGCGCGGAAACGGGCGGATTCCCATCGCCATGGTCACAGCCAACGCCATGCAGACTCACCTGGAGGCCGCGATCGAAGCGGGCGCCGACACGGTCATCGTCAAGCCGATGACGGCCGAGTCGTTCCTCTACGGCCTGTCCCAAATCCTGCCCGAGGTTTAACGGCCCCGCTCTACCGCGCCACGCTGGCCCGCGCGCGGGAGAGCCGCGGCCGGCCAGCCTGGGCTTCGCCGGACTCCTGATCCAGGACTTCGGTCAGCACCGCCTTCAAGCCCGCGACGCGCCGGGGGTCGGTCAGCTTCTGGCCGTCCTCGCCGCAGACATAGAAGGCGTCCACGGCCCGCTCACCGTAGTTGTCGATGTGGGCCGAAAGGATCGAAAGGCCCGCGTCGGTCAGGGTGTGGGCCAGGGCGCCCAGAAGGCCAGGGCGGTCGCGGCCCGAGACCTCGATCACGCTGGCGTCCTCCGAGGCGTCGTTGTCGACCGTCACCGTCGGGATGATGGTGAAGGCGGCGGCGCGGCCGAGGTCGCGCGGACGTTTGGGCTCACCGGTATGGGTCTCGCCGCGGCCGGCGGCCTCCAGCGCCTCGACCAGCCGTTCCAGGGTCCTGGGCGCCTCACAGCCATAGGCCTGGCCGGCCACGTCCTGGACATAGAACACGTCCAGCGCCTCGGCCCCCTGGATGGTGAAGGCCCGCGCCCCGACCACATTGGCGCCGAAGCCGGCGATCACCGAGGCCAGGTCGGCGAACAGGCCCCGGCGGTCGGGGGCGATGACGGTGATCTCGGCGGCGTTGCGATCGCTGCGGATCTGAGCCTTGGCCGCCGCCCCGCCGGCCTCGTGCGCTCGTCGCGCCAGGGCGGCGTGCGCCAGGTGGTCGGCGGCCTCGAAACCGGTGAAATAGGCGTCCTCCATCACCGCGGCCCAGTCGGCTGCGGCCGGGTCGGCGGCGACCAGGGCGGCGCGGGCCTGGCCGGCCTCGGCGTGCAGGTGGCGGGCGAAGGTCGCGGCCGGATCGCCGCCGCGCCCGCCGCGGAAGATGGCCTCGGTCGAGCCGAACAGCTCGCGCAGCAGCTGGCCCTTCCAGCCGTTCCACACGCCCGGCCCCACGGCGCGGATGTCGGCCACGGTCAGCACCAGCAAGAGGCGCAGGCGCTCGGGGTTCTCGACGATGCGGGCGAAGGCGGTCACGGTATGCGGGTCGGCGACGTCGCGCTTTTGAGCGAAATCGCTCATCACCAGGTGATGCTCGACCAGCCAGGCCACCAGCTCGATCCGCTCGCGCTCCAGGCCCAGCCGCTCGCAGGCCTGGCGCGCCGCCCGCGCCCCGGCCTTTTCCTGCCCGCCGACGCCGCCCTTGCCGGTGTCGTGCAGCAGCATGGCCAGGAACAGGGCCTCGCGGTCCTCGATCAGGGGGTAGGTCTGCACAGACAGGGGATGGTCGACCGAAAGGTCGCCCCTGGCGATGTCGGCGATCAGGCCGACCGCCCTCAGGGTGTGCTCGTCCACCGTGTACGAGTGGTACATGTTGAACTGCATCTGGGCGACGATGTGCCCGAACTCGGGGATAAAGCGGCCCAGGACTCCGGTCTCGTTCATCAGGGTCAGGGTGGCCAGGGTACGCTTGCCCCGCGCCAGCACGTCCAGGAAGGCCTTGGCCGCCTCCGGGTCGCGCCGCAGCTTCGAAGTGATCAGCGGCAGGGACCGGGTGACCAGGGTGAAGGCGTCCGGGTGCAGGTCCATGTTGCGCCGGTCGGCGACGACGAACAGGCGGATGAGGTTGACGGGATCGCGCTCGAAGGTCTCCGGCCCGTCGACGGTGAGTCGACCGCCGTCCTCGGCGAAGCCCTTGACGTCCAATGGCTTGCGCGAGCCGCGCCGGGCGCCCAGGAAGCGGGAAAGGCCCTGCGGCTTCTTCTTGGCCTGGTCGGCCTCCAGCTTGGCGCAGAACTGGCGGGTCAGGACCCCGACCTCGCGGGCGATCAGGAAATAGCGGCGCATGAACCGTTCGACCGCAGGCGTGTTGTCGCCGTCCTTCCTCGGGCGGTCGAAATAGCCCATCCGCCGGGCGATCTCGGGCTGCAGGTCGAAGCTCAGCCGCTCCTCCGGCCGGCCGGTGACGAAGTGCAGGTGGCTGCGCACCGCCCACAGGAAATCGAAGGCGCGGATGAAGGCCCGCACCTCCCGCCGGTCGAACATGTCCAGGCTCAGGGCCTGGTCGGGCGAGTCCAGGGGGTGCAGGTACTGGGCGATCCAGAACAGGGTGTTGAGATCCCTGAGCCCCCCCTTGCCCTCCTTGATGTTGGGCTCGACCAGGTAGCGCGAGGCGCCGGCTCGGGCCTGCCGCTCGTCGCGCTCCTTCAGCTTGGCGGTGACGAACTCGGCGCCGGTGCCCTTGATAACCTCGTCGCGGAACCGCTTCTTCAGCTCGCTGGCCAATTGCTCGTCGCCGGTCAGCCGCCGCGCCTCCAGGATCGAGGTCCGGATGGTGAAGTCTTCCTTGGACAGCTTCACGCACTCCTCGACGGTGCGCGAGGCGTGGCCGACCTTGAAGCCCAGGTCCCACAGGGCATAGAGCATGAACTCGATCACGCTCTCGGCGTGCGCCGTCTGCTTGTAGGGACGCAGGAACAACAGATCGAGGTCGGAGAAGGGCGCCAGCGTGCCCCGGCCGTAGCCACCCACCGCCATCACCGCCAGCCGCTCGCCCTCGGTGGGGTTGCGGGCGCGGAACACATGCACGGTGGTGAAGTCGTAGAGGGCGGTGACCACCTCGTCGGTGACGCCCGAGAGCAGGCGCGCGGTCTCGATGCCGCCGGCGCCGTTCTCCAGCCGCTCCTTGGCGATCATCCGGCCGCGGAACAGGGCGGCTTTGAGGATCTCCAGCGCCCGCCGGCGCTGCTCGGCCTCGTCGCCGATCGCCGAGAGGGCCGCAGCGGTCAGTTGCGAGCGAAGCTTGATCCCGTCGACGACATATTCGATGCGGGTCGGGCGAAGGCGAGGAGGCATGGGTCCTATATAGCGAGGCCCGGCCGGTTTGTGCGAGTGCGTTGCGCGGCCAAGTCCGATCAGCCCTGGTTCTGCTTCGGTTTCGAGATCGCCCAGGAATAAATCGCGCCCGAGACGGGCGGTACAACCGCGCAGGCCAGCACCAGGGGTGTCAGGGCCTTGGGGTCGGGGCGGATCAGGCCGATGGCGACCAGACCGAGGCCGCCCAACAGCATCAAACGGCCGGTGAAGCGCTGGGTGCGGTCCCAGACCTCGGCGTCCATCAGGGTCCAGGGGGTTCGCACGCCCATGAACTCGTTCTGGCGCACCTTGCCCATGTAGTTGCCGAGCACAGCCAGCAGCACGCCGACCCCCGGGATCATCAGGCGTGTGACATCCAGATGTCCGCCCAGGGCGCGGCTGACGATCGCCGCCTGGCCAAGCAGGAGGATGGCGCAGCCGCCGATCATGGCCAGGCCATAGGGTGTAGCCGCCTTGGCCATAGCCTCGGGACGACGGGAGATCCGGGGAAGGAGCATAAGGAGCAGCCACAGGCCCGCGCCCACGACCGGCCCGAACAGCAGCCCCTGGGCCTTGGGCATCCAGCCGTTGGGCTCGCCGTCAGCGCCGAAATGGGTGGCGATCACCGCGTCCGGCGGCAGTCGCATCCAGGCCCACCAGGCGTGGCCCGCCATGGCCAGCACCAGGCCAAGCGCGATCAGGGCGAACGGGGCGAGCTTCATCGCCGGTCTCCGTCAGTGGATGTGGGGCGTCCGAGGCCGAAACCCTCCATCAGCGCCATCAAGGCTTCTTCCAGCACCGAGAGGTTCAAGCGATAGGTGATGGTGGTTCCCGAGCGCTCCGGGTCGATCAGGCCGGCCTGCTTCAGCACGGCGAAATGGCCGGACAGGGTGGGCTTGGCCAGGTCGAACTGCGCGGCCAGTTCACCCGCGGTCATGGCCCGCGTCCGCAGCAATTGCAGGATGCGGCGGCGGGTTGGGTCGGCCAGGGCTCTGTAGACTTCGGACAAGGGAAATTCCGTATTTCGCTAAATTACGAATAATAGAACCGCCAGGTCCGGACAAGACTATTTCGGCGGTTCACGAATTACGCCGCCTGGGCCATCGCAAGTTCGCTCCGCGCGGTCTCGGACAGGATTTCAGCCAGGCGGCGGGCGGCGGCGGATCGCGCGCCGCTTGTCCAGACCAGGCTGACCTCGACAGTCTGCGCGGGCGGCAGTCCGAGTTGGGGGGCGACGACGGCGAGGCTGTCGGGCAACCCAGGCTCCAGCCTCAGGGTCACGCCGAGCCCGGCCGAGACCCCCGCCCACAGGCTGGCCAGGCTGGAGGTGGTGAAGGCCACGCGCCAGGCGAGGCCGGCCCGGTCCAGGACCTCGATCGCCGCCCGTCGGAAGAAGCAGGGCTCGTGATAGACCGCCAGGGCCAGGGGCGCGGTGATCGCGGCGAGGTCGGCCGGCCCGATCCAGCGCATGGGCAGGGTGGCGAGGCGCTCCGCGTCCGGCCTCGTGGTCACACCCAGAACCAGGGCCAGGTCAAGCTCGCCCCGGTCCAACCGCTCCAGCAGGGCGCGGTTGCGGTCGACCAGGGCCTCGATCCGGGCCTCGGGGTGAGCGCGCCGGAAGCGGCCCAGCACCGCCGGCAGCCAGGTCTCGGCGAAATCGCCGGCCATGCCGAAACGGACCACGCCCTCCACCCCGGAGCCCCGCGCCGCCATCACCGCCTCATCGTTCAGGGCCAGGATGCGGCGGGCGTAGGAGACCATCGCCGCCCCGGCCTCGGTCAGGGCCAAGCCGCGGCCCTCCTTGCGGAACAAGGGCTCGCCCACCTGGTCCTGCAGCTTCTTCAGCTGCTGGCTGACCGCCGATTGCGAGCGCCCGACCCGGCCGGCGGCGCGGTTCAGCCCGCCGAGATCCTGGGCGGCGACCAGGGTCCGGAGGGCGTCCATGTCGAGGTTGGCGGACGAAATCATGCCGATTTTCCGAATGGATATATAAGAACAACGCGATTTTCTTATTGAAAATCGCCGCTAGGGTCCATGCGCCTTGCACCGAGGAGCTTTCGCCATGCCCGTTCGTCCAACCCGTCGGATCGCCGCCGCCCTGGCCTTGGCCTTCGCCACCGCGCCTGTCGCCGCCCACGCGGCCGGGCCGGACCTTGCCGGCGCCTGGACCCTGGTGCGGGCCGACAACATCGCACCGGACGGGACCCGCACCGCCCTCTATGGGCCGGCGCCAGAGGGCTCGCTGATGTTCGACGGCCAGGGCCGCTATGCGATCCAGATCGCCCGGCCGGGCCGCCCGGCCTTCGCCGCCGGCGACAAGGCCAAGGGCACGGCCGAGGAGTATCGGGCCGCCAGCCTCGGTTACAACGCCCACTTCGGACGCTATGAGATCGTCGGAAAGGTGCTGACCTTCCGCATCGAGCGCGCCTCCTTTCCCAACTGGGAGGGCCAGGTCCAGGCGCGCGACTTCAGCCTGCAGGGCGACAGGCTGACTTATCGCGTGCCGGCGCCGACTAGCGGAGCCGGAGCGGTCGGAGAAGTGGAGTGGTGGCGAGTCCGTCCTGATTGAGCACTAAAAACAAGCTCTACAGTTTCAAGATATATTTGCTACTGACAGTTCCGGTCGTTGAGTGGCTTTCGTCACAATAGACTTGGCTAATTTGCGGTATAAGCGTGAAGATAATTCAACGCCTGATCAGCTCAGCTTGATCATGGCGGCTAATGGCGGCCGTTCGCCGCCGGCGTCCATCGCCCGTTGGCGATGATTTCTGCGTCCTCGCGTTCAACCCCGCTCCTGGGAGAGCCGTCATGTCACGCCTGAAGCTCGGTCGCCTGCATCGCACCTACGACGCCCGCATTCCGCACATGAGCGCCCTGGTCGCCGGCCAGACCCTTCCCCCGCCGCCACCCTCAGTCGACTGGACTAGCGGCATGCCGCGCAACCTCGGCATGATGCTGAACGACACCCTGGGCGACTGCACCTGTGCGGCGGTCTATCACGCCATCCAGGTCTGGAGCTTCAACGCCGTCCAGAAGATGGACACCGAGGGCGACAACGATGTGGAGAAACTCTACATCCAGGCCTGCGGCTACAATCCGCGCGTCCCCGGCGAAGGCCCCGGCGGCAACGAACAGCACGTCCTGACCTACCTGCTCAAAAAGGGCGCTCCGATGGGGCCCAAGGGCAAGACTCGGCACAGGATCACCGCCTTCGTCGAGGTCGATCCGCGCAACCAGGACGACGTCAAGCGCGCGATCAACGACTGCGGCCTGGCCTATATCGGCTTCAACGTGCCGGCCTTCATCACCCCCGACAACGCCCCGCCGCCGGACATCTGGGACGTGCAGAACACCGACACCAACATCGTCGGCGGCCATGCCGTGGTGCTGGCGGGCTATGACGCCAATGGCGCGCGGGTGATCTCCTGGGGCCAGTATTACACCATGACCTGGGCCTTCTTCGCCCAGTATGTCGACGAGGTCTACGCCATCGCCGACCCCGACTGGATCGAGGCCAAGGGCACCACCCCGGGCGGCCTGACCCTCGACGAACTCGAGACCCAGATGCAGGCGATCTCCCAGGCGGCGTGAACTTTCAGGCGGGTGCGCGCCGGCGATCCGGCGCTCACCCGTCTCCCAGCACGATATCGAACCGGCACAGCGCCGCGCCCGGCTCCAGGGTCGAGCCCCCGGGCGTCAGGGCGCCGAAGATGTTGGCCGGCATGGGGTTGGTGTGGCCAAAGAGGTCGTGCTTCAGGACCTTGTCCTGGCCCAGCAAGGGCTCGTTCGGATAGTACATCTGGGTGACCAGGCGGGTGTAGCGCCCCTGGACGTCGAAATGGACGTGAGGCGAGCGCATGAAGCTCCCGGCCGGATAGGCGCCCGGCTTGACCGTCAGAAAACGGAAGCGGCCCTGATCGTCGGCCTCCTGCAGCGCATAGCCCTGGAAGTCGGGATCAGGCTGAATGGTGTCGTGACCGTCGCCATGGTGGTGGTAGCGGCCGAAGCTGTTGGCCTGCCAGATCTCGATCTTGGCCCTCGGGACCGGGGTCCCGTCGTGGGCCAGGATCCGCCCGGTCAGCTCGACCACCTGCCCCTGGGCCCGCTTGGCGTGGCCGTCCAGGCGGGTCAGGTCGGCGTCGCTCTCCAGCGGCTTCTCCACGGGGTAGAAGGGGCCGAGATCCATGGGCCAGCTGGGTTCCAGGGTGGCGGCGGATGCGAGGCGCGGTGAGACGAAGCCGGCGCCGAGGCCGAGCGCTGCAGCTTGCATGAGCCAGGCGCGTCTGGACGTGTTGGACATCAAAAGTCCTCCCCCTTGATCGGCCGCCCGAGCAGCCGGCGCGGGTAGAGGTTAGGCTCGCGGGAAATCGCGGCAAGCCAGCCGAAAAAGTTGGTCAATAATGTTCAGGCAGGTGGGGCCAAGCCGCTCCGCTCTCAGCGCATCTTGCGACCCCGTTTCACGGGCTCTGTGACCCCGACTGTAATTCCCGGCTCGGCGGTATAGGTTGGCCGTTCGATCCAACCTTTGCAGGAATCTTGAATGCGCAGACCGATCCTGATCGCCAGCCTCGTCGCCTTCATCGCGCCGACTATCGCCATGGCCGACCCGCCGGCCTGGGCTCCGGCTCATGGCCGGCGGGCCAAGGAGGCCGCGATCTATGATAGCCGCGGCCGCTACGTCGATCCTCGGCCGATCAGCCAGGACGAGCGCATCTGGCGCGGTTCGGATGGGCGCTACTATTGCCGACGCTCCAATGGCAGCACCGGCCTGGTGATCGGCGCAGTCGCCGGCGCCGTGGTGGGCAACCAGTTGGCAGGTCGCGGCGACAAGACCTTGGGCACCGTGCTGGGCGCGGCCGGAGGCGCCTTGCTTGGCCGCGAGATCGACCGCAGCCATCTGCACTGCCGCTAGGGCCCGAGGCCTTCAGCCCATCATCCCCTTCAGCCGATAGAGCGCGTCCATCGCCTCGCGCGGGCTCATGCCGTCGAGGTCGAGGTCGCCTAGCGCCGCCTCCACCTTGCTGGGTTCCGCGGCATGGGCCACGGGCGTCGGGGCGGTAGCGGCGAACAAGGGCAGGTCGTCCAATCTCGCTGGCGAAGCAGTCTGGCTTTCCAGGCGGTCGAGCACCTCGCGGGCCCTCGCCACCACCGCGGGCGGCACGCCGGCCAGCTTGGCCACCTGGACGCCGTAGGAACGATCGGCGGGGCCGGGGCCGGCCTCGTGCAGGAAAACGAGGTCGCCGTTCCACTCCTTGGCGCGCATGGAGAGGTTGCCGACATGGGCCAGGCGCCCCTCCAGCCGGGCCAACTCGTGATAGTGGGTGGCGAACAGGGCGCGGCAGCGGTTGACGTCGTGCAGGGCCTCGGCGCAGGCCCAGGCTATGGCCAGGCCGTCATAGGTGGCGGTGCCGCGGCCGATCTCGTCCAGGATCACGAACGAGCGCGGGGTGGCCTGGGTCAGGATGGCGGCGGTCTCGACCATCTCGGCCATGAAGGTCGAGCGGCCGCGCGAAAGGTCGTCGGCGGCGCCCACCCGGCTGAACAGGCGATCGACCACCCCCAGCTTCAGCCGTCGCGCCGGCACGAACGAGCCGGCCTGGGCCAGGATGGCCAAAAGCGCGTTCTGGCGCAGGAATGTGGATTTACCGGCCATGTTGGGGCCAGTGACGATGGCCAGGCGCGGTCCGATCGCGGCGCCCGCCCCGTCCAGGCGGCAGTCGTTTGGGGTATAGGGCTTTCCCTCGCGGCGGGTGGCGGCCTCGACCACCGGGTGGCGGGCCGCCTCGGCGTCGAAGTCCAGCGAGCGGTCGATGATGGGCCGCGTGGCCTGGGCGTCCTCGGCCCATTCAGCGAGGCCCGCGGCGACGTCCAGGCGCGCCAGGCTCTCGGCGGCGGCCTGGATCTCGGCGGCCAGGCCCACGGCCTCGGCGCGCCAGGCCTCGAAGGTCTCGACCTCGATGGCCAGGACCCGCTCGGCCGCCTGGGCGATGCGGGCGTCCAGCTCAGCCAGCTCGACGGTGGTGAAGCGGGTCTGGCTGGCCAGGGTCTGGCGGTGGATGAAGGTCGTGTTGAACGGCGCCTGAAACAGCGGGTCGGCCTTGGCCGCCGAAATCTCGACAAAGTAACCCAGGACGGCGTTGTGCTTGATCTTCAGCGGCAGGCTGGTCTCGGCCTGCAGCCGGCCCTCCAGCTGGGCGATCACCCGGCGGCTGTCGTCGCGCAGGAGGCGCACCTGGTCGAGTTCGGGCCGGACCTCGGGCGCGACGAAACCGCCGTCGCGCGCCAGGGCCGGCAGGTCGGCGCCGAGGCCCTGGTTCAGCAGCGCCAGGAACGCCGCCAGCGCCGGATGGGCCGAGGGGGTCAGGGCGATCGCCGCCTCGGCGATCTCCAGCGGCGCGCCGCCGGCCAGGTCCCGCTCGGCGGCGACCAGGGCGGCGGTGGTCTCGCCGCAGGCAAGACCGGCGCGCAGCACGCCGAGGTCGCGCGGGCCGCCGCGGCCCAGGGCCAGGCGCGACAGCGCCCGGGCCATGTCGCCGGCGCCTTTCAGGCCCTCGCGCAGGCGCCGGCGCAGGTCGCGGCGCTCCAGCATCCATTCCACCGCATCCAGCCGCGCCTCGATCCGCGCAGGATCGAGCAGGGGCCGGCTGAGGCGGCTGGCCAGCAGGCGCGCGCCGCCCGAGGTCAGGGTGCGATCGATGGCGGCCAAGAGTGAGCCCTCGCGGCCGCCCGATTGGGTGCGGTCGATCTCCAGGCTGGCGCGGGTGGCCGGGTCGATCGCCATGGCGTCAGCCTCGCCGGCCCGGCGGGGAGCGTTCAGCACCGGGACCTTGCCGGCCTGGGTGGTCTCCAGGTGCGCCGCGATCAGGCCCAGCGCCGAGATCTCGGCTCCGCCGATGTCGCCGAAGCCGTCCAGGGTGGAGACGCCATAGAGCCGCTTCAGCCGCGCCTCGGCGGCGGAGGGCTCGGCCAGGGCGCTGGCCATGGGCTGGATCAGCCCGCCGACCGCCTTCAGGGCCGCGGACAGGCCCTCGTCGGCGAACAGCCGGTCGGGCACCAGGATTTCGGAGGGCTGGAGGGCGGCCAGGGCTGCGGCCACTCCATCCTTCGAACCTGCCACCACCTCGACCTCGCCGGTGGACAGCTCGACGCTGGCCACCGCCGCCTGGCCAGCGCGCACGGCGATGGCCGCCAGGCGATTGGCCCCGCGGGCGTCCAGAAGGCCGTCCTCGGTCAGGGTGCCGGGGGTGACCACCCGCACCACGTCGCGACGGACGATCGACTTCGAGCCGCGCTTGCGAGCCTCGGCCGGGTCCTCCATCTGCTCGCAGACCGCGACCTTGAAGCCGGCGCGGATCAGCTTGGCCAGATAGGCCTCAGCCGCATGCACCGGCACCCCGGCCATGGGGATCGGCTCGCCGGCGTGGGTCCCGCGGGCGGTCAGGGCGATGCCGAGGGCGGCGGCGGCCTTCTGGGCGTCCTCGAAGAACAGCTCGTAGAAGTCGCCCATGCGGAAGAACACCAGGGCGTCCGGCTGGCGCGCCTTGGCTTCGAAGAACTGGGCCATCACCGGCGTGGCGTCGGCGGGGATGGCGAGGGCGGCGTCGGGCGGGGTGGCGGCGTTCATCGCTGTCCAGCCTACAGAAGCCGCCTGAGTCGCGTCAGCCCTTGACGAAGGTTTCCCCACGCCCAAGGGTCACAGGATGCAGAGCGAACTGGCCATCGCCATCGTCCCCGCCGGCCCCTCGGACGCGGCCGAACTGGCGCGCGTGCACGTGCAGGCCTGGCGCGAGACCTATCCCGGGATCCTGCCCCGCGGCTATCTGGAGCGGATGAGCGCGCCGCTGCACGCCCGCCGCTGGCGCGCGCGGCTGATGCGGATGAACGAGATCACCCTGGCGGCCGAGGGGCCGGACGGGCTGGTGGGCTATGCCTCGGGCCAGTGGTCGCGCCGCGGCGGCGAATACGAGGGCGAGGTCACCACCCTCTATGTGCTGAAGGCGGCGCAGGGGAGCGGCCTCGGCCGCGCGCTGCTGGTCGGCGTCGCCCGCGCCCTGGCCGACGAGGGCGCCCGCTCGCTAGTGGTCTGGGTCCTGCGCGAAAACAGCCGCGCCCGCGCCTTCTACGAACGCCTGGGCGGCGTGGCGCAAGAGACCCGCGCCGAACAGGTCGCCGGCGGGGCGGTGCCGGCGGTGGCCTATCGCTGGCCGGACATCGGGACGCTGGCGCGGCGGTAAGCGACACGCCTAGGTGTCCACC
The DNA here is from genome assembly GCF_018135625.1 of Phenylobacterium montanum. NCBI lineage: Bacteria > Pseudomonadati > Pseudomonadota > Alphaproteobacteria > Caulobacterales > Caulobacteraceae > Poindextera > Poindextera montana. Next base: position 3,401,145 of record NZ_CP073078.1, read on the forward strand.
GCAATCCACACCTCCATCCCCCCAAGCCCGGTCGCCGGGTCAAAGTTCCTCCCGTGGCGTTCGAGGCCCGCGGCTTCGGCCGGGGTGAGGCCGAAATCGGCGAGGCCGCCGTTCCAGATGGCGGCGTAGGTGCGGTTCAAGGCCGAGACGTGTTGGGCGTGGTCGAAGACGGCGTAGGTCGCGGCCGGGATCGGCCAGCATTCGATATGCGCCGGAACGCCCCGGAAGCTTTCGACCTCCGCCGCACAGAGATAGGCGAAGGCGCCCTCCTCGGTCGGGGTCGAAACCACGCCCACGGGGATCAGCGCGGTGCGGTTCGGCATGGCGGCGAACTCGGGCATGAAGCGCCGCCACAGCGTTGGAATGGCCTCGGTGGCGTCGAAGGCGAAGACGCCGCTGAGGCCCGCGGCATTGATCGGACGCGAGGGGATCAGGCGCGGCGCCGTCAGCGGCCAGGCGGGCGCTTCGATCCATTGCAGTGGCGCCAACAGGGGCAGGGCGCCCGTCGAGCCGGCCTCGCGCACGCCCTGCGGGGCCTGGCCAAACTCGGCCTTGAAGGCTCGGGTGAAGGCCTCGTGCGAGCCGTAGCCGCTCTCCAGGGCCAGATCGAGGATGTCACCGGCGCCGCGGGCCAGGGCTTCGGCGGCTTCCGAGAGCCGCCGGCGGCGCACATAGGCCATCACCGGCAGGCCGGTCGCGGCGGCGAAGGCGTGGGCCAGGTGATGGCGGCCAACGCCCAGGGTTTCGGCGAGACCGGGCAGGGTCAGTTCGCCGCCCAGATTGCGGTCGATGATCCAGAGCGCGCGGTTGACCAGGGACATGACGGCTTTCGAACAGCAGGGCGCAACCGCGATCAAGCACGGCCCGATCCCCGCGGCTAGCGTGCCCGCGACAACCGAGGGAGCAAGCAATGGACTACCTGGACGCCCACGACACCCTGGCCGAGCTGGAGGCGGGCCGCGTCTCGGCGATGGAGCTGGCCGAGGCCGCCATCGCCCGCATCGAGGCGCGGGACGGCGAGATCAACGCCGTGGTGGTGCGCGACTTCGAGCGCGCCCTGGAGGCCGCCGGCGCCGCCGACGCGGCCAGGGCCCGCGGCGAGCGCCGCCCGCTGCTCGGCCTGCCGATGACGGTCAAGGAGGGGTTCAACATCGCGGGCCTGCCGACCACCTGGGGCCTGCCGGGGACCGAGGGCCTGCCCGTGCCGGAGGACGCGGTGGGGGTGCGGCGGCTGAAGGCGGCCGGGGCGGTGGTCCTCGGCAAGACCAACGCTCCGACCATGCTCAGCGACTGGCAGACCGCCAATCCCGTCTATGGCCTGACCCGCAACCCGTGGGATCTGGAACGCACGCCGGGCGGCTCCTCCGGCGGCGGGGCGGCGGCGCTCGCGGCCGGGTTCACGTCGCTGGAGTTCGGTTCGGACCTGGCCGCCTCGCTGCGCGCGCCCGCGGCCTTCTGCGGGGTGTTCGCGCACAAGCCGAGCCATGGCCTGGTCCCCCAGCGCGGCTTCGCTCCGCCCGGCGCACCGGCCTTTTCGCCAGCCCCGGCGATCGACCTGGCGGTGGTCGGCCCCATGGCCCGCAGCGCCCGCGACCTCGCCCTGGCCCTGGATGCGACCGCCGGCTCGGACGAGCGCGAGGCGGTGGGCTATCGGCTCGCCCTGCCGCCGCCGCGGCATGAGCGGCTCGGCGACTACCGCGTGCTGGTCGTGGACGCCCACCCCCTGCTGCCCACCGAGCCGGGCATCCGCGCCCGGCTGCATGAGGTCGCGGGCGCGCTGGAGCGGGAAGGCTGTCGTGTAGTGCGGGACTCGAAGCTCTTGCCGGACCTTTCCGCCCTGAGCGAACTGTTCATGACCCTGCTGATAAGCCAGATCTCGGCCGACATGCCAGCGGAGGCCTTCGCCGGGGCCCAGGCGGCGGCTGCGGGCCTGCCCGCGGACGTGCGGGGCGTCGAGGCGGCGGGCCTGCGCGGCCGCGCCCTCAGCCACCGCGACTGGATCGCCGCCGACCGCCAGCGGGCCGGCTTCGCCCGGGCCTTCACTGAGCTGTTCGGCGATTTCGACGTGGTGCTCTGCCCCTCCATGCCGGTCGCCGCCTTCCGCCATCGCGCGCCCGAGGACGAGGGCGGCACGATCCTGATCGACGGGACGCGGGTCTCCTATTTCAGCCTGCCGCTCTGGTGCGTCCTGGCTTCGACCACCGGCAATCCGGCGACCTGCCTGCCCGTCGGCCTGGATGCGGCAGGTCTGCCGATCGGCGTACAGGTGGTCGGTCCGTTCCTGGAGGACCGGACCTGCCTGAGGTGCGCCAGCCTGCTGGAGAAAGTCATCGGCGGCTTTCAAAGGCCGCCGGGGTGGTGAGCTACGACGCCCGCGCCTCTGTTCCGGTGATGTCGTCCCAGAACCGCTTGGCCTTGTTGAAGAAGCCGGCGGATTGCGGGTGTTGGCGCTCGCTGCACAGGCCGGCGAATTCGCGCATCAGCTCTTTCTGGCGGGCGGTCAGGCCGGTCGGCGTCTCGACGAACAGCTCGACGACCAGGTCGCCGCGCTCGCGCGAGCGCAGGGACGGCATGCCGCGGCCCTTCAGCCGCACCGTGCGGCCGGTCTGGGCGCCCTCGGGCACCTTGACCTTGATCTTGCAATTGCCGTCGCAGTTCTCACCGCCCATCAGGCAGGGCGCGTCGATTTCGCCGCCCAGGGCCGCGGTGCACATCGGCACCGGCACGCTGCACAGAAGGTCCAGGCCGTCGCGCTCGAACAGCTCGTGCGGCTTGACCGAGAGGAAGATGTACAGGTCGCCGCGCGGGCCGTTGCGAGCCCCGGCGTCGCCCTCGCCGGCCAGGCGGATGCGGGCGCCGTCGTCGACCCCGGCGGGAATGCGCACCGAAAGCGTGCGCTCGACCCGGGTCTGGCCGTTGCCGCGGCAGGTCTGGCAGGGCTCCAGCACCAACTGGCCGACGCCGCCGCAGCGCGGGCAGGTGCGCTCGATGGAGAAGAAGCCCTGGCTGGCGCGCACGCGGCCCATGCCGTTGCAGCTGTTGCAGGTCACCGGCTTGGTGCCCGGCTTGGCGCCGGTCCCCTCGCAGGGCTCGCAGGTCATGGCCGCGGGAACGTTGATCTCGACCTCTGAGCCGGCGAAGGCCTGTTCGAGGCTGATCTCCAGGTCGTAGCGCAGGTCCTGGCCGCGGGCGGGGCCGTTCTGGCGCTGGCGCCCGCCGCCGCCGAACATGTCGCCGAAGGCCTGGCCGAACACTTCGTTGAAGATGTCGTGCACGTCGGCGAAGCCGGCGCCGCCGCCAGGGCCGCCGCCGTTCATGCCGTTGACGCCGGCGTGGCCGAAGCGGTCGTAGGCCGCGCGCTTCTGCGCGTCAGACAGCACCGAATAGGCTTCGTTGAGTTCCTTGAAACGCCCGGCGGCCTGCTCACACCCGCCATTGCGGTCGGGGTGGTGCTCCATCGCCTGCTTGCGGAAGGCCGATTTCAGCTCGGCCTCGCTGCAGGTGCGGCTCACGCCGAGGATCTCGTAATAGTCGCGCTGCATAGAAGCGTCGGGTCCTTGCTGGATCGCGTCCTGAACTATCGACCGGCGGCGTTAACCACCGATGGACATGGGCGAGAACGAGCGACCGTGCAACCCGCCTCCAAACCGATCGTTCGAAGGCGGGCTGCGACGGATCATCACGCAGACTTGTGGCCGTCGTCGACTTCTTCGAATTCGGCGTCGACAACGCCATCGTCGGGCTTGGCTTCGGCGGTAGCGCCGCCTTCGGCCTGGGCCTTGTACATGGCCTCGCCCAGCTTCATCGAAGCCTGGATCAGGGCCTGGGTCTTGGCCGAGATCGCCTCGGCGTCGTCTCCTTCAAGCGCCGACTTCAGGTCGGCCAGGGCGCTTTCGATGGCGCCCTTTTCTTCGGCCGAAACCTTGTCGCCATGCTCCGCCAGGGCCTTCTCGGTGGAGTGGACCACCGCGTCGGCCTGGTTCTTGGCCTCGACGGCCGCCTTGCGCTTCTCGTCCGCGGCCTTGTTGGCCTCGGCTTCCTTGACCATCTTGTCGATGTCCGCGTCGGAGAGGCCGCCGTTGGCCTGGATGCGGATCGACTGTTCCTTGTTGGTGGCCTTGTCCTTGGCGCCGACATTGACGATGCCGTTAGCGTCGATGTCGAAGGTCACCTCGACCTGCGGCACGCCGCGCGGGGCGGGCGGGATGCCCACGAGGTCGAACTGGCCAAGCAGCTTGTTGTCCTGGGCCATGGGCCGTTCGCCCTGGAACACCCGGATGGTCACCGCCGACTGGTTGTCGTCGGCCGTTGAGAAGGTCTGCGAGCGCTTGGTCGGGATGGTCGTATTGCGCTCGATCAGGGGCGTGAAGACGCCGCCCAGGGTCTCGATGCCGAGGGTCAGGGGGGTGACATCCAGCAAGAGCACGTCCTTGACGTCGCCTTGCAGCACGCCGCCCTGCACCGCGGCGCCCAGGGCCACGACTTCGTCCGGGTTGACGCCCTTGTGCGGCTCGCGGCCGAAGAAGGTCTTCACCGCCTCGACGACCTTGGGCATGCGGGTCATGCCGCCGACCAGGACCACTTCGTCGATGTCGCTCTTCTTCAGGCCCGCATCCTTCAGCGCCTGCTCGCAGGGGCCGATGGTCTTGGCCACCAGGTCCTCGACCAGGGCTTCCAGCTTGGCGCGGGAGAGCTTGATATTCAGGTGCAGCGGGCCGGAGGCGTTCATCGAGATGAACGGCAGGTTGACCTCGTACTGGGTGGTGGAGCTCAGCTCCTTCTTGGCCTTTTCCGCCTCTTCCTTCAGGCGCTGCAGGGCCAGCTTGTCCTTGCGAAGGTCGACCGAGGTCTCCTTCTTGAACTCGTCGGCCAGGTAGTCGACCACGCGCAGGTCGAAGTCCTCGCCGCCCAGGAAGGTGTCGCCGTTGGTGGACTTCACCTCGAACACGCCGTCGCCGATCTCCAGGATCGAGACGTCGAAGGTGCCGCCGCCGAGGTCATAGACGGCGATCTTCTTGCCGTCGTTCTTCTCCAGGCCATAGGCCAGGGCCGCCGCGGTGGGCTCGTTGATGATGCGAAGGACTTCCAGGCCCGCGATCTTGCCGGCGTCCTTGGTCGCCTGGCGCTGGGCGTCGTTGAAATAGGCGGGGACGGTGATGACGGCCTTCTCGACCTTTTCGCCCAGGTGCGCCTCGGCGTCCTGCTTGATCTTCTGCAGGATGAAGGCCGAGATCTGCTGGGGCGAATAGTCCTTGCCGTGGGCGCGCACCCAGGCGTCGCCGTTCGGACCCTTGACGATCTCATAGGGCACCATGCCCTTGTCCTTGGCCACCACGGGATCGTCGAAGTTGCGGCCGATCAGGCGCTTGATGGCGAAGAAGGTGTTGGCGGGATTGGTCACCGCCTGGCGCTTGGCGGGCTGGCCTACGAGGCGCTCGCCGTCGTCCTGCACGCCGACCACCGAGGGGGTGGTGCGTACGCCCTCGGCGTTCTCGATCACCTTGGGCGATTTGCCGTCCATGATGGCCACGCACGAATTGGTCGTGCCGAGGTCGATGCCGATAATTTTGCTCATCGCGTCGCTCAAACTCTCTTTTCTGGCGGGCGGACCCGCGGCCTCCACGAGCGCCGCATATGTCCGTCCCCACGGGGGTTCGGTCCTACAAATCGGAATTCGGGACCCCGCTTAGCGCAGGACCCGTTTCCTTAGCTAGGCTTTACGTTGAGGGAAAGCCCGGCGTTGTGGACTAGATGGGCGCCAAAACGCCCGCCGCAAGGGGCTTTCGGGGCCGAAAGCCGCCAGGGCGGCGGTGGCGCGCACAAGGGGGCTGATTTATATCAAGTCCATGGAGAGCAATGGTTTTCGCATGATCCCGGGAGCGCTGGACGCAGAGGCGCAGGCGCGCCTCCTGGCCTGCGTCATGACGGCGCTGGAGGAAGCCCCGCCCTATCGGCCCATGACGCCTTGGGGAAAGCCGATGTCGGTCGAACAATCGAGTTTCGGCCCCTTGGGCTGGATCACCGACGCCAAGGGCTATCGCTATGAGCCGCTGCATCCTGTCACCGGGCGCCCCTGGCCGGCGATGCCCGAGGCGCTGTTGGCCCTCTGGTCGCGCCATGCCGGCTATTCGACCGTGCCGGATTCCTGCCTGATCAACCTCTATCGCGGCGACGCGAAGATGGGGCTGCACCAGGACGCGGACGAGGCGAACATGGCCGCGCCGGTGCTGTCGATTTCGCTGGGCGATGTGGCGGTGTTCCGCCTGGGCGGGGCGGCGCGGGGCGATGCGTCGAAGACGGTGCGGCTGAGCTCGGGCGACATCTGCGTGCTGGACGGCGCCGCGCGCCGCTTCTTCCACGGGGTGGACCGCATCCTGGCCGGCTCCTCGCGGCTGGTCCCCGGCGGCGGGCGCATCAACCTGACGCTCCGGCGCGCGGCGGCTTAGCGGCTGAGCTTTTTGACAGCGCGGCGCGTTCGGCTTCAGGATGCCGCAACCACGCGAGGAAAGCCCATGACCCTCCTGACCCGCCCCGACGGCTCCCGACCCGAAGACTTCCACCTGTCGCGCCGTGGCCTGGTGGGCGCGACCTTTTTCTCCGGCTATGCGGTCGCGGCCCTCGCCGCCGACGCCGAGCCGATCCATACCGACGAGCAGGGGCTGAAAACCGAGACGGTGATGATCCCCAGCCCCGACCGGCCGTTGCCGGCCTATCTGGCCCGGCCCGACGCCCCCGGCAGACACCCGGCGGTGATCGTCGCCTCCGAGATCTTCGGCGTGCACGACTACATCAAGGACATCTGCCGGCGCCTGGCCAAGCTGGGCTATGTGGCCATCGCCCCGGCCTTCTTCATCCGCACAGCCGATCCGGCGCCCTTGAGCGACATGGGCGCGATCATGAAGATCGTCGCCGCCGCCTCGGACAAGCAGGTGATGGGCGACGTGGGCGCGGCGATCAAGTTCCTGCAAGGCGCGCCCTATGCCGACGCCGGCCACATGGCCATCACCGGTTTCTGCTGGGGCGGCAAGGTGGTGTGGAACGCCTGCGAGACCTTCCCCGAACTCAAGGCCGGCGCCGCCTGGTACGGGCACATGGCGCCGGCCAAGGACTCCCTGCCCGACCTCAGCCGCATCTGGCCGCTAGAGCACGTCGCGGACCTGAAAGCCCCGGTGCTGGGCCTCTACGGCGGCCTCGACAAGGGCATACCGACCGAGGAGATCCAGGCCATGCGCAAGGCGCTGGAGGTCAACCACAAGCAGGGCAGCCTCATGATCGTCTATCCCGACGCCCAGCACGGCTTCCACGCCGACTACCGCGCCAGCTACAACGCCGCCGACGCCAAGGACGCCTGGGACCGCATGCTGGCCCACTTCAAGAAGAACGGGGTGGGGTAGGGGCTCAAGGCCGGGTCGGTCCGGCCAGGCGTTCGACGACCAGTTCCATCAGCGCCCGCAATCGCCGCAGCCGCCGCAAATCGCGGTGATAGCCGACGAAGGTGTCGCGCCCTGGCGGCGGCTCGCCCAGGTCGACCTGGACAAGGCCCGGCGTCGTATCGCCGAGCGGCCGCGGCAGCACTGCAAGGCCGCCGCCGAGGGCGCAGAGCCGCGCCTGGACCTCGCGGTTGTTGCTGCGGGCGGCGACAATGGCGTTGGGCAGCATACGCCCGATCCAGGTGACGTCGGGCATGCCGCCGAAAGCGCTATCCATTACGACAAGGCGACAGCCGGCCCCATCACCTGGCGCGGGCTGGGGGGTGCCGGCCGGCAGATAGGCGGCGTAGGGGATGTGCAGCAGTCGCCTGGAGACGACTTCGGTCTCGTCGAACGGCGTAATGCGGAAGGCGATGTCCGCTTCCCGGCGCGGGAGGCTGTAGAGCCGCGAATCGGTCAGCAACTCCACCACGACCCGCGAATGAAGGCCGCCGAATTCGGCCAGCACCGGCGCCAGAACGGTCACGCCGAACCAGTCCGAGCAGGATATCCTCAGGACGCCGTCGAGCGCAGCGTCAGACCCGGCCAATTCGCGGCCCAGCGCCAGCGCTTCCTCCTCCATGCGCTCGGCATGCGCCAGCACAGCCTGGCCCTCGTCGGTCAGAACGAACCCGTCGCGGGTCCGCTGGAACAGGGCGCAGCCCAGGGCTAGTTCCAGGGCGCGCAGCCGCCGGCCCATGGTCGGCTGGGTCTGGCCGACCAGCCGGGCCGCCGCGCCCAGCGTGCCTCCACGGGCGATGGCCAGGAATATCCGCAGGTCGCTCCATTCCATGGGGTCGCATTCAAACATAAATGCATGGATATTGTGCGATCTATTTCATCGCCATGCGATCGGGTGGGGCGCATCTGGAGGCCGCAGATAACAGGAGCCCCCTATGACCGCCCAAGCTTCGATGCGAGCGCTGTTTGTCGATGCGCCCGACGCGCCTTTCCGCAGCGCCACGGTCGCGCGCCCGGTTCCCGGCCATGGCCAGGCGCTGGTGCGCATCCAGGCGAGCGGGATCAACCCGCTCGACCTCAAGATCCGCGCCGGCGCAGCGGCCCATGCGCGCCAGCCCCTGCCGGCGGTCCTGGGCCTGGATCTGGCCGGTGTGGTCGAAGACGTCGGACCGGGCGTGACAGGACTCAAGGTGGGCGACGAGGTCTACGGCATGGTGGGCGGCGTCGGCGGCCTGCAAGGAACCCTGGCCGAATTCGCTGCGGTAGACGCAGACCTGCTGGCCAGGAAGCCCGCGAGTTTGTCCATGCTCCAGGCGGCGGCCTTGCCGCTGGTCACTGTCACCGCCTGGGAGGGCCTGGTCGAGCGCGCCAGGGTCCAGCCCGGACAGAGCGTCCTGGTGATCGGCGCGGCGGGCGGTGTCGGCCATGTGGCCGTGCAGATCGCCCGCAGCCTGGGCGCCGAAGTCTACGGCGTCGACCGGGCCGCTCGGGGCGAGGTTCTGCGAGGACTTGGCGCAACGCCGATCAATGCAGACACCGACGTGCAGGCCTATGTCGCCGAACATGGCGGCGGGCGCGGCTTCGACGTCGTCTACGACACGGTCGGCGGCGCCGGCCTGGACGCCGCCTTCCGGGCGGTCAAGGCCCGCGGGCACGTGGTCAGCAGCCTGGGCTGGGGGACGCACGCGCTGGCCCCCCTCTCCTTCAAGAGCGCCAGCTATTCCGGCGTGTTCACGCTCGACCCCCTGCTCACCGGCGAAGGCCGCGCGCGGCAAGGCGATATCTTGCGCCGGGCGGCGAGGCTCGCCGATGAAGGCCGGCTGACGCCGAGGCTCGATCCCCGGCGCTTCACCCTGGAGAGCGTGGCCGAGGCCTACGACGCGATCGGCCGCCGCACCGCGGAGGGCAAGCTGGTGGTGTCGATCGACTGAGCCTGGCCGACCCTAGGCCTTCCTGTCCACGGCCGCCCCCGCGCCGTCCTCGCCGGCCTCGGGATGGGCGTAGGGGTTGTTGACCGCGGCTTCGACATTGGGCGCGGGCTCGGCCGGGCCGGAGCCCTTGGCGGCGACCACAACCATGGCCGGGCGCACGATGCGGCCGAACAGCTCGTAGCCGACCTGCATCACCTGGACCACGCCGCCGCCGGCGACTTCGCTGGAGGGCTGTTCCATCACCGCCTGGTGCTGGTGCGGGTCGAACTTGGCGCCCTTGGCCGGGTCGACGCGCTTGAGCCCATTGCGTTCGAAGGCGGCCAGAAGCTCCTTCTCAGTCATCTCCAGGCCGATGGCCAGGTTCTTGACCAGGGGATCCTCGGCGTCGCGCGGCGCGTGCTGCATGGCGCGGGCCAGGTTGTCGGCCACGCCCAGCAGGTCTCTGGCGAACTTCTGGATGGCGTAGGCGCGCGCGTCGTTGGCCTCTTTCTCGGCCCGGCGGCGCACGTTCTCACCTTCAGCGGCGATGCGCAGCATCTGGTCCTTCAGCTGGGCGATCTCGGCGCGCAGGGCGGCTTCGACCTCTTCCGCGGTCTGCGGGGCGGGATCCTGGCCGGCGGTCTTGGTTTCGTCTTGATCGGCGGCCGGGGCGGCGTCGTCGGTCATGGCTCTCTCTACTTCCTTCAGGCGTCCAACAATCGCCCGAGCACCCGCGCCGTATAGTCGACCAACGGGATCACCCGGGCATAGTTCAGACGGGCCGGCCCGATCACGCCGATCGCGCCCAGCACCTTCTGTCGGCCCGTCATATAGGGCGCCGCGATCACGGCGGAACCCGAAAGTGAAAACAGGCGCGTTTCGGCGCCGATGAAAATACGCACGCCCTGCGCGTCCCGGACGTGGTCCAAAAGGCCGATCAGCTGCTGCTTGTGCTCCAGGTCGTCGAACAGGCGGCGCACCCGCTCCAGGTCCTCGGCGGCGCGGGCGTCGCCCAGAAGGTTGGCGCGGCCGCGGACGATCAGGCTGCGGTCCAGGTCCTCGCCCCCGCTCCAGGCGGCCAGGCCATCCTCCACAAGGCGGGCGGCGGCGGCGTCCAGTTCGCGCCGGGCGAGGGCCAGCTCCTGGTCCATCTCGCCCTTGGCCTCGGCCAGGGTGCGCCCGGAAAGCCGGCTGTTGAGGAAGTTCGAAGCCTCCTGCAGGGCGGCGGGGGTCAGGCCGGCCGGCGGGCGCATCAGGCGGTTCTCCACCTGACCATCTTCGAACACCATGATCGCCAGGGCCTGCTCGGGGCCCAGGCTGACGAACTCCACATGCTTGACCCCGGCCTCGCGCACCGGGGTGACCACGATCCCGGCCCCGCCGGCGAGGCCCGACAGGAGCGCGCTGGCCTCGTCCATCACCTCGGCGAAGCCTCGGCCGCGGGCGAACAGCCGCGCGTCTATGTCGCGCCGCTCGGCCTCGCCCAGGTCGCCGATCTCCATCAGTCCGTCGACGAACAGGCGCAAGCCCGCATGGGTCGGCACCCGCCCGGCGCTGACGTGCGGCGAATCCAAAAGACCCAGCTCGGCCAGGTCCTGCATGGTGTTGCGGATCGAGGCGGGCGACAGATGCACGCCCCCCTTGGACAGGGTGCGCGAGCCGATTGGCTCACCCGTCTCAAGATACCCCTCGACCACCCGGCGGAAGATGTCGCGGGCGCGTTCATCGAGCTCGGCCAGGCTGGGCGAGCGGGCGGTGGGGTGGATCAGGCTGTTCATCGTCTCGTGACGAGGACCTTTCGCGAAGGGCGGGGCATGGACGCCGGGCCTTCGATCTAGGATAAGCGCGCCGCCGCCGTGCGCAAGGTCGCGCCGCCTCAAGGAGACTTCGCCATCATGCGCCCGTCCGAACGCCTCGCCGACGTCCTGCGCCCCGTGACCCTGGAGACCAAGGTCAACCGCTATGCCGAGGGCTCGTGCCTGGTCACCTTCGGCCACACCAAGGTGCTCGTCACCGCCAGCCTGGACGAAGGCGTGCCGCCGTTCCTGCGCGGCAAGGGCCAGGGCTGGGTCACCGCCGAATACGGCATGCTGCCGCGCGCCACCCACACCCGCGGCCGGCGCGAGGCCGCACAAGGCAAGCAGTCTGGCCGCACCCAGGAGATCCAGCGCCTGATCGGCCGCTCCATGCGCGCCGTGGTCGACCTGAAGGCCCTGGGCGAGCGGCAGATTTCCATCGACTGCGATGTGCTGCAGGCCGACGGTGGCACCCGCACCGCCGCCATCACCGGCGCCTGGGTCGCCCTCAGACTGGCCACCCGCTACATGCTGGACGAGGGCCTGATCACCAAGGACCCGATCCTGGACCAGGTCGCCGCCATCTCCTGCGGCGTGTTCGAGGGGGTTCCGGTGCTGGACCTGGAATACGAGGAGGACAGCAACGCCGAAGCCGACGCCAACTTCGTCCTGACCGGCTCGGGCGACATCGTCGAGATCCAGGCCACGGGGGAGAAGCGTGGCTTCACCCGGGCCGAGTTCGAGACCCTGTTCGACCTGGCGCGCAAGGGGATCGGGGAGTTGGTGGAGCTGCAGAAGGCGGCGGTAGGGTAGGGGTAACTCAAAACCCCTCCCCCCCCTTGCGGGGAGGGGTTGGGGTGGGGGGAGTCAGCGCCCAAGTCGGCCGAAACTGAGGTTCACCCCCATCCCCTGCCCCTTCCCCGCAAGGGGGAAGGAATTTCACTCCTCCCCCTCGCCATAGTCCCCAGGCGGCCCCGGCTCGAACACCACCAGCTCCCCCGGCTGGCAGTCCAGTTCGCGGCACAGGGCCTCCAGGGTGGAGAAACGGATCGCCCTCGCCTTGCCGGTCTTCAGGATCGACAGGTTGGCGATGGTCACGCCGACCCGGTCGGCCAGCTCGGTCAGGGACATGCGGCGTTCGAGCAGGATGCGGTCCAGGCGCACGCGGATCGGCATGGGTTCGGCGTCTCCCGCGGGCTCAGATGGTCAGCTCGGCTTCGCGCCGCAGGCGCGCGCCCTCGCGGAACACCTCGGCCAGGACGAACACCACCAAGACGGCGAACCAGGCGGTCGGATTGGGGCTGAACGAGACGCCGTCCATGTCGGGCATCAACAGCACCTTGGCCACGGCCAGGGGGTAGCGGCCGAGCTCAAGGGCGATCAGCATCACGCCGATCCACCTCAGGCGGCCTACATTGTCGGGATGGAAGGGATCGCCAGCGGTCAGGGTGGCGAAGATTTTGCGCAGTCGCTCGACGATGATCAGCACCGCGATGACATAGGCGGTGAAGGCGGTGGCCACCATGGTCAGGGTGGCGGGGGTCTCGTTTGGGTCGAGGTTGAGCTTGATCGCCTTGCCCAGGAGCTTGGGATCGAAATCGAAGACATAGAGGGCCAGGGTCCCGACGACGCCGGCGATGGCCGCCACCCAGAAGGCGACATAGACGACGTCGAGGATGATTTTCAGAAAGCTCGATACTGAGCCCGGCCCCAGGGCGCGCATTCGGGGGATCCTTGCAGGGTGGGTCGGAGGCATAAGGCCGCCGACGGCCGCGAACTAGAGTGTCGGACCGTCGGCGAACATGCCCCGCCGGCCGCGCCTTGCAAAGCCGATCACGCGCCGAACAGGTGGCTGGCGGAGATCATTTGCGTCATCGAGGGGGCGGCCGCGAACAGGACGGCGGTCAGGCCGATGGCGGCGGCGATGTTGGCGGCGCGTTCCAGGGTCTTGAGGAAGGAAGTGGTCATGTGGGTCTCTCCGTCGGATTTGTGCACCGCAGCGAAGATCCGGACCATTCCGATTTCGCCTTGGTTGTCTGGGGGGCGTTGACGCCCTCTCCATGGCGATAATCGATACGCCCACATCGTTTTTCGATCAAATTACATATCGATTATCAATATTACATTTTCGCAATGCAAAAATGACGGCGCTTTGGGAAGGATCATACGGATTGACTACGGCCCTGACGGTTTATCCGTGGCTCACAGAAATTGTCACCGACCCTGAATTTTCATTCCAGGGGTGTGGGGGTATTTTGTTGTTCTAGCGCAGCCGATCGGATAGCGCCGAACGGCAACTTTCTGCGCGGGACCCAGAGGTCGAAAACGACCCAAGGCGGAAATGGAAGCCGACGCTATGTAAGCTCGAATATCCTATAAAAAAGAAGGGGCGGATTGTGGTAAGGGGTAGCGCAAACTCAGATGTGATCATCCTATTGGCGAGTATATTCTTGCTGGCAAATTCTGCTTTTAGTCTGATAATGGGCAGTATTAGTTTTCCCTATAGGTCTGTGAAGCGATCCGAAAGTCCTTTTTTATTTTGGATCTATTTTTTTGCTCAGACGGCATTGGGTGTGGCGGGATTGGCAGTTTATATTGTGCGGTAAGGCGGCCGCTCCCCAACCGGAAGCAAGCTGTCCAGTTGTATGCCTTCGTTTCGAGGAAGCGTTATCACCGTTGCGGCCTCTGACGGCCGAATAAACTCGGCTCGTTCGGCCGCCGCTTCGTCACCTGCCGGCAAGACGAGTACCGCCGCTAGGACAACAAAATACCCCCACACCCCTGGAATGAAAATTCAGGGTCGGTGACAATTTCTGTGAGCCACGGACAAACCGTCAGGGCCGTGGTCAATCCGTATGATCGTTCCCAGCTTACTGTGGGGCATTAGCCGTTGTCACTGGCCGGTAGCCGAGGGCCCACGGCAACACCGAGCGTCCCCGCTCGCCTGCGGACCGCCCGACGCCCAGGCCCTCTACTCGCCAAGCTCACAAGGCCCGAAAGGTCGCACGACCCCGGGCCAGACTTCGGGGAAAGACCAAGGAGTGAGGCCGGGGCCGGCCACCCGAACGGGTTCAGAATCCAAGATCGCTCAACGATGGATGATCGTCCGGGCGCCGGCCCAGCGGCCAATGATATCTGCGCTCACTCTCATGGATGGGCGCGTCATTGATGGAGGCGAAGCGGCGGCGCATGAGGCCGTGCGCGTCAAACTCCCAATTCTCGTTGCCGTAGGAACGAAACCAATTGCCGCTGTCGTCGCGCCACTCATAGGCGAAACGCACCGCCATCCGATTCTCACGAAACCCCCACAGTTCCTTGACGAGGCGATAGTCCAGTTCACGCCGCCATTTGCGGGTGAGAAAGGCGACGATCTCCTCGCGTCCCCGCACGAACTCGGCCCGGTTCCGCCAAAAGCTATCGACGGTATAGGCGAGCACGACCTTTTCGGGGTCGCGGCTGTTCCATCCGTCCTCGGCCATGCGAACCTTCTCGGTTGCGGTCTCCAGTGTGAAGGGGGGCAGCGGCGGCCGCTGGGTGCTCATTTTGGCTCTCCTGTGTCGTTGAGGCCGTTGCGAAGCGGGCGCACGGTTTCGGCGATCTCGCTTTCGGTGAAGCGATCGAATTCGCGGCGCCCTTTCAAAGCCTGCCAGATGCGGTCGGCGCCCATGCTGGCCTGCACCGCCCAGACGCTCGGCGTTACCGCGATGTCGAGAAATCCATAGGACACGTCGCCCTCCTATCATGGCCGAGCGTGGGGTTGGCGGAAAGCCGCCAACCCCCTCTGGTCAGGCCGCTTCGCTGACCTTCACGACCGGAAAGTCGATGTCAGTTTCGGCGACGACGTTGAGCAGATTGGTGAAGATGTTCTCGGCGGTGACCGCGAGAATTTCCACGATCTGGGCATCGCTGTAGCCGGCATCGCGGACCGCCATGACATCGGCGTTGCTGACATGGCCGCGTTCGCGCACCACTTTGGCCGCGAAATGGACGGCGGCGTTCGCCTTCGGGTCGCCGGACCGCCCCTTGCGATTGAGGGCGATCTCCTCCGGGCTGATCTTGGCGAGGTTGAGGCCGAGATAGCTGTGTGCGGAGAGGCAGTAGTCGCAGCCATTCACCTGCGCGACGGCGAGCGCTATCCGCTCACGGGTCTTTACGTCGAGCGTCTTGCCGAGCGCGCCGTTGTTGGCGGCGAAACCCTGCAACGCGGCCGGGCTCTGGGCGATCAGGCGAAACATGTTGGGGACGACGCCGAGTTGCTTGTTCACGGCGTCCAGGGCCGTGCGGCGATCGGACCCGTCGCCAAAACAGGTTCGCGTCCCTTTCTCTTAACCTTGATTTCAGCGCGCGACGGCTAGCGTCGAAACGCGGAGGGCGGACATGGTTGAAGAGGCAGGCAATCCGCCGTTCGGCATGGATCCGGCGCTGCCGGCGTTCCATCGGGCCCGGCGGATCGCCGAGGCGCTGTTTTCCGGGGCCGAAGCCAGCGTTGTCCTGGTCGACGGCGAGCGCGTCTGGCGCTGTGGCGGCAGCCTGGTCGGAACCGAGGCGCCGGCCACCGGCGTCCGGGCCGCGATCGAGCGAGGCAAGGCGATCTGGATCGCCGATATCCCGCCCGATTCTCGCCTGACAGGTCACGGCGATTTGCCGGCCATGCGGTTCTGGGCCGGGGCCCCCGTACGCCTGGCCGATGGATCGGCCATAGGCGTCCTGACCGTGAGAGGCCCGGAGCCGCGCGCCTATGACAAGGCGCTGGCTCTGCGCCTGCAGGATCTGGCCGATAGCCTCGCCGACGAATGCGACCGCGCCCGCGACGCAGGGATTGCGGCCCTGCGCGATCGCGAGCTTCGGGCCGCCCGCAAGGTGATGTCCGCCTTCGTCTCCACCGTACCCATCGAGTCGGTGATGACCGACCGTGATTTCCGGGTGCTGACGGCTACGCCGCGCTGGCTGGAGACCATGGGCGTCAGCGAGGCCGAAGCCGTCGGCCGCCGCTTGCAGGACCTCGCCCCCGACGCCTTCGCCTATTTCAAGGACCAGTTCGAGCGCTGCCTCTCGGGCGAATTCGTCAAGGAGCCTCGGGTTCGGGCGATGTCCAGGGACGGCAAGCGCCGCTGGATGGACCTGGAGATGACGCCGTGGCGCGACGAGACCGGCGAGATCGCCGGCGTCGTCAGCGCCGCTCACGAAATCACCGAGTCCGTCCAGGCGATGCTCAGCCTGGAGCGTACTCAGCAGCGGCTGCAGCTGGCGACGGAGATGGCCAACCTCCAGGTCTACGACGTCGACTTCAAGCGCCGCTCGATCGTCAGCGCCGGCAAGGCGCTGTTCGCCACCAGCAAGGCCGAGAGCGAGGCCGTGGCTGAAGCGGTGTTCTCCGGCACGACGGACCAGTTCGTCGATCCGCGCGATCGGGCGTTGGTCGCGGAAGCCTCGCGCCGCTTTCACAGCCGGGAAGCGCCCTACGAGGTCGAATATCGCGTGCTGCGCGGCGAGAATGAAGAATTCTGGATCGCCGAGGTCATGCACGCGGTCCGCGGCGAAGACGGCTCCACGCGCCGGATCATCGGCGCCATGCAGAACATCACGGCGCGCAAGCAGGCCGAGCTGGCCCTGATCCAGGCCAA